>DDJQ01000011.1:0-43263 GCA_002339125.1 Alteromonadaceae bacterium UBA2620
TCACGAAAGATCAACAGCCCCTAGAAAGGCTAAAGTCAAAGTATCCACCATTAGTAGATGAATATCTCAACCGAAAACTATCTGAATATGAGTCCAGATTAGCTCGGCGAGCCAAAGCAATAAACCGACTTAAACAGCCTGTAAATAACTAACGAGTTTACAATACATTTTTATTTGTGGTGATTGTTGGGTGCTGAAAACGATCACGGGTTCACCAAAACGTCCGGAACGTTTTGGGACATGCTTTAGCATGGTCCGCAGGACGCAGACCATGGATGGTCTGCGCAAATCCCGCCGAAATTACCAACCGGCAGGCTTTTTTACTTGTGGTGATTGTTGGGGGCTGAAAACGATCCCGGGTTCACCAGAACGTCCGGAACCTTTTGGGAAATGCTTTAGCATGGTCCGTAGGACGCAGACCATTAATTGTCTGCGCAAATCCCGCCGAAATTACCAACCGTCAAGCTTTTTTTATTTGGTGGCGATTGTTGGGTGCTAAAAACGACCCCGGGTTTACCGAAACGTCCGGAACCTTTTGGGACATGTTTTAGCATGGTCCGTAGGACGCAGACCATAAATGGTCTGCTCCAATCACGCCGGCTTGTTCCTGATTACAGTCCCAGTTCTTTATCCAGCACTTTAGCAAACTCTTCGAAACTCATATTCGACATTAGTTTACCGTTTACCACAAAGCTTGGTGTTGAACGAATGCCATCGGCTTTGGCGTTTTGCTGATACCAGTTAATCAGCCTTTCAGATTTGGCTTCATCACCTAAACAAGCCTGCAGCTGTTCGTCATTCAAGCCCACAGACTTACCCAGTGTTACCAATTCATTAAGGATGGTATTACCGTCGCGACTGGCCATCCACTGTTGCTGCTGTCCAAACACCTTACCTACAAAGTTAAAGTAATCTTCACTATTGCCGGAACAACGGCCAATCAACGAAGCTACCAGGCCAAACTGATCGAAATACACTTCGCGAAATACAAAGCGAATTTTGCCGGTATCAATGTAGTTTTCTTTAAGTGGCTTAAAGGCATTATTATGAAAAGATGCACAGTGCGGGCAGGTAAAAGAGGCATATTCTACTACCTGAACCTGAGCCATGGGATTGCCTAAAGCCATATCTTTCACTGTGGCTTGAGCCGGGTTCACCGGTGAAGTTTGCGACTCAGGGCCCGCCGGGATGGTCGTAACCGGGGCACTGTTATCCTGCTCATACACCATATAACCAATACCCAGTGCCAATACCAACACGCCTACGGCCAATAATACTACCCGCGAATTCATTTCTACCTCTGAAGTTAAACTAGATACAAAACATAGGTTACCACTTTCCAACGGCGAATCAGAAGGGAGTTTAACCCGGAGGCGCATTTATTTACCTCATGCGGCACGCCCCACGGTTGTCGCGGCTGCGTGTTATTGGTCCAATTCCGGGCCGGGCGCGTAACTATCTATGAGACATAAACGCACCCAAGGAGGCAACTATGTTTACTCAACAACCCGGTATTAACGATTTATTCGTGCAGTTAGGTTTACCGTCTGACGAGCCGGCTATCGAAAAATTTATCAGTGAGCATCGCGGACTAAAGTCTGCCCAGCCGCTCGCAGACGCACCGTTCTGGAACGATGCTCAGGCCAGTTTTCTGCGCCAGGCACTGGCTGAAGATGCCGAATGGGCAGAAGTAATAGACGAACTCAATACCCGATTGCACTAGGTTTTAATTTTATCTCAGGGCGCAGCATCGGATAACGGTGCTGCACCTTCCTACTTTCTTCGCACTTTTTTTTGCATTTATTGTTGCTTGATCTGGCGCTATACATAGGCTTAATGGGTTACTTATACTAAAGTAACAGTACTAAACTATTATAAATGTATAAAAAAGGGCGAAGTTTACGCTATGACACAATGGTTTTGGCACACTTATGATGTAATTGAAAAAACGTTCTTTTGCACTCTCACCCGAAAGATAATCGGCAATATCAGCTTTTTGTTTTTGTTCCAGCTGGCAAATTTCTACCTGTTTTACGCCCTAATGAGCAGCCCGGCTGAGTCGCAGGATAGCTATCAGTCTACGCTGATTACACTGTTTATTCTGAGCACACTGAGTTTTGCCTTTACCATTTTTTACATGCATCACCTCATAGTGAAACCAGTAAAAGCTTTGCTGAACACCCTTAACGATATCAACCATACCCAGGGCGACCTCTCTACCCGCCTACCCGCTTTTACCTGTGATGAATTCAGCGAGTTGTCGGCGGCTTATAATAAATTTGCCCATAACCTTAGTGAGCTGATTGAACAGGTTTACAAAGACGCCGAACGTTCCAGCGACGCCAATAAAGAAGTCTGCGCACTGGTTAAAAACGTTGATAGTCAGGCCGCTACTCAAAAGCACCTGAGCGACAATATCAGCCAGTCGTCACAACAGGTGGGTCATAGCATTCACGACATTGTGTCGGCCTCAGAACAGGTTTCCACCACCAACAGCCAGAACCAGGCCAATGCTACCACCGCCAATCAAACGCTGGTTACCTCAAAGCAGCAAATTGAGCGGATCACCCAATTACTTAATCAGTTTTCAGAAACGGTTCGCGGGTTACAGAACAACGCCGATAACGTGCGCAATATTCTGAAAATGGTTGAGGGTTTTGCCGATCAAACCAACCTGCTGGCCCTGAATGCCGCCATTGAGGCAGCACGAGCCGGTGAAGCAGGCCGCGGCTTTGCCGTGGTGGCCGATGAAGTACGCAGCCTGTCGGCTAAAGTGGCCGATGCTACTCAGCAGATCAGCAGTTTCCTTAATGAGATGGAAACCCTGGTGGGCGAGACCCAGCAGGAGTCCAGCCGCCTTATTGATGCGTCTGGTCAGATGCAACAAAGTATCAGTGATACCTCCTCAACGTTTGAGCAAATGATGGACGATTTCAAACAAAATATGGAAGCCTTCCAGTTGATCATGAACTCAGTAAATGTGCTGGAATCTCAGCAGGCCCAGGCTACCGAAATTGCCGGCCAGATCACTCAGCTCAGTATGGATATTCAGCACTCGATGGCGTCGAGTGTGGAACAGGCCGAACATGCCCAGTCACTGGCCAGCTCAACGCGTAAAGGCCTGAGCCAGTTTGTGGTAAATTAAACCAATCCAAACTCCGTAACACCGCGTATTGGTGGCATTAGCAGGAGAGATTGCATGCCATCAAAACATCAGCTTACCGACGCCACCCTGTCTCGTATCATCGAAATGGCCTGGGAGGATCGTACCCCCTTTGAAGCCATTGAAAAGGAATATGGCCTGTCTCAGGACGGCGTGATTAAACTTATGCGCAGTGAACTGAAACCCGCCAGTTTCCGGCTCTGGCGCAAGCGCACAGCCGGGCGCACCACCAAACACCTTAAGCTTCGCTCACCCGATATCAACCGCGGTTACTGCCCTACCCAATACAAACAGCGTTAGTTACTTATGCGGCTATCTGTGATTAACTCAAGCCCTGTTGGCTTGATGGCATAAGGACATCACAGATGATTACATTGTATGGATTTGGCCCGGGGCTGGGCATGTACGACCCAAGCCCTTTTGTACTCAAAGTCGCTGCGTTTTTACGCCTGGCAAACATTGACTACCGTTACAATGGTAACGTTAATTACGTATTTAAGGCGCCTAAGAAAAAGCTGCCCTACCTCGACGATAATGGCACCATCGTGTGCGACTCCACTTTTATTATCTGTCATCTTAAAGACCGCTACGCATCTGATTTCGACAGTCATTTATCGCCGCAGCAACAAGCTGTAGCCACACTTATCAGTAAATCGCTGGATGAGAATTTTTACTGGTGCCTGGTGTATTTTCGCTGGATTGATAGCGCCAGCTGGCCACCCGTGAAAAACGCGCTGTTTGGTAAGCTGCCCTTCCCGCTTAGCACCATTGTGCCGCTGGTCGCTCGTCGGGGCGTTAGCAAGCAGGTTTATCAGCAGGGAACCGGTCGGCACAATAAGGAAGAAGTACTGAGTATTGCCCGGCAAACCCTCGATGCGTTGTCGGTACTGATAGGCGATAACCTTTTTTGCCTTGGCGACAAACCGAGTTCACTGGATGCAACGGTTTATGCCTTTCTGGCCGAAGCCATTTTAGTGGAGTTAGACAACGACTTTACCCGTCTGGCCCGACAGTACTCAAACCTGAACGACTACTGCCAGCGTATACAACAACAGTATTTTGCCGGCTAAATGCTATTTGCCAATGGGTAACTGCGTGGCCAGACTGCTCACCAGCAAGCCAACCGCAATGGTCAAGGCAAAACTGGTGAGTGTACCTAGCATCACATATTCAGTGAGCTTTTTATCTTCACTCTGGCGCAAATCGCCAAAGCGAAACACCGATTTTGCCGCCAGCAAAAAGCCAATCGCAGCAAACTGATTCAGCAAAATAAAGGTCAGTACCAGTACTCTTTCCAGATAACCGATGTTCTGCCCGGCGGCCTGCAAAGTGGTTTCACTCTCCTCATCGGGTTTATCGGCTTCTATGGCATTGCTCCAGGGCGCAAGGATTTGCTTGATAATAATCGATACCGGCCGCAGCACCAGCAGGTAACCAGTCATAATCGCCAGTGTTTTGTAGTTAAGTGACTGTTTGAGCCAGGCACTTATCGTAGCTTGCTCGGGCTGCCAAACCAGCAATACCACAAAGCCGATAACCACAATATGCGCCAGCTGGTCGGCCAGAAACGCTTTCATGGATGAGCCGGCGTAAGATTTCAGACCGTCGATAACAATATGTGAGCCGCCTAACAACAGCGCGTAGGCAGCCACTTTTAGCGGATGTAAATCGGTTAACAAGGCCAGAGTAAGCGCAGCTATCAGGCCGTGAACCCCACCATGCCAATACAGACAGGGAGCAGAAAAGTGACGTTGGGTACGCTGTGATATCCAGTGTGAGGGCTGCAGGTAAAAATCGGCCATAATATGGCCGGCAATCAATAATACCAACAGTGTCATGGTAGTCATGGGGCAAAGTCCTTTTTCACCTGGGCGGCAAAATGCGCCAGATAGTCAGTAATTAAATGGTACTGACTGGTATTTAATATCCGTGTTACGTTACTGCGCTTTTTATCCAGCACCCGGGCCAGATGTTCATGGGATTTATTATCCGCCATCAGATAAGCCAGTACAACCTGAGCCTGGGTAGATGTTAAGCGGTCGAGGTGGCTGTCGAAAAAACGGGTAAGCAGTTCACAGTGCTCCGTAAACGCTTTGTCAGCACTGGCAATAGTCAGCCCACGGCCTTTGAGTTTGTCCAGACCGTGACCGGAAAGTACGTAAGCTTCGCCGGTTGCCGTTTTGACGTTTTGCCCGGGAGCTTCTCCCTTCCCTAGTCCAATGCATTGGCGTACCGCAACTGCGGGTTCACCACTGCGTAAGGATAAATCAATAATGGTGGCTAATCTCGCGGCCAGCGGCGGCGCAACCACCAGCTGAAAACTGTCACCCCGAAAGATATCAAAGGCCGCGTCGTAACGGGCCCGAAAGGATTTTAGCAAGCGCTCCAGGTTTAAAATAACCTGGCTGAATATCTCGCCGGATAATTTACTGGAACCAACCAGATCGCCGGTAATCACCGCTATTAGCGCTGAATTTTCGGCATTTTCAGTACTTTTCATCGCATTGTCCTCAGCGTTAGCGTATCCCGGTATTTAGTCACTTGCCTTAAAGTTACTATATTTAATCACATAAATCAAAGTGACTATATTTAGTAACAACTAACCCAGCACGCGCTGAGCAAACCAAAAACCGGCGAGCAGCGCGATACATACCGAACCACCGCGGGTAACCATAGCAGTGAGGCGAGAAAAACGCTTGATCAGTTTCATTATCACAAAGGCAAGTATCACGATACCCAGTTGAGCAAACTCTACCCCAAGGTTAAAGCTAACCAATGCGCCAACGTAACCCGACGATGGAATACCCAGTTCCTTTAACGCCTGAGCAAAGCCCAGCCCGTGCACCAGACCAAAACCGAATACCAGCATAAACCGCCAGACCGGGTGAGGCTTAAATAACAGGTTTTCAATCGCAATCCAGGCAATCGACAGCGCAATCACAGGCTCAATAATGTGCCCGCTCACCACAATAGCGCCATAAGTCGCCAGGCCAAGCGTTACTGTATGGGCCAGGGTAAAGCCGGTGATCAGCAATGCCAGTTGGCGCAGTGAAGCCACGCCTAAAAACAGTCCCAGTACAAATAGCGCATGATCCCAACCAAAGGGCACAATGTGCAGCATGCCCTGTTTAAGGTAGTTGGCCCAGAGCTTTACATCAGCACTGGCAAGCCCCTCTTCCGGAGGCTGCGCGGTAAAATAAAAAGCCGGACTGGCCTGATTACGCACCAGCCAGCGACTTAAAGTAATCTGCTCACTGTTATAACTAATGTTGAGCGCAATAGGCTCTTCAAATTTAAACGCATCGGTGAACACCGCAATCAGAGCACCCCGGGTAAAATCATCAGGCAAGTCCAGCGTAAACTCAAAGCGGGTCATGGGCCAGGCGAGCCCCGAGGTAAAATCCTCCGCTGGCGCATCGGGCCAGCTTACAGCGCTAAACTGCCAGCTGAGCTGTTTGTCGCCCAGGCTAATTTGGCTGGCTTGTTCAAGCCCGTCAAGCAGCTGGGCAAAGCGTGTCGACTGTTGCGGCTCGGTAGTCCGGGTTAAGGCATAGTAAGCTTCCCCGCCCTCCATGGCTTTGGTTAAATCCACATCCATCGTCACCACGGCCTGACCTTCGTCACTAACGGTAACGTTAACCCGGGTCATATTCAGTAGGTGAGCCTGAGCTACTCCGGGCAGGCAGAGCAGCATCAGTAATACCCTTAGCATACCAGTCATAATGGGCCTGGCTTACCAGATGACTTCGTGAGTATTGCCGGTGGTTACGTCCACCAGACCGCCCGGATTCCCCTCATAAGGCGCTACCAGTTGCCACTTCCACGGCGCTGCGGTTAAAAAGGCAAAACGCATTCTTTCCGGTAATCCATTGGCATTAATCCAGGCCATTTTATCGGCCTGATGATGAAGGTTTTCCATTTCTGCTGCGACCTCATTTACCGGCCGGGCTGTCATTAATCCGCCAACGTCCAGGCGCACCTTAGCAACCACCTTGCCATCATTCACCAGCGCCCAGCCGCCGCCCATATTGGCTACGGTGTTAGCCGCCAGCGCCATGGCATAATCGTCGTTACCCATAGTCCAGATATTGTGCAGATCATGAGATTGCGAACTGGCCAGTGCCGACCCCGGTGTTTTAGGCCCCACGTTTTGCCAGATCATCTTCGACACCGCCGCCGTACCATGATACCGTTCGACCACGGCCACCTTAATCAGGCCAGCTTCCGGATCGGCTTTAACGGTGCCATCCTCAGCCACCGGTAGTTCTTTGGTAATAAACTCCGGCTCAAACCAGAACGGCTCCAACAGTGCAGCATTTACCGTTTCACGGCCCTCAGGAGCGATTATAATAAAATCTGCGGCTATCAGTTCCCGTCCCACATTCATGGTATCAGTTGCCCACTGTGGGTATTCTATTTCGGGGATGGGTAAAAGGTATTCGCCGTTATCAGCTGCCAGCTGACCATTGGCGTAAACCCGCTCAATCGTCACAGTTTGCGGATCGGACAACAATACAACATCGGCATAACGCCCCGGGGCCAGAGCACCCACCAGGTGGTCGATATTGAAATGGCGGGCCGTATTATAACTGCCCAGCTGGTAAGCAATTTCAAGCGGCACGCCCAGTTCAATAGCGCTGCGAATATTATAATCCATCGAGCCCAGCTGCAGGGTGGCAAACACGTCGCGATCGTCGGTAGTTACCGAGACATTGCTCCAGTCTTTCAGGCCAATTTCCAGTAATTTCGGAAACAAAGAGTCCATGCCAGCCTGTTTAATTTCTAAAAATACGCCGCGGCGTAATTTCTCAATACCTTCGTCAGCCAGTCGTACCTCGTGATCAGAGGCCAGCCCTGCCGCGGCAAAGGCACTGATGTCGGTTTGTGAGGTAAGGTTCATGCCATGGCCTTCCACTACACCGCGGTAGTCGTAGGTTGCCTCAATCATTTCCCAGATACGCTGATGACCACCGTTATCGGCATTGATGACTGCCGACCAGTCCATTACTTCACCCAGCGCTACCACCCGCGGATCATAGGTTAAGAAATCGCGCATCTCGTTATAACCGTAGTAACCACCGCCCGATTCATAAACTGTTGGCGGCGTTGCCGAACCGATAGCCGGGAAGATTTTAAGCGTGCTGCCTTTGCGTTCTGCCTCAAGCCAGAATTCGGCGTTACGATTACCCACCACATTGGATATCTCGTGAGAGCCTTCCACCGTCCAGGTATTGCCGTGAGGGATCACCAGCGCCGCTTCATACTCCGGCGTCAGGTAAGAGCTTTCTATGTGTTTATGCGACTCACCAAATCCCGGTACTGCCCACAGCCCGTTTGCATCATAAGAGTTTTGTGTTTCGCCCGGCCAGGTACCGGTATCTCCCACCCAGGCAATACGGTTATGCGCAATAACGATATCCTGTGCGGGTAGCCACTCCTGGGTAAACACATTAAGCAGCGTTACGTTCTGGATAACCAACTCGGCTGTTTCCCGACCAAGAGCAACCTGCGTTAATGCCTGGCGGGTTTTCACTTCCTCTTTAAATACATGAGTGTCAACCGGCGCATCGGTATCTGACACGGCTTCCTGCTTAGTTTCATTCTGGGGAGTACAGGCACTAAGCAAAACACTAATAAACAGTGTCGCGGCGAGAGGATAACGGGTGGCAGACATAACAATACTCCTGACTGGCAAAGATAATGAGTGGCAACGGGTAACGCCGCAGGCTGGCAATGGTCAGAATCTTTATCGACTGATTGCTGCGGGCTAACAACTATGGGCAATGTAGTAGCAATTGTGGTGCCAGATAACTGACCAAACAGTCAAACCCGAAGCCATCCCGAAGCTAACCCGCATAGAGTGGCGATAGGCCGCTCTATGCGGGTTAGCCGCAATTACGCAGGCAAAAGTGGACTGCGTGCACCAATGGGTTACATCTATGCACTGCGAACTGGCAGATATATTTTTCTGGCAGGCAATCTGTACGGCCTGCTCTCACGTATAGCTCAACATGAAAACCAAGCCCGTCAATAAGCAGCTATGACATCATCGGTACCGCCCAAGCTCACTGTGGTGTGGTTTAAGCGTGACCTGCGATTACAGGATCACGAACCGCTTCATCATGCAGTATCTGTTGCTACCGATATGGGTTATCCGGTGTTACCGCTGTATCTTTTTGAACCGGATATCATGGCCGACCCGCACCATTCAGAACGCCACTGGCGGTTTGTGTGGCAAAGCCTGCTGGCCATGCAGCGCACGTTACAGGCTGCCGGGGGCGAACTGCATGTCAGCTACGAAAACGCTGTAGCGTTTTATCGCCGGCTGATAGCGGCACACCCACACATCGAAGTGGTGAGTTATGCCGAAACCGGGCTGCATTGTACCTTTGAGCGGGATAAGCAACTCAGCGCGCTGCTTAAGGCGCACAACGTCAACTGGCAGGAGTTTCCCTATGCCGGGGTGCAGCGCGGTATTACGCACCGGCGCACCTGGCATCAGCGGTGGCAACAAGTGATGGCCCAACCCGCTTTATCGACTGATCTTCATCACCCACACTGGTACGTTAATAAATCTCTGGTTAACCGGGTACCCGGCGACATTGCCGCGCGTTTGCATCAGCCCGACGATAGCAAGCAGCCCGGTGGCGAGCACCACGCCCATAAACTGCTGGTAAGTTTTCTGACGGACCGGCATACCCATTATCACCGTCATATCTCCAGCCCGCTGGCCAGCTTTAACAGCTGCTCCCGGCTGTCGCCCTATTTAGCCTGGGGTAATATCAGCCTGCGCCAGGTTTATCAGGCTTTAAATAGTGCTGGCAGCAAACGCTCGCGTTCGTTAAGCGCTTTTGCGTCGCGATTACACTGGCATTGCCATTTTATTCAGAAATTCGAAAGTGAGTGCGAACAGGAATTTCGTGCGGTCAATCATGCCTATAAGCACTTTCCTTATCGCGATGATGACAAGGTTGAAGCCGACCTCGCGGCATGGAAAACAGGCACCACCGGCATACCCATGGTAGATGCCTGTATGCGCTGTGTTAATCACACTGGTTATTTAAACTTTCGCATGCGTGCCATGCTGGTGAGCTTTCTAACCCATTACCTGCTGATCGACTGGCGGCTGGGTGTGCAGCATCTGGCTCGTCAGTTCCTCGATTTTGAGCCGGGAATTCATTACCCGCAATTTCAGATGCAGGCAGGCGTAACCGGCACCAATACCCTGCGAATTTATAACCCGGTAAAACAGGCTGAAGATAACGATCCCGACGGCAGTTTTATTCGCCAGTGGGTACCGGAAATTGCCCATCTGCCAAACGAGGAACTCTTTGCGCCCTGGCTAATTCCGCCACTCACCCATATGGCAATGGAGCAACCGGTACCAGAGCGTTACCTGCACCCTGTTGCACAGCCGGATGAGGCCATTACCCGGCACCGGGATTTATTATGGAATTGGCGAAAAAGAGATGATGTTAAACGGGAGGCTAGACGGATCCTACATCGCCACTCTATACCTGCCAGCCAGGTAAAGCCTAATCGCTGACTGAAACGCTGGCGTGGAGCTGCGACTGGTCACACTGGCTCAGGGTAAGTCTGGCTGGCGCCAACTCAATACCCAGCGGTGCGGCACGACTAAGCAGTTCCATGCCCAGAATGTTGTGCTCATTGTTCATCACCGCCACGCTGACATTAGTAAACTGGCAATCGTTGCTCAGGCTTAGCAGCGGCACATTATACAGCTTCACCTTATGCTGACGGCCATTCGCCAGCCTGGCGATAACCAGACCATCTTCGGTGACCTGCTGAGTTTGTTTGATGCGGGCAAAGGTTGCCTTATTAAGTACGGTAAGCGAGGAGCCTGTATCAATTAAAAACAGCGTATCAGACTCGTTATCTACCTGACTCTGCAGATAAAGCGTGCCGCCTTCACTGGTAGTCAGTGCAAAGCTGTTGGCCTGAGCTGTAGTGAGCAGAGCAAGATTGGTGCTTACCAGCACTGCCATGGCGGCAAACAGGGTTTTGACTGGTTTAACAAACATACGCATTCTCACTCACTGACTGATTCAGGACTTACCGGGGTGAGTTCATCTTTTGAGACTCAGTGGGTAGTCAGCAAGTTAAGCACCAAAACGTAGGTGATTGTTTTCAATGGTATGCACTCAGCAGATCCGCCGCCAACGCACAAAATAAGTGCCACACCGCACCAAAACATAACAAACCAAACCAATCCTTATCACCAAATGAAGCGTAACACTTAATATTGATAGTTAATTACTATCACGAGATGGTATTACTTTTTATGAAGGGCTTAATTACACTCGTATTGCCTATAAAAATTGCTAAAACTGTTTTAAATCTTCAAGGACACTACAATGAAATTATCACTTTTGCCTTTATTAGCTGTTTCCTGCTTGTCATTTGCCCATACTTCAGCCCAGGCTGCACCAGAAATTAACAACACCGATACCACCATGGTTGTTGAGCGCTCTGGTAAACCGCCTTTTAAGCGTACCTTTGTACAAGCCCGCACTGTTGATGTGGCCCAGTTTGAAACCAGCACGCAATGTGAAGACGTAAAAACCGTAACCCTGCGCGGCAAACCACCGTTTAAACGCTCTACCGAATGTGTTCGGGTTGTTGACGTTGCACAGTTTGAGGTCGGCTCAGAACAGTCAACCACTGACTTTAGCGGTAAACCACCGTTTAAGCGTCACTAATCCGCTCTGTGCTTCTTCCCCGGGGCCTGCCAGTCGGTTACCCGGGGATACTCTAAAAACACTTTTGATCCCCGCCCGCCCCGTCATTCGTTTATACCGATTAATCAATAAAATTTATTTCATCAATGGTTGTTGTTCCGGTACGGTAAATTAACGGTGACAGCAAAATAAACGGAATTGCATTATGAAGCGTGCCCTCGTTGTAGAAGGAGGCGCCATGCGTGGGATCTTTGCCGCCGGCGTCCTCGACAGTTTTCAGCAGCAACAGTATAACCCTTTTGATCTGGTGGTAGGCGTTTCTGCCGGCGCTACCAGTGCAGCAGGCTACCTGACAGGTAATGCCGAACGTAATCGCCGCATTATCTTACGCATGGCAACCCAGCGGGACTTTTTTAATCCACTGCGATTTGTCATGAAAGGCCATATGACCGACGTAAAATGGCTGTGGTGTGAATCCCGTGATCGCTACCCTCTCAACGTGGACGCACTGAGCCAGCAGGTACCGCTGCAGGTGGCGATTACCAATATGCATACTGGCCGAGCCGAGTATCATCAGGCGACTGCAGAAAACATTGATGAACTAATGGAAGCTACCTGCGCCCTGCCGCTGGTTTACCGTACACCGCCACAACTGGAGGATGATTTTTATGTGGATGGTGGCGTGGCCGACGCTATTCCGGTACAACATGCTTATCAGCAAGGCTGTCGCGACATTACGGTTATTCTGTCGCAGTCCTGGGGCTATCAGAAACCAGAAGAAAAAACACCGTGGATGACCGACAAGATGTTTGCCGATTATCCGGCACTGATCAATACAATCCACCAGCGCAGTGCCACCTATAACGAGACACTGAAGTTTATTGCCAATCCGCCGGCCGATTGCAAAATACAAATAATCGCGCCGCCGGCAGACTTTCCGGTAAAACGTCTGACCATGAATACAGCCAGGCTGATTAAAGGTTACCGAATGGGCCGTCAGTGTGCGCAGCAATATTTCAGTCAGTATACCCGGGCCGCTTAGGCAAGCTGACTGATGGCATATTCAATAGTAAACAGCACACCGCCAATCAGGCCACCAACCAGGGTGCCGTTAATACGCACTTTCTGCAGGTCCTTACCGATATTTAATTCAATCTGACGCGCCATGTCGGTGGCATCCCAGCTTTCAATGGTGCGGCGAATATGGTCGGTAAGAAAACCGGCCAGTTCCGGAGCGATATAACGGGCAGCTACGCCAATATGATGATTTACTGCTGCTTGTAAGTCTTTATCGGCTAAAAGTCTCGCGCCAGTGTCGCTGAACAACCGGCTCAGTCGGTTTACCACCTGACCGTCGGCGTTGGCCAGATCATCACTTAACCACTGATGAATATCCTGCCAGATGCGCTGCAGGTAATTGTGCAGAGCCTCGCTTTCCAGTAGCCGGTTACGGAAATCTTCAAGCTTTTGCTGCGCCACCGGGTCCGTTTCCAGACCGTCGATAAAGCGGGAGATTTGTTCGTTTAACGCCTGCCTGACCGGGTGCGCCGGATCGTTATTTATATCCTGCAGAGTGTGGCTAACGGCACTAACGGCAATTGCTGCTCCCTGCTCACTTAACCAGCCAGAAGGCAGTATTTTCTCCAGCCGGCGATACTCGGTTTTCAGCCAGATGTTGAGCTTATCGGCAATAAGTGCCTGGGTTTCTTCGCTTTGTAGTGCGCCGGCCAGCTTATCGATGAGCTTATCCACCAGCTGTTGGTGACGGTTATCTCTGGTCATCACTCTTAGGGAACCGGCCAGCAGTGCAGCCATGGGGATTTTGCGCAAGCCGCGGTCTACCGAGCGGCGCAGAGCTTGTTGAATGGGCGTGTCATCAATCACATTTAATAAGCCGGTAAGACTGTCGGCCACATAATGGGCCAGGCGTGCAGCATTGTTACTTTGCGATAACCACAGGCCCATGGCTTTTGCCGGAGAACTGCGCGCCACCAGGGATTCGATAGCCTGTTCATGAAAGAACTTTTCCTTCACAAACTCGGCCAGGTTGGCGGCTATCGTGCGCTGATTGCGAGCCACAATATTGGTATGGGGAATCGGCTTAAAGGCCGGAATAGGCCGAAATAACGCGCTTACGGCAAACCAGTCAGCCAGGCCCCCGACCAACGCGGCCTCGGCCATCATTTTAATTAAGCCCAGAGCAGTATGGTTACTCAGCGATGGTTGTAAGGTTTGCCACACACTGATGCAGATAAACAGGCCCGCCGCGCCCAGTAACCAGAGTCCGGCCTGTCGTTTTGCCCGGCTCAATTGTAGCGCTTTATCCATAAATTCCATCCCTGTTCACGGTCGGTTGCTGGTAATGATGTATAGGCAAATAGCCGTTAAGCAAGGGAAAACACACTGATCCCCACACTTTATTTATACCTTTAAATTTTTTAAAAATTTATTTTTACTATTTTGCATCCAGTCTGGTAACTCGCACGTTTGGCTAATGACGGCTGCTTTAAATCACCCTGCAGTATGGCAGTCTTACTCATTACAAGGAGATACGGAAAATGAATACAAAATATCATTGGAGCTTAGGCCCGTCGATCATCGCCCTGTCACTCACCCTGGCACTTAGCGGCTGCGTGGATGACGGTGATACTGGTCCTGCAGGCCCGGCTGGAATGGATGGCGCGGATGGTAGTGATGGAAGCGATGGCGCACCGGGATTACCCCAAGGCGTGTTCTTAATTGCCAACAACGGCGATTCAAATCGCGGCACCCTGACCCGGGCTGACCAAAATGCGGCGATGTTAAGCCAGTTCACCAGTGGCAATAATGAAGGTGTGATGCTCGATAGCACTGGTAATCTGTTTCAGGCGGGCGACAGCAGTACCGGCAGCTTGCGTACGGTGTGCCGAATGACATCCCGCTCCGGCGGCATGTATATGCCTTCTTATGACAAAGATATCACCGGGGCCAATACAGGCCTTACCAACCCTAAAGGGATCCATCTGGCCGAGCACAGTGGCATGGTGTTTGTGGCGGATTTTAATGGCATGCGGATCAGCATTTTTGGCAGTCAGGCAGCAGGCGATGTAACGCCGGTTGCAGAAATTCCGCTGTCGGCCAAGCCATGGGATGTCACGGTAGATGAAGTTAACGACCGGATGTATGTGGCTCTCACCGACGGTACTGTAGCCGTTTATGATAATGTCATGGGATCCGGTTTTACGCCTACAGTCATGCGTTCTATTGTACCGGCAGATGCCGATGGAAATCAGCTCTCGGTAAACCTGCACGGTATTGTTTATGACGCCGGGAGCGATCGTCTGGTTGTATCTGATGTGGGCGATGCGGCCGTGTCCGATGATGGCCAGTTGTTTGTGATCGATAATGCTGCCGTGGCAGATGGTAATACAGTACCAGCCCGTCAGGTTGGCGGCCCGATATCGATGCTGGGTAATCCGGTAGACATTATTCTTACCGGCACCACTTTGCGTGTGGCAGAAAAGTCGAACGATGCCATTCTTGTTTTCACTAACATTTTCGATGGGCCGGATGGCGACATGGCCCCCACCCTTGCAACCACTACCAGTAAACCAGAGTCTCTGGCTCAGGTGATGCCGGCGATGGACCTGATGGATGCATCGGATAATGCGCTCACCGCCACAACCATCAATGGCATTGTGGTATCGAGTAATCCCTCGGCAGCGGGCCCGACCACTGGCCAAATCTCCAGTTCCAGTGCAGTACTCAGCAGTACCCTGGGCAGCTTTGACGCGGGCATGAGCATTGAAAGCGTTACCATAGACGCCTTAGGCGATGGTGCCGTGACATTCGATGATGTCGATTCTGCCATGGGTGGTGTACTTATCATCAACCGCCTGGCCAGCATGCGTGATGACGACAGTTACACTATGTCTCAGGATCACATGATTATGGGAGCCAATACCGGTTTAGTCACGCCGAAGGGGGTGGATGTGTCGTCTGCTCACGGACTGGTCTTTGTGGCTGAGTTCAATCCGGATACGCCAGCGGTGCAGGTATTTTCGTCTTGCGCGTCGGGAGATGTAGCGCCACTGCTCTCACTGGTTGCCAGTAACGATGCGCGCCCGTGGGACGTTGACTACGATGCTGCTACCGACCGTGCATTTGTCGCCCTGACTAACGGTACCGTAGCGGTATTTGACGAAGTCACCCGCAAACTTATGGCGGGGATGACAACAATTACCGGTGAAGACCGTTTAATTACACCAGCTATGAGTGGAGCAGCAGTCACTGCGCCAACTAACATTCATGGCATAGACTACGATCCGCAGTCTGACAGTCTGGTAATTTCTGATGTGGGCAGCGCCGCCAGTGCCACCGATGGTAAACTCTATGTTATTCCAGCAGCCGGTATGGCAAATGGCTTAGCTGAGATGAGTGTAATGATTGCCGGACCGAACTCTATGCTCGGCAACCCGGTAGACTTAATGCTCAGCAATGGTCATGTGTATGTTGCGGAGAAGTCGAATAACGTGATCATGCGCTTTGATAATATTCTCAATAGCGCCAGTGGCGACATCGCCGCGGATTACAGCATGAGTTACACCGCGCCGGAATCGGTCGTTGTGGTGCCGGTTAACTAATCTAACGGTCAGTAACCAAAGCGCCCAGTCCCGGGCGCTTTTTTATTCCTGCTGGTGAGTTACTTATACAGCTCCACCACGCCGTTTTTACCCACGCCTATACAGCCCTTATCTGTATTACAAGCCAGGCTCCAGATATTACTTTGGCTGACAATTTGCCATTTATCGGCGCCAGGTTTTAATACTGCCACGCCCTGAGGATTACTCACCCAGTACTCAACACCTTCTGTTGTAGGCAGTAACGCTGAGCCATACACAGCGCCTTTTAGCGGTAATTCAGGTAATGCCTGCCATTTTCCACTATCAATGAAGTACTGCCAGGCACTGGCCGGAGCGCCGGCAAGCTTAAGACTGCCGCCACTGACAAATACGGTATTTACTGTTGCCTGTACAGAGAAAATCCCACCAGCCTCGCCGCCGGCAATCGGGCTTTCAATACTTTGCCATTGGTTTCCCTCAAGCATCAGTAGCCGCGGCGAATCACCATTACCGGTGCCAATCACAATTCCCCTGCCCGGAGCCTCATTAAGGCAGGTACCGCTGGAGGCAAACCCGCCCTCTGATGACTGAGCTTTGATGGGCAGAGACTGTCTTTGCCAGTTTAGTCCGCCATCGGTGGTGGCCAGCACAAACAAGCCCTGCTCATCGGAATCGCCATATAACCAGCCCATGGTGAGCGAGGTCATATAAAAGCAGTCATAAAAGGTACTTTGCTGCAGCCCCTGTGACACCTGCTGCCAGTGCTTGCCATTATCATCGCTGATAAACACGCCGGAATCCGGCCCTTCCCCTGCACTCATCACCACCAGACGGCCGCTGCCAAGACGTTGATTATCACGAAACTGCCTGCTTTCTGAGCCGGTTGGAGCAGGTATCTGCTGCCAGTTTGCGCCATTATCCCCGGACAAATAAATCCCTCCAGCGGTACCGGAAGCTACTGCAAAATCATCTTGCCAGGTGACAGCCTGAAACGAGACATTTTCGTCTAACTGATGAACGGTTACACCGGCTCTGGCCACCGGCAACAGACTGGCACAAACCAAAACAGACAAGAGGAGTGTTTTCATAAGCGGGGCAGAAATCCTTGGTTAAATTTGCTAACATTAAAATTATCATACAATTAGAAATAGCATTCTATGGCAAAGCCAAAACCCATAATAGAAATAGTCACTTATGGTATTCACACCAAGTGGGATGCCGACGCCAAAGCACTACCTAAAATTAAGACGTTCACCAATCATATTCCATTGGAGCTGGATATAGAATTTGGCTTTATTGTTAACATAAAGCGCGCCAAAAATCAGCAGGTTCGCTATTGCATTTATCATCCCGATATCCCCGACGAAGACGGTATTCCAATGCCGCCCTTCGACGGCGAGGAGTATATTCGCTCCAATGACTGGGATTTCTATCTGGGCGATACGCTTTGGCAACCGCTGAGTAACAAAGTGGGCGACTGGCGAATGACCCTGGAACTGAATGGCCGGATCATTGCGGATAAAACCTTTACCGTCGAAGACGACCTGCCTTACGACGGCGCGCAGTTCTGGCAACGGGGTAAACCCAAACTGCGGCGCTAAACCAGAACTGGTGGCTTGCCATGTTTTCGGGCAATTTTGCACCGTTGTGACACATCCGGCTGGCCATCAGGAATGACAACCCCTGTTTAAACAATCGGTTAGATTTTTGCCCGCCAGGGAATAATCCTTGCAAAACTTACCTGAATGTTCTCCACAAAAACCCGATGAATACCATCTAACAAGAATACGGAGTGTGTATGCAAGCATTTATCGAAGGTATGCCAAAGGCAGAGTTACATGTTCACATTGAGGGCACGCTGGAACCCAAACTGAGCTTTGCGCTGGCGAAGAAAAATAACATCGAACTTCCCTACAATACCCCTGAAGCACTGATCGCTGCCTACGATTTTCACGACTTACCCTCTTTTCTGAAAATTTATTATGCCGGAATGAGTGTGCTGATAGATGAAGACGATTTTTATCAGCTAACCTGGGATTACCTGGAAAAAGCCGCGTCGCAGAATGTGGTGTATACCGAAATATTCTTTGATCCCCAGGGCCACACCAGTCGCGGGGTTAGTTTTGATACGGTGATCACCGGGATCAGAAAGGCGCAGACAGCGGCAGAGGAAAAACTGGGGATCCGCAGCCAGCTTATTATGTGCTTTTTGCGCGATATGTCGGCCGAAAGCGCCATGGAACATTTAGTGATGGCCAAGCCCTACCTGGGCTGGCTGGTTGGAGTGGGACTTGACTCCGATGAGCACAACAACCCACCGGTAAAATTTCGTGAAGTGTTTAAGCTGGCCAAAGAATGGGGCCTCAAGCTCACCATGCATTGTGACGTGAACCAGAAAAACACCCTGGAGCATATTCGTCAGGTCATCGAAATTATCGGCGTAGACCGCATTGATCACGGGGTTAATTCGCTGGAATCTGATGATCTTTGCGAACTGATTAAAAGCCACAAACTGGGGCTCACCGTATGTCCGGTATCCAATCAGTTTGTGGTGCAGTCGTTAACCTCCAACGAAATTCGTCAGATGCTCGACAAAGGCATGCTGGCCACCATCAACTCCGACGATCCGGCGTATTTTCGGGCTTACATGAACGAAAATCTGATTGCCTTACAGCAAGAGGGCGACTTTAGCCGCGAAGATCTTAAAACGTTGATGGCTAATGCCTTTACCGTGACCTGGTTACCCGAAGACGAGAAGCAAGTCTATCTGGATCAGCTCAACGCGTATTGTTAAAGACGACCACCAGAGGCCGACCCTGAAGCATTTTATTAATGAAGAATAACGCTGGAATTCATTAGTCGATGGCTTTAGGGTACAGACCCATTGTATTCGTCTTCTTCAGTCACCTTATGTGGCCTCTGTTCAAGGAGTTATCATGAACCTGCCTTCCCCTTATTTACTTTTTATCGGCAATGCTACGGATCCGCTCAGCATCAAAATGGCTAAGAGCGCGGCGGACTGGAGCCCTGAGATGTGCGTGGGCGAATATTCCCTGCCAGGCTGCGGTGTGACCACCGGCCTGCCAGCCATGACCATTGAAGAAGGTGCGCAACAAGGCGCCAAAGCATTTGTACTGGGTTTTGCCAACAGCGGCGGCGTGCTCGACCCGTCGCTGGTTGCTTCCATTATTACCGCTCTGGAAGCCGGCATGGATATTATTAATGGTCTGCACGATAAACTGGCTGATATTCCTGAAGTAGCTGAAAAAGCTCAGGCACTCGGTCGCCGCCTGATAGACATTCGCCACCCCACCACCAAATTTAAAACCGGTACCGGCGTAAAACGCCCGGGCAAGCGTTTGCTGACCGTAGGTACGGATTGTTCGGTGGGTAAGATGTACACCACACTGAGCCTGGCCCGGGGCATGCAAAGTCAGGGTATGAAAGCCACGTTCCGGGCCTCGGGCCAAAGCGGTATTCTGGTTGCTGGTGAAGGTGTAGCCGTCGATTGCGTAGTCTCTGATTTCATCTCCGGTAGTGTTGAAGCACTCTGCCCGGCCAACGACGATGACCACTGGGATTTAATTGAAGGTCAGGGGTCGCTGTATCATCCGGCCTTTGCAGGCGTTAGCTTAGGGCTGTTGCACGGCTCGCAACCTGATGCACTGGTTATCTGCCACGCATTAAACCGTGACCACATGCGCGCCCTGCCCGGTCGTCCACTCCCCAGTCTTGAACAGGTGATTGAAATGAATCTCACCGCCGCGCGGATCACTAACCCCGATGTGAAGGTGATTGGCGTATCGGTAAACACGTCTTCGGTCAGCGAAGATGAAGCCCTGGTCTATTGCAAGAGCGTGACCGAGCAGCTTGGCCTGCCTTGTGTCGACCCGATCCGCCACGGCGTTGGTGCGTTAGTGGAGGCATTGGAATGAGTCTGAGTTTTAAAGCCTTTACTGAGTCTTTTCCGCTGGCCCGTGAGTTTCGCATTTCACGAGGCGCAAAAACCCAGGCCGATGTGATCACCGTACTGGTGAGCGACGGCCATTATTATGGCTGGGGTGAATCTGTCCCCTATGCCCGCTATAACGAATCAATCGAATCCGTGTTAGCGCAACTGGAAGAAAAAAAGGGCGCCTTTGCCAATGTCTGTGACACCGAGGATTTACTCACCCTGCTACCCGCCGGATCTGCACGCAATGCGCTGGACGCGGCCCTTTGGGATTTAAAAGCCAAGATAAAGGGCAAATCTGTGGCCAGCCTGGCTAACCTGCATACGGTACAGCGTTGTTATACTGCGCAAACCCTCAGCATTGATACGCCAGAAGGCATGAAAAACCAGGCACTGGAGATTAAAAATGCGCCGCTAATTAAAATTAAGCTGGATGAGCATCAGGTGCTGGAACGTCTGGCTGCCATCCACGAAGTGTCACCGCAAAGCCGGTTAATTGTAGATGCCAACGAGGGCTGGCAGGTAGCAATGCTTAATGAATTGCTGCCGGACATGGCTAAGCTTGGTGTTGCGTTAATAGAACAACCGGTTCCTGCCGAAGCCGATGAGCAGTTGGCAGGGCTTAACAGCCCGGTTATCCTGTGTGCCGATGAGTCATGCCATGTGAGTGCCGATATCGAGCGGCTGGCAAAGTACTATCAGGCGGTCAATATTAAACTGGATAAAACCGGCGGCTTAACCGAAGCAATTCGCGCTTACCACGCGGCTAAAGAGCACAATCTGCAGATCATGATTGGTTGTATGGTAGGCTCGTCGCTGGCTATGGCACCAGCCTATGGCCTGTGCGCGGATGTGCAGTTTGTCGACTTAGACGGGCCGCTACTGGTTGCTCAGGACCGTGCCGATGGCTTTACCTTCGACCAGGGCCGCATGATTCAACCGGAGCCTTTCTTGTGGGGCTTGCCGGGGCAATACGGCCAACAAGGCCTTGCCCGCCTGTGGAACGAACTGCCGGATTAAAGCTGACGTCCAGCCAGCTCGTTTAAAATGTGCCATTCGCTTTCTGTTACCGGCATTACAGACAAGCGATGGCCTTTTTTCACCAGTCCCAATTCAGTAATTTGCGGGCAGTCTTTAATCACACTCAGCGGTAGCACGCGGGCAAACTTGCTCACGTACTTTACATCCACACTGTACCAGCGCGGTTTTTCCGGCGTTGCTTTCGGATCGTAATAGTCCGACTCGGGATCAAACTGGGTTGCATCGGGATAACCGGCTTTAACTACCTCGGCAATACCGGCAATACCCACCGTTTTACAACTGGAGTGATAAAAAAACACCTTATCCCCCACGCTAACCTCATCGCGCAGGAAATTACGCGCCTGATAGTTGCGCACCCCGTCCCAGGGCTCGGTTTGGTCAGGTCGTTGAGCCAGGTGGTCGATACCAAACACGTCCGGTTCTGATTTAAACAGCCAGTAACGCATGAATGTTTCTCCGTAGTTATCTGGCGCAGAGTATAAGCCACCGGGAAGTACAATTCAGCCCTTGAGAAAGGGAAAAAGCACACAACATATAATCTATAACAAATTGGAGTGAAATTATGAGCGCTATTCATATCGTTTGCCCCCACTGTCAGGGGCTCAATCGCAGTCCGGCAGAGCGTTTAAGTGACAACCCGGTGTGTGGCAAGTGCAAACAGGGCCTGTTACCCGCCCACCCTATCGATTTAAAACAGGCGGATTTTGCGCGCTTTATCGAGAAATCAGACCTTCCGGTGATTGTGGATTTTTGGGCCGACTGGTGTGGCCCCTGTAAAATGATGGCCCCTGCATTTACTCAGGCTGCTGAACAGTTCCAAGGTAAAGCCATCTTTGCCAAGGTCGATACCGAATCTAACCCCATGTTAAGTCGGCAATTTGCTATTCGCAGCATTCCCAGCCTGTTAGTGTTTAAACAAGGCCGTGAAGTGAGCCGTCAGGCCGGCGCGATGTCAGCCGGACAGCTTATCCAGTGGGCACAGCAGGTAATTCGTTAATCAACTCTATTTTTATTGTGCAATTTGCTTCACGGTTGAGAGCTGTAAATACTGACTTAGCTATTTTCGCCTGCGGATGTTTGCTATAATTCAGCCGTTTTCACAATCCTCTGAAGAATTCCATGCAAGCAACCATTAAAGCCGATCGCGGCCTGTTTTCTTATCCTAAATACTGGGCACACTGCTACGGTAGCGCGCCATTTTTACCCATGTCCCGGGCCGAAATGGACGAACTGGGCTGGGATAGCTGCGATATTATTCTGGTCACAGGCGACGCCTATGTGGACCACCCCAGTTTTGGTATGGCGATCATCGGGCGCTTGCTGGAAGCACACGGTTACCGGGTGGGTATTATTGCCCAGCCCGACTGGAAGAATAAAAACGACTTTATGAAGCTGGGCAAGCCCAATTTGTATTTTGGTGTAACCGCCGGCAACATGGACTCCATGATTAACCGCTACACCGCGGATAAAAAGCTACGCCACGACGATGCTTATACGCCCAACAACGAAGGCGGCAAGCGCCCCGACCGGGCAGTCACCGTTTATTCCCAGCGTTGCCGCGAGGCGTTTAAAGACGTACCGATTATTATTGGTGGGATTGAAGCCAGTCTGCGCCGTATTGCCCACTATGACTACTGGTCGGAAAAAGTGCGTCGCTCAGTGCTGTTTGATGCCAAAGCCGATTTACTGATGTTCGGTAACGCTGAGCGCCCACTGGTGGAAGTGACTCACCGTCTGGCGGCTGGCGAAGCCATTGGTGATATTACCGATGTGCGGGGCACTGCTATTATTGTTAAACAACCCTTACCAGAATGGCAGGGCGTTGACTCTACTTCACTTGACCGTCCCGGCAAAATCGACCCCATTCCCAGCCCCTATATCATGGAGCCGGATTGTGAGGGCCAGAACGAAAATAAAGGCAACGAAAATAAAGACAGCCAGCCGGTTACCGAAGCGAAAGCCCAGCCCATTGTGGTGCAACCGGCCGAACGCCGTAAACCCTGGGAACAGGTATAT
The DNA here is from genome assembly GCA_002339125.1 of Alteromonadaceae bacterium UBA2620. Taxonomy (GTDB): domain Bacteria; phylum Pseudomonadota; class Gammaproteobacteria; order Enterobacterales; family Alteromonadaceae; genus Alteromonas. The sequence goes on from DDJQ01000011.1 coordinate 23,473, forward strand.
GTAAAATTACCGGCCTTTGAAGTAGTGCGCGATAACAAAACCCTGTATGCCCATGCTAACCGCATTCTGCATCAGGAAACCAATCCGGGTTGTGCCCGGGCGCTGTTACAGCGCCACGGCGATCGGCACATTTGGATCAACCCACCAGCCATGCCGCTGGAAACCGAAGAAATGGACGCGGTGTTCGATTTACCCTATCAGCGCGTACCCCACCCGGCTTACGGTGAAGCGAAGATCCCGGCCTACGATATGATCCGTTTTTCGGTCAATATTATGCGCGGCTGCTTTGGTGGTTGTACGTTCTGTTCCATCACCGAACACGAAGGGCGTATTATTCAGAGCCGCTCAGAAGACTCGATTATTCGTGAAATTGAGCAGATCCGCGATACGGTACCCGGCTTCACCGGCGTTATATCAGACCTTGGCGGCCCTACGGCTAACATGTATCGCCTGCGCTGTAAGAGTGCTAAAGCCGAAGCAACCTGTCGTCGCCCGTCGTGTGTGTATCCGTCTATCTGTGCCCACATGGATACCGACCACAAACCCACTATTGATCTGTATCGTCGCGCCCGCGATTTACCCGGCATTAAGAAAATCCTGATTGCTTCGGGCGTGCGTTACGACTTAGCGATTGAAGATCCCAACTACGTTAAGGAGCTGGCCAAGCACCACGTAGGTGGTTACCTGAAAATTGCCCCGGAGCATACCGAAGATGGCCCGTTAAGCAAGATGATGAAGCCGGGCATGGGTACTTATTATCGCTTTAAAGAGTTATTCGATAAGTATTCAAAGGAAGCGGGCAAAGAACAGTACCTGATCCCTTACTTTATTGCATCCCACCCCGGCACCACCGATGAAGACATGCTGGCGCTGGCTATCTGGCTAAAAGAAAACCGCTTTAAGCTCGATCAGGTACAAAATTTCTATCCCTCGCCCATGGCAACGGCCACTACGCTGTATCACACCGAGGTTAACTCGCTGCGTAAAGTGAAAAAAGACAGCGAATCGGTGCCGTCGGCGAAAGGTGAAATTCACCGTCGCTTACACAAAGCCATGCTGCGTTATCACGACCCGAAAAACTTTGCGCAAATTCGCAAAGCGCTGGTCAAAATGGGCCGTGAAGATCTTATCGGCCGTGGCCCGCAACATCTGGTACCACCTGAGTCAGCCAGCGAAAAACGCAAAAAAGCCAGCAAGGCCCGCCCTGGAGAACGCGCGATGACTAAACATACCGGCTTTAAAAATGCGGCAAGTCCGAACCCTCGCAACAAAAAACGCTCGCCGAAAACCAAGCGCAGTAACCAGCAAAGTCACTGATTAATCGGGCGGGGTTTCCTGCCCTTTTTAATTTTACACACCGGAACCATGACCTGAATCAAGGTAACATCGAAGCTGTCAAAGTAGACTTAAGTTAGTGGAAAGGCCACTGTTAACAACCAGATAAGAGTTACTATGACTATTGAAAAACATGATCTCGTCCATGAATTCCCTGATCATCAGCACACTATTCGTCATTTAAAAATGAATGACCGCCATTTCGCCAGATTATTCGAACAATACAACGAACTCGACAGCCTTATTCACAAAATGGAAGAAGGCGCAGAGCCGACGTCGGACGATGTCTTAAACGAGAAGAAAGCCGAGCGCGTGCAGCTAAAAGACGCTCTGTTTACGTTTATCAAAGAAGCTGAAGCTGTAAGTTAATTCTAACAAAAGTAACACCCAACCGTTCGCCGGAGTATTTTTGCTCCGGTTTTTTATCCCTGTTATCTCCCCTCACTTTAGCCTTGCGACTACCACTTGACGACTGTGGGCTCCAAGCATCCTATTCGCTCGTGATTGCAGCGCTGGATAGACTGGGTGCATGACATCATGCGCTAACGGTATTTTAAGACAATATTCTTTTTCGCCATGCGAAGCGTTGCAGACACTTACAATTCCATACGCCCATTTTGCCTGTAACGCTGTTTGTTTAAGCGGTTAATGCGCTATCATGAATTTAAAAGGCAACGCAGATAAGGAGTCATCATGGCGGAAACCGTACTACGCAGTGCAAGCTTTAGCCCCAAGGTAAAAGCTTATTGGCTGATTAACCTTTTAATTGTCTCCGGGCTCACCGTTATTGGTATCCCCCTGTTGGTCATTTCTGTTCCCCTGATGTTATTTATCAGTGGTCGCATGCTAAAGGCGATGTCCGCCGAGCTGACAGAACGAAAACTGGTTGTTAAACGTGGCGTGTTATTTAAAGTAGAAAAGTCGATTCCACTGGAGAAAATTACCGACGTTGCCATGAGTCAGGGGCCGTTAATGCGCGCTATGGGCCTTTATAGCCTGAGCTTTGAGACAGCAGGACAATCAGGCCAGGGGGCGCTGGTTTCGATGCTTGGCATTGAAGATGCCGCCGGTTTTCGCGAAGCGATTCTTACCCAGAAAGACAACTACCCTACTTCTACCCGAACAGACAAATCGCAGCCCTCACAACAATCAGAGCTTACTGAACTCACCGAAAGCGTAAAACGCATTGAGAAAATGCTGGCGACCCTCATTAACGACAAGTCTTAGTCTGAGCATTGCGAACAAGTACCTGGCAGGAATGATACTCATGCAAAAAGCGGACTAACGAGTCCGCTTTTTAACTTACGACATTGATGAAATCAATAACTTCAGGCGACAGCTGCCTGCTCTTCGAGCTCTTCCTCCGTCTGGTGAGACAGCAGATATTCGAAGGCCGCCAGTGAGGCTTTCGCGCCCTCACCCATGGAGATAACAATCTGTTTATATGGCACCGTAGTTACATCCCCCGCGGCATAAATGCCCGGCTCGGAAGTGTTACACTTATTGTCAACCACGATCTCGCCGTATTGAGTGAGATCTACAACGCCTTTCATAAACTGACTATTTGGTACCAGACCAATTTGTACGAACACACCAGCCAGTGGTAACGAGTGCTCTTCGTTGGTCGCTCGGTCCTGATATTCAATCGCACTGACTTTGCCATTTTCCGCCACAATCTGCTTGGTTGCCGCGTTTTTGATAATGGTAATATTGTCGCGCTTTTCAGCCTGATCAATCAGTACCTGGTCTGCTTTTAACGTTGGCATAAATTCAAACACGGTTACCGATTTAACGATACCGGCCAAATCCAGTGCCGCTTCGATGCCGGAGTTACCACCGCCAATGACTGCCACGTCTTTGCCTTTAAAGAACGGCCCATCACAGTGTGGGCAATAAGCTACGCCGTTACCTACGTTTTCTTTCTCGCCGGGTACACCCAGCTCTCTCCAGCGGGCACCGGTAGCCACAATCAGTGACTTGGTTTGAATCTGTTCACCTGATGATAAAGTCAGGGTTTTAATATTACCTTTTTCGATGTTGTCCACGCGAACATGCTCTTTTAAAGTAATATCGTAATCTTTCATGTGCTCTGCCAGGTTACCAACCAGCTCGGGGCCAGTGGTTTTTGGCACAGAAATCAGGTTTTCGATACCCATGGTGTCTTTTACCTGACCACCAAAACGGTCGGCTACCACGGTCACTTTAAGGCCTTTACGGGCGCTGTAAATTGCCGCACTAACGCCTGCCGGGCCACCACCGATTACGGTAACGTCCTGAAGCGGTAACGACTGACCTTTATTGGCCTCTTTCAGGCTTGGGTCGAATTCCAATAATTTGTCAATCAGTGTGGCGGCGTCTACTTTACCGTTTGCAAAAAGCTCACCGTTTAAATACACACTGGGGACACCCTGAATATCACGCTCTTCTACCAGTGATTGGTAAAGGCCGCCATCAATCATTTCTGCTGAGATATTCGGGTTAAGCAGCGCGAACTGATTTAACGCCTGGACAACGTCCGGGCAGTTGTGACAGCTCAGGCTGATAAATACTTCGAACTTAAGTTCGTCTTTTACACCTTTCACTAATGATGCAACGCTGTCATCAACTTTCAGTGCGGTGCCTGACGCATGCAGCAGTGCCAGTACGAACGAGTTAAACTCGTGTCCGCCTGGGATCCCGGAAAAACGAATACCGGTATCTTCACCATCAGCTTCCAGTAAAAAACTGATTGAGCTGCGTAGTACGCCGTTTGTATCTCGTTCTTCCAACTGGATCTTGTCGCTCACTTCTGCCACACCAGACAGAAACTGCTTCAGCTCGTCACGTTTAGTGTGCTCGCCGGTTTGCAGAACTAACGTGATGTTTTTCTGCATCGACGCGAAGTAACCTTTTAGCGCCTTTTTAATATCTTGCGTAATCATATTTAATTCTGCCTTAGATAATGTGGTTGAGGAAATGTGCGGGCCACAGCCCGCACCGACATTACTCGTTGGTTAAAACGGTAATTAGATTTTGCCTACCAGGTCTAATGATGGAGCTAAGGTTTCTTCACCTTCTTTCCATTTAGCCGGGCATACTTCACCTGGGTGAGACGCTACGTATTGAGCCGCCTTAACTTTACGTACCAGGTCATCTGCGTCACGGCCGATACCTTCAGCAGTGATTTCCATTGCCTGAACAATACCGTCCGGGTCTACTACGAATGTTGCGCGGTCAGCCAGACCCATCTCTTCACGCATGCAGTCGAAGTTACGGGTAATTTCGCCTGTTGGGTCGCCAATCATGGCAAACTTGATTTTACCGATGGTTTCTGACGCCTCGTGCCATGCTGCGTGAGTAAAGTGAGTGTCAGTTGATACTGAGAACACTTCTACGCCACGAGATTGCAGCTCTTCGTATTTGTCGGCGATGTCACCTAACTCCGTTGGACATACGAAAGTGAAGTCAGCCGGGTAGAATACAAATACTGCCCACTTGCCCGCGATGTCTTCGCTGCTTACTTCGATTAATTCACCATCTTTAAACGCGTTCGCTTTGAATGGTTTGATTTGAGTGTTGATTAAAGCCATTTACTTTCTCCTAAAGTTAGGTTTATTTAACGCTTTCAATATTAACTGTGTGAACAGGACGACAACTTAAATCCACCACGTTCACACCGTTGATGTGCAGTTTAGGTTACGGGAATTCAACCTTTACGGTTTGCTTCTTTCTCGTTCCCTTTCGACTTGGGATAAGAATAGCGACTAACCCCAAAGATTTATAATTGGATTTGTTGAAAGTCTGATTCGAAAAAAACTATCAAGATGAGTTTTTTGAATAGGAATTAATCAATTAAATTAAACCCGCCTGAATTGGCGGGTTTATTGCGGTATTTATTCTGGTGTGGCGTGAACGGCGGCTTCATTGAGAGATAGCGCACTGAGATACTCATCGCACTTTTGCTGTTGATTAGCCGGCAAACTGCTATTACTAAGCATATCTGCAGCATTCATTGCCATCTCATGCTGGCTGTCTGATAACGGCTCATTCTTATTTATCTGCACCAGCACTTTTAGCAGGCTTAGCGCTATCGACTTATCGTGAGGCGACAAGATCATGGCCTGGCAAAGATTATTGTAGGCTGGAAAAATGCGGTTTTCGCGGTAGTTTACCGCCGCCATCTCTTTTAGTTCTTTGGTGGTAAACTTGATTTCGCGACGTTCAATTTCTTCACGCTTGAGGTATTCATCCACCACCTGGCTGGCCAGGGTATCACCTGCCAGTTGCGCTCGCAGTGTATCAAGAATAGCCAGACACTCTTCTTTCATGCCCAGCTCGTGGTACGCCTTCATTAAATCCAGGTTATCTTCCAGATTCATGGCCGCGCCGGCTTGCAGGTTTTCTTTTAGCTGCTTTTCGGCTTCACGTTTATTATTTTTCAACGAATCGATACGAGCCTTAATCACCAGCATCTTATTCGCCAGAGCAGGCTCCACAAAATCGCCGCGGGTTAAGCCTTCTATCTCACGAGTGATCTGGCGCTGTAGTTTTTCCGACTCTGCTCCCGAAACCGTTGCAGCCAGATCAATCATGGTACGCACTACATTAAGGCTAAGCTCCGGTGAATCGTGTATCGAGTTCCTGGCAAATTTTGCCATATTCTGCACCGCTGAAAGCTGCCCGTATTTGTCGCGGTTAAGCCGGGCCAGGTCCCACAATTTTTTGTTTCGTTCAATATTGCGAGGGGCCAGCTTGCTGGCCGCTTTAACCTGTTCATAGGCAACATCAAATTGTTCCTTGCTTATGTAGTACTGAGCCAGTAAATCATAAGTTAAGAATCGGGTATCATTGCGCTCTAGTAAATCTTCGACCAGCAGTTCTGCCTCATCAATCTTATCCTGTTTAAACAGTGCTTTGGCTAAGCCGATATGTACCCAGGCATGGTCGTATTCATCTTTAAGCTGACAAAAATAGCGCTCAGCCGTCGCAAACTCCCGCAAATTTATCAGGCATTCGCCGATCATCCTTTTCAGGCGCGGGTGATACTCCGCGACCCCCATATCTTTAAGGCTACGTTCAGCATGGTATATGGCCGCCGCATAATCCCCATTATCCATGCAATGCATAACTTTATGTAATTTACGGCGGATATTAAGCAGATAATTGAAACGCTGCTGCACCCGACTGGCATCCAGCGGTTTCACCCAGAAGTCATCCGGTTGCAGCTCGATAATACAGTTAACCAGCTCCATACTGGTTTCTGCACTTAAAAATACAACGGTAGACTTGTCGCCGATATAATTGTTGTGTTTGAGCTCTTCAAACAGATGGAAACCGTCTTTGTCGCTGCTGACATTAAATGCCAGCAGAACAACGTCGAAGGAGTCTTGCTGACACAGGCGAACGGCATGAAAAGCATTTTGCGCACTGCTCACCTGCTTAACGCCCAGCTCCAGCAGGGCCGACTTGATTAGGTCATGAATAAGCGCCTGGTTGTCTACAACCAGTACTTTTAACTCATCGATTGCTTTCGGTAATGGGATTTTATCCATTGTCACAACCACTTAACACGAAATTGCTTTCCTTGTCTGTGCAATGCCCGGCTTGCGGCAGCCCTGTGTTGACCACGTCTGCCACTGCACGAAGCGCTAAACCTGAGGGTATGTATTACCTGATGTTATCCCGAATTTCATAAAACTGCCATACTGATAATTTCCAATCAGCATCTATTTAGCCACTTTCGGGCAAAAACCGCGCTTTATCTCGGCGGATCGACCCGTTGTGCCGTAGAGTTATTCACCCTGAACCAACCGGCAATTGAGAATCGATTGCGTCTGGCAGGCAGTACTTCATGGGGAAACTCCTCACTGAGAAATATCACCATAGTACCGGCTAACGGAGTAACCGATACCGCTTCATCTGGCGTTGCCGGCGGGTAAATTACCAGTTCCCCGCCATCTTCCTGTGTCCAGTCAGAATTGAGGTAAAATACCGTCGACAGTACCCGGTTAGATTCGCCCTGAAACGCATCCATATGTCGTTTATAAAAGCTGCCTGGCGGGTAATGGGCAAAGTGGCTTTCGTATGAGAACAAGCCCAGGAACAGTCGCTTATTAAGATACGCTTTTAAACAATCCATCCAGTTTAACCACGCGGTGGTTACCGCCGCGCTCCCCTGGATCCAGCATATCTCATCGGTGCGAACAAATTCATTCTGATGATACTGCCCTGCCCGGCCAATCCCGGCGGGATCAAAATCAATCGCTTCCTGGGCATAGGCTGTTAACCGGGTGGTTAGTGCGGGAGGCAGCGCTGCAGGAACGATGCTGTAGCCACGCTGATACAGGTCATCAGCAATGCGTTCATACAACTCCTCGGGGGCCGTAGACCCGGTAAGGAGATGGTTTTCTAAAGACGTTGTCAACAGAGGGGTTATCCAAATAAAACAGGCGTGATTAATATACTGAAAACGGCAATTAGACAAGTTATTTTTTATACAATCCGATATTTTTGCTGCAGCCTGACCGGTTACGTCAGCATTACTGATCAAATACCCTGTTAACAGGGTATAGGTTTGTAATAACTGGAAAACTTGGAGTGCATCACCGGTGCATGCTATGTTGCCCACAGACAAGTCATTTTTGAGAAAGTAGAATGAGCGACGAATTATATACTGAAGATACTGAACACCATCTCGACCTGAGACACCTGACCCTGGATGACTACCAGGATGTGAAGGAACTCATGGACGATGTCTACCGCAATGTCGGTGGTGCCTGGCCCTATAAAAACTACAAGGCACAAATTACAACTTTTCGCGACGGCCAGATTTGTATAGAAGATAAAGGCAAAGTAGTCGCCTTTGCCATTTCCGTGATTGTGGATTACGACCAGTTTGGTGATAAGCATTCCTATGATGAGATCACCGGCGATGCCTACCTTACGACTCATGATCCAAATGGCGACGTGCTCTACGGTGTCGAAGTGATTGTGTCTCCGGAATACCGCGGCTTGCGTCTGGGACGCCGTTTATATGAAGCGCGTAAAGAGTTATGCCGTAACCTTAACTTAAAATCTATTATGGCCGGCGGGCGTATTCCCAACTATGCCAAGCATGCATCGGAAATGTCGCCCTACGAATATATCGAGCGCGTAAAATCGAAAGACATTTTCGACCCTATCCTTACTTTTCAGTTATCCAATGGATTTGAAGTAAAGCAAATCATGCAGGCTTACCTGCCTGAAGACAAAGCGTCTAAGGGCTATGCCACACTGCTGCAATGGCACAACATTTATTATGAACCCGGCAATCCGCAGCTGATCGGTGGTAAAAAGAGTTCAGCCAGAATTGGTTGTGTGCAATGGCAGATGCGCTATTTCGAAAACGTCGAAGAGCTTATTCAGCAGGTAGAGTATTTTGTTGACGCACTGTCGGATTACGGCTGTGACGTGGCCCTGTTCCCGGAATTTTTCAATGCACCGCTGATGGGCCTGGCAGAGTCAGAATCCTCTATTGATGCCATCTGGCATCTGGCTGAGTATACCGACGAAATTCTTACTGCTACCTCACTACTGGCGGTTTCGTACAACATTAATGTGATTGCCGGTTCCATGCCGGTGATTGAAGACGAAGAGCTGTATAACGTTAGCTACCTGTGCAAACGTGACGGGACCATAGAAGCGCAGTATAAATTGCACCCTACGCCGCACGAGAAAAAAGACTGGATCATGAAAGGCGGCAACTACCTGCGCTGCTTTGACACTGATTTCGGTAAAATCGGGATTTTAATTTGTTACGACGTAGAATTCCCCGAGCTTGCCAGGGTGCTGTCTGACCAGGAAATGCAAATACTGTTTGTGCCGTTTTGGACCGATACCAAAAATGGTTATCTGCGGGTACGCCGTTGTGCGCAAGCGCGCGCGATTGAGAACGAATGCTATGTAGCCATTGCCGGCAGCGTAGGCAACCTGCCGAAGGTAGATAACGTGGATATTCAGTACGGCCAAACCGCGGTATTCTCGCCGTCTGATTTTGCTTTCCCGCACGATGCTATCGTCTCGGAAACCACGCCTAATACCGAAATGACGCTGATTGTGGATTTGGATCTGGATAAATTAACTACCCTGCAAAATGAAGGTTCGGTACGTAACTACCTCGACCGTCGTCGCGACCTTTACCGGGTGGAATGGCTCGGTGGTGAAGACTAATTATGTTGCATAAATTCACCGTGGTATTAATGCTGATTGTTGCCTGGCCTCTGCAGGCCGGCGACAACAGCAGTGTTTTTTATGTGCGCCATGAAGATGAGGCCGCGGTGGTAGAACATACCATCGCTAAGGCCGGCGAAAATCAACAACTGGTTGCGCTGGTGCTGGGTGCCCAGTGGTGCCATGACTCACGGGCGCTGGCTGATTATTATAATGACCCTGCGCTAGCAGATGTAACCGAAAACATTGCTTTGCTCCCCGTGGATGTGGGTTATTTAGAAAACAAACACACGTTACTGAGTCAGTTTGGCTATCCCGCCTATTTCGCAACGCCTACTTTGCTATTGATTGATCCGCAAACCCGGCAGGTGATCAACCGTGCGACCTTGCCAGCCTGGCAAAGTGCCCACAATGAGTCAGCCACGGCTTTGCAGGACTATTTGCAAGCGCAACAACTGTACTGGCAAACCCAGTGGCAACCGGCCCCGATGGTGCCTGAGCTTGAGGCTTTTGAAACACAGCAAGCAAGCAGGCTATATGAAGATTACCAGCGACTTGGAAAATTACTGGCCAAAGAGGACAACGGCCAGCCAGCGCCAGGCCTTAACGCACAGTGGCGTGCCGTAAAGCAATACCGCATGGCATTGCAGTCGGACCTTATCCGGATGCATCAGGCGGGTGAAATTGGGGATAAAACACCCAACTATTCACCAATCGACTGGTAATCTGCCAAAAAGTACCGGCTAACATTGGTATTGCACAGAAATTAGCGATAACATCAGAGGATAAGGGCCCAGCGCCCGTTTTCATGAATAATTATATCGCCACAGTTGTCATTAAGAGGGAATATGGCTAATAACTCGCGCAACGATGACTTTCCCACAATCAGACTCGACGAAGAAGACCGTCGCGGATATCAAACCAAAACGGCACCGGTTCACCGTTCGGTGACTACTTCACAGACAGCCGCTTCCAAAGAACCAGAAAAAGCCAAAGGCGGCTCAGGCTGGGGCGTTGTTGCCCTGTTGGTAGCCATTGTAGGTTGTGGTGCTGCGGGCTACTTATTTACGGTTACGCAAAAGCAAAGTGCCACGCTGCAAAACGCAGAGCAACGTATCCAGCAGTTGGAAAATAAACTGTCTGCCACCGGTGAAGAGATTGGTGAATCAACCGTAGCTTTGCAGGTAAAGGTTACCGAGCTGACCAACAAAACTGCTGAGTTATGGGAACAAATGGACAAGCTTTGGGCTTCAGCCTGGCGCCGTAACCAGAAAGAGATTGCTGACCTGACCGATAAAGTCGCCGGCGATAAAAAGGATCTGCAGGAGTCTGTATCACAGGTTTCACGTAATCTGGATAGCCAGAAAACGCAGTTAGCTACCTTAAATAGCAGCCTGGAAACCGTTTCGGACGAAATGCTCGCCATCAACGTGCAGATGGAACAGGTTAATGCCAATAGCAGTTCCCGCCAACAGGAAATTAAAAGCCTGAGCGACAAACTGGCTTTACTTGAGCAGCGCAACAATGCCCTGTCGAGCCGAATAGCGTCGCTGGAATCTGAAATTCGTGAACTGGCCACCAAAGTAGTGAGTTCACCTTCGGCAAGCGTGCCCGCCTCACCTTCCGGCTCTACCGGCGGTCAGTAGGCGTCAGCCATCTACCAAATCAAATTTTGCTTACATAAATGGCGCCGGATCCACTCCGGCGGCATTATATTGTCTATTTTTTAAACTATTCAGACTGATTTTGCGTAATAATAGCTTTCCATGCTGCACCGCAGCACTTTTCAGGGATGCTACTAATGAAATCCGTAAAATTATCTTTAGCACTACAGGGCGGTGGCGCTCACGGTGCTTTTACCTGGGGCGTACTTAACCGCCTGCTCGAAGAATCATGGCTCACTATTACCGGTATTAGCGGTGCCAGCGCCGGCGCCATGAATGCTGTTATGGTCGCTGAGGGCTGGCGAAAAGACGGTCGTGAGGGCGCTAAACAACAACTGGCTGACTTCTGGTATACCGTCGCTGAGCAAAATGTTGGCTTTGAACTCCCTGGCGAACTCAAAAACTCGGTTACCAAATGGTGGCTGAGTGCGTTTCAGTTTCTTTCCCCGTACGATATCAATTTGCTGGATATCAATCCGTTACGTAACATTGTCGATCAGCAGGTTGATTTTAAAGCCTTACAGCAGGCTAACCCCCTGCCCTTGTATATTGCCGCCACGGAAGTCAGCACAGGTAAGCTGGCCCTGTTTAACACACCTGAGCTCACCACCGACCATCTGCTGGCTTCAGCTTGTTTACCTAACGTGTATAAAGCCATTGAAATAGACGGCAAACATTACTGGGATGGCGGTTATGCCGGTAACCCGGCGATATTCCCGCTTATGAACGAATGTGCAGGTAAAGATGTACTGATTGTGCTGTTACAGCCCTTAGAACGAGAGGAAGTCCCTAAAAGCTCGGATGATATCAGTGATCGTATTACCGAAATTGGTTTTCACAGCAACTTTATGCGTGAAATGCACGCCATTGCCAGTGTGAAACGTCTGGTAAGTGGTAAGCGCTTTTTATTGGGCAAGGTTGAGCGACAGATAAAGCAGTTGCGAACTCATCTGCTCACCAACGGTGAACTGCTCTCTTCGCTGGATAGCGCCAGCAAATACGACAATCGCAAAAAATTTCTTGAGTGTTTACGTGATGCCGGTGAAGAAACCACCGAAAAATGGCTGGCAAAAAACGCCGATCATCTGGGCAAAAAGCCCAGTTGCGATATTCAGGCGATGTTTGATTAGCTGTCAGCGATTATAGTCGACGGTAACACAAAGGCTTATCTGTTCGGTTTTCATCAATCCCCTGATTGGTACCGAGCTCATCCATGAGCCAATGTTATCTCATCAATAATCAAATTCCGATGAAATAAACTCTCTCTTTATCGGGTCTGTTGCGGTATATCGGATATTGAGAGAGCTGACATGTTGAAATCAATTGGCCGCAAAGTGATGGTGGGCTACCTGGTGCTTATTATAGCCATGGTGCTGACTGGCATAATTTCCCAGATAAGCCTCAGTCAAATCAGTAAACAAAACCGCCACTTCACATCGCATACCCTGCCCGCATTCACGTTGCTTCAACAAACCCAGGATGAGCTGGCTCAGCTGCATAACCTTAGCTTCGCCCTGTATGGTTACACGATTGACAGTGATACTTATGCAGAGCGTTCAGAGCAGCTAAAATCGCAACTACACGACAAACTCTTTCAGTTAGGTGAGAGTCACCTGTTTAACACTGAAGCTCTGAAAACATCACTGTATGATCTATTCACTGCCATGGACCATTTGGAGGCTATTCTGAGTGCAGCGGATACTGACTGGGATGCGGCAAGGCACGCTCTGACGCTGATTGAAAACGCCAGGAACTCCAGCCGTGAAGTGCTAAGCCTGATAAGCCAACAGTCAGCTCAACAGGTGTTTCAGGCCACCGAAGAAGTCAGTGTCACCCTCAGGCTGATGCGCTGGATTAATTACGCCTCTGTGATGCTGGTTGTGGTAGTGGCCTTGCTCTCTTATCGCTATCTATATCAAAAACTGGTCACGCCATTACTTAGTATCACAGCTGCACTCACCAGCCTGAGTCATGATAAGAACCTGGAAGTGGTTTTACCTAATGCCAGTAATGATGAGCTCGGACAGGTGGTCAATGCGCTGAAAAAACTGATTAAGGCCTTAACTGAGGATTACACGGCCTTAAACGCTATGACCAGCCAGCTACGCAGCGCGAGCATAACCTTTATTGAATCAGCCGCTTCTTCTGATAAACAAGCCCATCATTTATCCGGCCTGGCGGTTCAATTGGACAAGGCTATCGCCGAGGTAGGAGTGCAAATCGCCGGCGCCTCTGAAGATTCAAAAAGCGTGTCCGAATCAGCGGCATCTACCGCGGCTCTGGTAAGCCAGGGCAAGCAGGAAGTGGCAGTCAGTGCAGCGCAGATAGCCACGCTGCAGCGTGAAATCAATGAGTCTGCCCGGCAGCTTTCGTCGTTACAAAATGCCGGAAATCAGGTGAGTTCGGTAGTAAAGGTGATTGCTGAGATTGCCGAACAAACTAACCTCCTTGCGCTCAATGCAGCTATTGAAGCCGCCCGCGCAGGCCAACACGGCAGAGGCTTTGCGGTAGTCGCGGACGAAGTTCGTACCCTGGCCTCACGCACTCAACAGTCGACACATCAGATCAACACCATACTGGCACAAATAGTGGATTCCATTACAACAACTGTGCAGGGAATGGAAGCCAACCTAACGTTGACCTCCGAGGCATTTGAGCAAGCTAACCATACACAAAACGCCCTTAAACAAAGCCAGCAAAGTGTATTATCGCTAAGTGATGATAATCAACAACTGGCCGCTTCCACACGACAGGTGGTGGTTGCCACACTAACCATTCAGAGTCAGGTTAAGGGGATTAGCCAGCAATCCAACGAATTGCTGCAGCAAAGTGAACTTACCCGCGCCAAGGCAGGTGAACTCGATGAACTAATGACAACCCTTCCCCAGATAGCCACTAGTTACCGCTTATCATCCGGCTGACCGTTCAGGCCCCGATATTTTCGACAAACCGGAGCATAAAAACTACCAGAAACCTGGCAATAGCAGTGGCTTATTCCGTAAAATTCAATTTTGGCTGGGCACTCGCTCTGCTTATCCGGCCCCAGGCTGATTTTTCCGGAGTTATTATGTTAGAAGTGATTATTTTAGCGCTGGCGCTAAGTATGGATGCATTTGCTGTTTCTATCGGACTTGGCTCTAAACATGTTATTAATGCCAAATCGCTGTCTCTGTCAGCGGCCATTTATTTTGGCGTTTTTCAGGGGATTATGCCATTAATTGGTTACCTGGGTGGTCAGGGATTATTTGGCCTGATTGGCAGCTTTGCGCACTGGATTGCATTTATCCTGTTACTCTTTATCGGCGCAAAAATGGTGTTTGAGGCAGTGTCTGAGGGGATTGAAGAAGATATCGCTAACATCACATCCCGGGTCATGCTAGTGCTGGCTATCGCCACCAGTATTGATGCCATGGCCGCCGGGTTCTCACTGACATTAATGGATTTAAACCCTTTTCTGGCCTGCCTGATAATTGGTATTACTACGTTTGTTTTTAGCTTTCTCGGTGTGCATATCGGTGCGAAAACCGGTACCTGGCTGGAGAGTAAAGCTGAGCTTATCGGCGGTATAGTACTCATCCTTATAGGCTTTAAAATTCTGTTGTTTTAACCCTGTTCAAAACTTAAATTTGCCTGCGCAGCATTTATGAATCTGGTTGCTAACTGATATGAATGTGCGCTTTTCGTTTTCCTTCCGTAGTGATTATTACTCTCACAAAGTGAGCTTTTCAAATTGGCCTAAGCGGCGCACCATCCTCTTCCCGCGCCGTACGCCAGTTAAACGAATAAGGATATAAATTACTATGATCAACATGTTAGAAGGCAAAACTGCCATTGTAACCGGCGCGAGTAAAGGCATTGGATTCGCTATCGCAGAACTCTTCGCCGAAGAAGGCGCCAATGTCATCCTGACGGCCCTGCATCAGGATGAAATAGAAACCGCAGTCGATAAAATCAACGCTAAAGGGCAAGGTAAAGCCATAGGTATGGTTGCCGACTCGAGCGACCCCGAAGCACCTGAAAGCGTGTTCAGCAACGCTATTAATGAGTTTGGCAAAGTGGATATCATGGTCAACAATGCCGGTGTTGGAGAAATGTACGCCGTTGAGAAAACCAGTGATGAGCACTGGGCAAAAATTATGGAGTTAAACCTGTCCGGAGTGTTCCGTTTTTGTCGTGAAGCGGTTAATCATTTTATGCCACGCAACGAAGGCCGCATTATCAACGTCTCCTCGGTAAACGGCGTCTTACCTATTTGTGGTGTGGCTTACACCACAACTAAAGGCGGTGTAAACACCATGACCAAGAACATTGCGATCCGTTTGTCTGGTACCAACATCCGTTGTAATGCCATTGCACCGGGCGTTCCTGAAATTGACGCAGCGAAAGCCTGGGCAGCCGGCGAGCAGGAAGGCGATGACGTAATGCTGGAGTTTTCGGATAGATATACCAACACCACCGTGCCTTCTGTAGAACCCCGCGACCAGGCCTATGCAGCACTTTACCTTGCCAGTGAAATGGGTAAAGCCGTCACCGGACAGGTTATTCAGGTGGATAACGGCGGATTTCTGTAATTATTAATACCCTGAACCGGCCAAAGGCTGGTTCTTTCACCCTGACTTGACCACGCCGCCATCATCATTGTAAGCAACTCAACGACTAAGAGGCGATAATGATGAGTAGACATCGACAAATGAATCTGTCAATAGCACGGGTGGCGGCAATTACTTTAACCGCCATACTGGCAAGTGGCTGTGTTTCAAAATCCTCGCTCCCGGCAATAACCGAAACCAATGATGCAGCCACTGTTACTATCTATCGTTCCGATGAATTACAAGGCAGCCTGACCGATGTGTATATTGGTTGGGATAATGAGTACTTTATTTCACTGGCGCCGCAGCAACATACCCAACTGTTAGTAAACCCGGGGTTTAAAACCTTCAAAATTCGCGCTCATGCTGACTGGAGCAATGAGCTGGCCCTTGATTTAACCCCACAACAAGAGATATGCCTGATAGCCGAGGTGAATCCGCAAAATGTGGTAGGACTTAACTGGGTCGTGTCTGGCTACCGGCTGCGACAGCTGCCCTGTGACTCACTAGCCCTATAAAAAGGGCCTGTTTCATTTATCTTTAAAAAGCGGTAACTTATCTTTAACCAGCCACATGTGAACATTACAAGGATTGTTATATCGGCCGTTTCCGGATATTTGATTGCCGCTTTACTTAACCTGGCCAGTGTTACTCCGGCCTCTTACCAGCAACCGGCATTTTTGCATAACCACGCCACTGCCGTGGTTTCGCTTTACCAGACGCTCAGCCAATACAGCGACAGCAAAACCGCCGCTTCAGAAGTCATCCAGCAAGTAAATAATCTGGTTGCATCAGGCCTTGAGTTAAAGCTTGCTGATATGGTGGTAATAAGTATGGCAATACAAAGCGCGATCAACCATCAACCAGAGCAGGTTGCACAAATTTATCTGTCGTTAAAGAGCCGTTACAAGCATTCCCGCACATTAAGAAATTACTTTTTTAGTTGCACTTTGTCCGGCCGGCAAAAATTACGTTCAACCATAAAAGCTCTGCGTTACAGCTTGTCTATGCCAGGCGAATTTGAGAAAGAATTGTCTTTTCTAGGCTATACCTCAGATGATGAGGAACTAATGTCACTGGCTAACACGCGATACGGTGAAATCAGCTATGATTCGGTGTATCAGGCCTTTTTGTATCGCGCTCTCACAAGTAAGCCCCTGGAGCATCCGAATACCGTTGCATTACTGTTACGTAACCTGGCTCTGGCCCATAACCAGATTGGCAGCAAGCATATTGAACGACGGCTGATTGTACTTATCAGGGAGCTGGAAACAAAGGACGTTATACCCCATTTAACCAACGGCCCTTCAGTGTACAGCTACCTGACCCCGTAATAGTCACCGTTCAATACAAAAAAAGCGCCATACAGGCGCTTTTTTGCGTTGGTCAATCGCGGATTAGCGACGCAGACCAAGACGTTTGATCAGATCAAGATAACGTTCTGCATTTTTACCTTTCAGGTAATCAAGCAGTTTACGGCGCTGGCTAACCATGCGCAGCAGACCACGACGTGAGTGGTGATCTTTCTTGTTTGATGAGAAGTGTGATTGCAGCTTGTTGATGTTGTGCGTTAACAGTGCAACCTGTACTTCAGGTGAACCAGTATCACCTTCTTTAACGCCATATTCAGCAACGATACCTGCGGTTTCTTCTTTAGTTAGTGACATAATTTTCTCCTGTTTTTTAACCTGCCGGACCGATCACTAATTCAGTCTGACAAAACTGAGCGCGTATTATACTTGGCATGGCACCATGCGCAAGTGATTTTACGCGTTTACGATTCTGCGCTGTAAACCACGCTGCGCCGGGGCGCAACAAACACCTGATCAGCCGGGGCTTTTTGATCTTTCGGTGCACAGACCCCCTCGCCGACGCCCAGAAACCGGGCGGGTGTGATAGTGCTATCGTAAATACGATATTGCTGGCCTTCTGCAAGGCTATCAGCTTGCAATGGCGTTACACTCTGCCCATGCTGCAACCGGTGAGTCTCAGCTGCGCATAGCTCAACAGCTGGTAAGCTTTTCACAGCGGTGTCCATGGGTAGCAACAACGCATCGATAGCCGTATAATCACGCTCGTTGATCTCCTGCTCCACCATGGCCTCAAGGGCTTCCACAGAAATCATGTTAGGCGTTGGGTAATCTGCTACTTTGGTTCGGTGTAGCCGGGTGACATAAGCACCACAGCCTAACTGCTGACCAATATCATCGACCAGTGAACGAATATAAGTGCCTTTGCTGCAACGTACCCGCATGTCCACTTCAGGCAGTGACATACGCGTAATCTCCAGCTCAAAAATAGTGATATCTCTGGCTTCACGAGGCACTTCTATGCCCTGTCTGGCATAGTGGTATAGCGGCTTTCCCTGGTACTTAAGCGCCGAAAACATCGATGGCACCTGCTTGCTGCTGCCTAAGAAAGACAAGCACGCAGCCCGAACTTCCTCTTCACTGCACGAGACATCACGCTCTTCAACAATCTCGCCGTCGGCATCAGACGTTGTGGTACGAATGCCAAGACGGGCGGTGACTTCATACTCTTTATCGGCGTCGAGCAAGTACTGAGAAAACTTGGTGGCTTCACCTAAACACACCGGTAACATGCCGGTAGCCAGCGGATCGAGTGCACCGGTATGGCCGGCTTTTTGAGCCTGATATAGCCAGCGCACCTTTTGTAAAATTTGATTTGATGAACCGCCCAGGGGTTTATCAATTAACACAATGCCGTTTACTGCCCGGCCTTTGCGTTTTCTTGCCATGCCTGATTATTCCTGCTCGTCGTCGTTATTCGACCGTTCTTTATCACGAGCGATAGTTTCACTCACCAGGTTAGAGATACGCATGCCTTCCGTAATCGACTTATCTTCAAAGAAATGCAGATGCGGTACGGCACGCATACGTAAGCGTTTGGCCAACAAGCTGCGCAGAAAACCGGTGTTCTCGCCCAGCTGTTTCATTTGCGCTTTGGTTTCCTTCTCATCACTGTTATAAAACGTGATAAAAATTTTGGCATGCGCGAGATCCCGGGAGACCTCCACATCAGAAAGCGTAATGAAAGGCAGGTTTCCTACCCGGTGCTTATATTCATTTTGCAGCAAACTGGCCACTTCTTTGTGGATTTGCTGGGCAACCCGATCAGTTCGAGAAAATTCCCGAGCCATAGTTACTCTCCTCTGTTTTGCAATCTGTCCTGCTTTTAGTGTAGCGGACTATCGCACAGACAAAAGCGGGGGCTTCAGAGCCCCCGCTATACTTTAGTTATTCGCTGAGCTTAGATTTCGCGTTTCACTTCAACTACCTGGAAGACCTCGATTTGGTCGCCCACTTTTACGTCGTTGTAGTTTTTAACGCCGATACCACATTCCATACCGTTACGAACTTCCTGAACGTCATCTTTAAAGCGACGCAGGGATTCCAGCTCACCTTCGTAAATAACCACGTTTTCACGCAGTACGCGAATTGGGTTACTACGTTTAACAGTACCTTCTGTTACCATACAACCGGCAATCGCGCCCAGTTTCGGTGACTTGAATACATCACGTACTTCAGCAAGACCCATGATTTCCTGTTTGAATTCTGGTGCCAGCATACCACTCATGGCCGCTTTCACTTCATCAATCAGGTCATAGATAACGCTGTAGTAACGTAAGTCGATTTCTTCCGCTTCAATCACGCGACGTGCAGTTGCATCGGCACGAACGTTAAAGCCCACCACGATAGCACTTGATGCTGCCGCCAGGCTGGCGTCGGTTTCAGTAATACCACCTACACCGCTACCTACGATATTCACTTTAACTTCACTGGTAGACAGTTTGGTCAGTGACTCAGAAATCGCCTCAACAGAACCTTGTACGTCTGCTTTCAGTACTACGTTCAGCTCGCTTACGTCACCGGCTTCCATGTTAGCAAACATGTTTTCCAGCTTGGCTTTCTGCTGACGGGCAAGTTTCAGCTCACGTTTCTTCTGATGACGTTTACCGGCCACTTCACGCGCCTTACGCTCATCCTGTACTACCA
>DDJQ01000011.1:43658-50070 GCA_002339125.1 Alteromonadaceae bacterium UBA2620
CCGGCCACTTTTACATCGTTACCGTTCTCATCACGCATGGCACGAACACGACCGTATTCTTCACCACACAACAGGATATCACCTGCTTTAACTTCACCTTCCTGAACCAGTACCGAGGCAATCGGGCCACGGCCTTTATCCAGGCGGGACTCAACTACAATACCGCGGCCAGGGCCGGTTGGCGTTGCTTTAAGATCCAGTACTTCAGCCTGCAGGGAAATAGCTTCGAGCAGTTCATCAACGCCCATACCGGTTTTGGCTGATACGTTTACAAACTGGTGCTCACCGCCCCACTCTTCAGAGATAACTTCCAGCTGTGACAGTTCGGTTTTAACCCGATCCGGATCCGCCGCTTCTTTATCCATCTTGTTCACAGCAATGATCAGTGGTACCCCTGCTGCACGACTGTGCTGAACTGCTTCTTTAGTCTGCGGCATTACACCATCGTCTGCGGCAACAACCAGTACAACAATATCCGTTGCTGTAGCACCACGTGCACGCATGGCCGTAAAGGCGGCGTGTCCGGGTGTATCCAGGAACGTAATCTTACCGCCGTCGGTTTCTACACTGTAGGCACCAATGTGCTGGGTAATACCACCCGCTTCACCGGCCGCCACTTTGGCGCGACGAATGTAGTCAAGCAGTGAGGTTTTACCGTGGTCAACGTGCCCCATGATGGTTACTACCGGCGCACGGGTGGTTTTATCACCATTGCCGGAGCCTGCTAACAATTCGTCTTCTAAGGCGTTGTCATTAACCAGCTCATATTTATGACCCATCTCTTCCACTACCAGTACAGCAGTGTCCTGATCCAGCACCTGATTGATGGTTGCCATTTCGCCCATTTTCATCATGGCCTTAATGACTTCCTGCACCTTAATTGCCAGACGGCTGGCGAGTTCGCCTACCGTGATGGTTTCACCCAGTTTAACCACACGCTCAACTGGCGCGGCTGGCTTGTTAAAGCCTTGCTTCAGGCTTTCACTGGCTTTCTTGTTTGGTTTCTTGCGACGACGTGAAGAACGCTCAACCTGCATATCTTCTTCATCTTCCGCTTCCTGAGCGTAACGGTTTGAGTGCATATGCACTTCTTCGGCTTCTGCTTTCTTACGGCGCTCTTCTTCTTCTTTCCAGCGACGTTCGTTTTCTTCAGCCAGTTTACGCGCTTCTTCAGCGGCTTTTTTCGCGTCTTCTTCCAGTTTACGCTGCGCTTCTTCTTCCTGCTGCTTGCGTAAACGCTCTTCTTCCTGCCGCGCTTCTTCCTGTTCTTTTAACTCTTCTTCTGACAGCTCAGACTCAGCTTCTGCACGAGCAGCAGCTTCCTGCTTGGCTTTCTCAGCACGGCGAGCTTTTTCTTCTTCCGCCGCTTTACGGGCTTCCTCAGCCTTACGAGCTTTTTCTTCTGCCGCTTTACGGGCTTCTTCAGCCGCTTTTTCTTCTGCTTCGCGCTTCAGACGGGCTTCTTCTTCGCGGCGCTTGGCTTCTTCTTCTGCCTGACGCTGCTCTTCAATGTCCGAACGTTTCACGTAGGTACGCTTCTTACGAACTTCAACTTTGACTTCTTTCGACTTACCTAAGCTTAACGTGCTGGTTGTTTTACGTTGCAACGTCATTTTCTTAGGTTCACCACCATTGGTGCCACCGTGCTGTTTGCTCAGGTGGTCCAGTAGTTTGCGTTTCTCATCTTCAGTCACGTTCTCACCGGCGGCTTTTTTAATGCCGGCGTCACTAAACTGACTCACTAACCGGTCAACGCTAGTCCCGATATCACTGGCGAGTTTTTCAATGGATACATCTGCCATTACGCGTTTTTCCCCTTGTCGACCTTATTCTTCGTTGAACCAGACTTTGTTTCGTGCAGCCATAATCAATGCACCGGCTTTCTCTTCGTCCAGTCCTTCTACATCACTGATATCATCGGTGCCCTGTTCAGCCAGCGCTTCTAAATCGACGATACCTCTACTTGCCAGAACGTACGCCAGGTGCTTGTCCATACCTTCAAGGTTCAGCAATTCCTCGGTGGGTTCTGAGCTCTCAAGCGATTCCTCGTTGGCCAGCGCCTGAGTGGTCAGTGCTGCACGTGCACGATTACGTAATTCTTCAACGGTAACTTCATCAAGGCCGTCAATGGCCAATAATTCGCTGACTGGCACATAGGCAACTTCTTCTAATGAAGTGAAGCCTTCTTCAACCAAGACACTTGCGAAGTCTTCGTCGATGTCCAGACCGTTAACAAATACCGCCAGAACCCTTTCGTTTTCTGCCTGGTGTTTCTGGTTCAAATCTTCAATGGTCATTACGTTCAGTTCCCAGCCAGTCAATTGACTTGCCAGACGAACGTTCTGTCCACTCCGACCGATAGCCTGAGCCAGGTTATCGGCTTCTACTGCTACTTCCATGGTATGCGTGTCTTCATCAACCACAATGGATGCCACTTCTGCAGGTGCCATTGCGTTGATAACAAATTGCGCCGGGTTTTCATCCCATAACACAATATCGACTCTTTCTCCGCCCAGCTCGCCGGATACTGCCTGTACCCGTGAACCACGCATGCCTACACAGGCACCCACCGGATCAAGACGCTTATCGTTAGTCTTAACCGCAATTTTGGCCCGTGAGCCAGGATCCCGTGCAGCGGATTTAATTTCTAATGTTTCTTCAGCGATTTCTGGTACTTCCAGACGGAACAGTTCAACCAGCATCTCCGGATGAGTACGGCTAACGAACAGTTGCGCACCACGTGCTTCGGGACGGATTACATACAGTAAACCGCGTACCCGATCGCCCGGACGGAAAGTTTCGCGAGGCAGCATATCATCACGGTAAATAACGCCTTCAGCGTTGTTACCCAAATCGATAATGATGTTGTCGCGATTTACTTTTTTAACGGTACCGGTTACCAGTTCGCCAACTTTATTTTCATATTCGGCAACCATTTGTGCACGCTCTGCTTCACGCACTTTCTGCACAATGACCTGCTTAGCAGTTTGGGTGGTAATACGGTCAAAGGCGATTGATTCAATCTGCTCTTCTACGTAATCACCCACCTCAATCTCCGGCTCATCAATTTGCGCCGCAGAAAGGGTAAGTTCGGCAAACGGATTTTCCTGTTCCTGATCATCAGGAATTACCAGCCAACGGCGGAAGGTATCAAAATCGCCGGTTTCGCGATTAATGCTTACGCGTACTTCAATTTCGCCTTCGTTTTTCTTTTTTGTGGCACTTGCAATGGCAAATTCTAACGCCTCAAAAATCTTTTCTCTTGGCACTTGTTTTTCATTAGAAACGGCTTCTGCCACTAACAAAATTTCTTTATTCATTTTTGCCTCACTGGTTGCATGCGGCTGGGCACGCAGTTTTATTCCGTATTATTCGAATGTTGGAACCAAATTACCTTTTTCAATCCCGCTGACCGGCAAATTAAATTGCTCGCCATCGACCTCGATAGTTAACGTGCCATTTTCACACGCCAGTAATTTCCCCTTGAAATTGCGTCGGTTATCCAACGGCAATGCCATTCTGACAGCGACGGTTTCGCCCACCACCTGTGCATAGTGCGCCTCTTTAAATAAAGGGCGATCCATACCTGGCGATGAGACTTCTAAGTTGTATTCAGTATTGATTGGATCTTCCACATCCAGGACCGCACTGACCTGATGGCTGACATCCGCACAATCATCTACGTTGATGCCATTCTCATGATCAATGTAAACCCGCAGGATTGAGTGCTTGCCGGCGCGGACAAATTCCACTCCCAGTAACTCAAACCCCAATGCTTCTACCGCCGGATTCAACATTTCGCTTAAACGTTGCTCTAGCTTTGACAATCCAAACCTCCAAAAACGAAAAAAGGGCATAATGCCCAATATACTGATACCTTGCTCGGTACCGCTTTGTGCGTGAGACCGAGCTAACAAAAAGCCCCGATTAAACGGGGCTTTTTGCAGTAAAAATTCGGTCCCTTTTGCCCACATCAGGCAAGGTTACTATTGGTGCAATACAACAATAAAAACCCGTAAAGCGTAGGTGCTGGTAATCACTAATTACCGGTACCAGCCATAATCTGACACGCATTATACTGCCTGCTTGTTGATTTAGCAACCGGCAATCCAGCTTCAGGTCAGATTGTCACGATAATTTAATCTTCCCGCCAGCGTTCCTTAATGGTCAGAATTTCCACAAGATTTTCTTCCAGTAATGTAATCAGATAAGGTTCGAAGTGCTTCCCGGCTTCGCTTTTCATCACCGCCAGGGTTTTCTCTACTGTCCAGGCTTCTTTATACGGGCGTTTACTGGTAAGGGCATCAAACACATCCGCTACCGCCACAATCCGACCTTCTACCGGAATATCCTTGCCTTTTAAGCCGTTGGGATAACCAGAGCCATCCCATTTTTCGTGATGGGTCATGGCCACGGATTTTGCAATCCGTAACAGATCGGAGTCCGCTTCGCCCAAAATTTCAGCGCCAATTTCCGGGTGCGTTTTCATTACCGCGAATTCTTCCTCGGTGAGTTTACCGGGCTTCAGCATAATGTGGTCAGGGATGCCTATCTTACCAATGTCATGCATGGGAGCGGCGTGCAGCAGTGTGTCGGCTTGCTCTTCATTTAAGCCATAGGCCAATGCCAGTACCTTTGAGTAATGACTCATGCGCAGGACATGCATCCCGGTTTCGTTATCTTTATACTCAGCCGCCCGGCCTAACCGCTGTACCACCTGCAACCGGGTACGCTTGAGTTCATCGGCCTGTACCAGCGATAAATGGGTTTTAATACGCGCTTTCACCACTGTGGGTGAAATTGGCTTGGTAATGTAATCCACGCCACCTACTGCAAATCCTTCGGTTTCGTCCTGCTCTTCACTCAGTGCGGTGACAAAAATCACCGGGATAGCCCGGGTAATAACGTTCTCTTTCAGCGCCTGACACACTTCAAAGCCGGTCATACCTGGCATCATTACATCCAGTAAAATAAGGTCCGGTAACTGGGCTTCTGCCACCCGCAGTGCTTCAGGGCCATTTTTGGCAAATGCCAAAGTGTAATGCTCTGCCAGCAAATGTTTAAGAACCCTCAGGTTTGCCGGTTCATCATCAACCACCAAAATAGTGGATTTTAAAGCGGTATTTTGCATGGTCGCTATTCGTCCAGTTTGTCGATTAATGCAGACAACAGCGTAATCGCCTGTTCAAATTCAAAGTCTTCTATGGCATCCAGTATCGATTGAATGTCATTGGCAAAGCGGCTGTTCTGATAGCCGCCGAGCAAGGCTAATTCCGCCTCTTCAACGCGGTTATTTTCAACCGAACGCGTAATACGCTCCAGTATAGCTCGCAATTCCTGGCTATCGATAACGGCAGATTGTTCCATCGCACTGTCCTGCTCTGATGCTACCGCGCTCTGAACCGCCAGCACCAGGCTGTACAATTCAGCTACCGAATCAGCAGGTGCCACCTTGTCGTAACACCCCTGTTCAATAGCTTTGCAAACTTGCATGATTTTTATCAAACCGAGGTTGCCAGCCACGCCTTTGAAACGATGCACCAGCGCTTTGAGCTCTGTAAAATACTGTTGCTCAGTCAGGCTCTCAAAGGTTTCTCTGACACCATTAATGTCACTACAAAAGCGGTTTATCTCTTTTACCAGCTTATGTTTAGAACCCCATAAGCTCTCACCGCGGGACCAGTCAATAAGCAGAGCTTCTTTAGGTTCCGCGCGCATTGCCAGCGCGCTCCCCTGAATGCCCAGCACCCGGGCGATTTCATTGCACAGCACCGGGAAGTCGATGGGTTTATTGGCAAAGCCTTCCATGCCGGCCTCACTGGCCGATTTTTTATCCTGAGCCAGTACGCTGGCGGTTAGCGCAATAATCGGGGTTGCCTTGAGGCCATTGGCTTTTTCATATTCACGACGTTGACGGGCAGCGGTTAAGCCGTCCAGCACCGGCATTTGCAAGTCCATCAGCACCACATCGTACTGGTGTTGCGTCATCAGGTTGAGAGCCTGCTGGCCATCCCGGCCAATATCCACGCTATGCCCGCCGCGCTTAAGGAGTAAATTAAGTAGCTCGATATTTTGTTCAATGTCGTCTACAACCAGCATCCGCAACGCAGGTAACTGAATAGCATGCAGGCGCTGTACATGGCTTGTGTTGCTGATTGCGGTAAGCGGCAGCATAAAGCGGAATTCAGTGCCCTCTCCCGGCTTACTGTTAACATCGATAGTGCCGCCCATCAACTCAACCAGTTGTTTTGAAATCGTAGTGCCAAGGCCGGTACCACCAAAGCGCCTCGACATCGATGCATCCGCCTGAGCAAACGCATCGAACACTCGCTGGCATTGTTCCTGAGTCATACCGATGCCAGTATCTGAGATGGTAAATTGCACATGGTCATCGTTAACCTGACTCACCCGT
>DDJQ01000056.1:0-53740 GCA_002339125.1 Alteromonadaceae bacterium UBA2620
AGCGAGCCAAAGTTGCGGTTATCGAAGAGGATGACAATGGCTTTGCCGGTGGTAGCTATGTGCATGTGCAGCGCTTCCGCCACGATTTACGCCGCTGGTTGAGCCTGTCTGAACGCCAGCAGGAACAGATCATGGGTACGACCAAAGAGCATAACCTGCCCAGTGTGGAGTGTAACCCTTCCTCTCACAGCGTCAGGGCCAGTATTATTGCTACAGAGCAGGGCAAGGCTGACTTGCTCAAGCAGGGCATGCCTTACGGCGATATGACATCGCAGGGTATGTTTTCGGTTACCTGTGCGGCCAGTTCACAGCCTTTTAAACGTATGCTACACAGTCAGGTGTACGGCAGTGGCGACGGCGAGTACGACCGCTGGCTGGACTATACCGCGGCCGAGACGGGCAGCGCGTTTTTCGCACCGTCCATTGCGTTTATTAAAGCCCAGGCCAAGCTCTGATCTCACCACCCGCCCATGACGCCAATTAACTACAATCAGCTGTATTACTTTTACATGGTGGCCGAGCACGGCTCTATTGCCAGGGTTAGCGAATTACTGCACATCACGCCGCAGACTATCAGTGGCCAGATAAGTGCGCTGGAAGACACCATTGGCGCATCGTTATTTACCCGCCAATCCCGGCGGCTGATACCTACCGAGCTGGGGATACTGGTGCAAGGCTATGCGGCAGATATTTTTCAGCTCGGAGAAGAACTCAAGTCGGTGCTTAATCAGCAGCACAACCAGTGGCAGAGCTTTACCGTGGGGATCACCGATGTGCTGCCCAAAACCCTGGTCTACGAAATGCTTAAGCCGGTCTTACAGTTACCGGTAAAGCTGGTGTGCCGGGAGGGGGAGCTAACCTCGTTGCTCGGCGAACTGGCGGTTAACCGTCTGGATATGGTGTTATCCGATCAGCCCATTCAAACCGGCAGTCACATTAAGGCATACAGCCATTTAATCACCGAGTCGCCCATGGCTGTATATGCCGCCGCCGATAAATACGACACACTCAGTGAGGATTTTCCCCGCTCACTGCATAACGCCCCTTTTCTACTGCAAGGCAAAAAGTCGCTAATTCGACAACAGTTGTTAGGCTGGTTCAGCACTCAGGATATTCAGCCTGATATCACGGCTGAGTTTGACGACAGCGCGCTGATGCTGGCTTTTGCCCAGGAAGGGCTGGGCGCGTTTTCTGCCCCCTTGCTGTTGGCACCTCAACTGGAAAAGCAATTTGGCCTGCTCAAAGTCGGCGTGATCAACCGTGTTACCGAACAGCTCTACGCGATCTCTCCAGAGCGCAAACTCACTCACCCTGCCGTTCTGCAACTGGTAAAAGCCCTGCGTAGCTGATACCGGCATCTGATATTTTTGATCAGTTTTTGCCTGACTAAATGTAAGTTATATACGATTTTAACTTACAGTGTATGACCCTATATAATGCACAGTGTTAATTTTCGTTTCTTGTTTAGCGAGGCTTTTATGAAACGTGTTGTGCTGTTTTTGATCACAAACCTGGCCGTGGTACTGGTACTCGGGATTGTGCTCAGTGTGGTGTTTGCCGTGCTGGGTATTAACAGCCAGAGTATGGGTGGCTTACTGATATTTGCTGCTGTATTTGGTTTTGGTGGTTCGTTTATTTCACTGTTAATGTCGAAGTGGCTGGCAAAGCGCTCAACCGGTGCTGTTGTTATAGAACGGCCGCGAAATGCGACTGAACAATGGCTGCTGGAAACCGTAAAACGCCAGGCCCGGAAAGCCGGTATCGGCATGCCGGAAGTAGCGGTTTATGACTCGCCGGAAATCAATGCTTTTGCCACTGGTGCCAATCGCAATAACGCGTTGGTTGCAGTGTCCACAGGCTTGCTGCAAAACATGACGCAGGAAGAAGCTGAGGCGGTACTGGCCCACGAGGTATCTCACGTGGCCAATGGCGATATGATTACCCTGGCGCTTATTCAGGGCGTGGTTAATACCTTCGTGATTTTCCTGGCCCGTGTGGTTGCAGGCTTAATCAGCAATCTGATGCAAAACGATGAAGATGGTGAGGTAGTGGGCGGTTTCGCTTATATGTTCACGGTTATCATTCTGGAAGTGATTTTTGGAGCGCTGGCCAGTGTGGTGGTGTTCTGGTTCTCCCGTCAACGTGAGTTCCGGGCCGATGCGGGTTCCGCTTCATTAGTGGGTAAACAAAAAATGATTGCTGCACTGGAGCGACTCAAGTCTAACCCCGAAAGCGAACTGGAAGGCACCATGATGGCATTCGGTATTGCCGGTAAACGCAGTTTCTCAGAGCTGTTTATGAGTCACCCGCCGCTGGAACAGCGGATCCAGGCGCTGCGCTCTACTGAGCATGTTTAATCAGTAACCCAACCATCGCTACCCGGTGATGGTTGAATGCTTTGGCCGGACGGGCTTCCACTTCCCGTCTGGCTTTTTTATTGGTTTGGCAAAAACAGCTTATTTTGCGGTAGCCTGATCAGGTTTGTTAAGCAGGTAGATAAGATACACAATCGCCACAATCGGCACGAAGACAGAAATACCCAGAGACAGTGCGGTCAGTATGGGTTTGTCTGTCTTGCGTTTACCTAAAATAAACCCCACCACGGTCATGATGATAGCCACGGGGATAAGCCATTGAAAAATTGTCTGTATATCGTAATTACTCACTTCGGCTTCCTGTTGGTTAATGTGCTACAGCGCCATCCCAGTCGGCCGGGAGGTCAGTGTGCATCAGAGTTTCAATGGTATGAATATGATGATGCAGCAGTCGGTCGTCGGGGGCTATCAGCAAAGCCTTATTGAAATGGCTGAGCGCTTCCTGCCAATCTCTGGTAATGCGACAAGCCAGGCCATCACGAATATAGGGCGCCACGATAAGCTTTTGTTTACGGGCACCCTCACTCAGGTGATTAAGTACTTCATAAACCCGTACCGGAGCCTGCCTGCCTTTGACCCTGACCACATCCAACACCCGGCAGTCTATTTGCTGTTTATGGCTAATGGCTTTGAGTGTCTGCGAACTGATAACAATATCGGCGTGATACTTTGGCGCCAGCCCTTCAAGACGAAAGGCGATATTCACGCTGTCGCCAATCACAGTGGTGTCCATTCGGTCATCGCTGCCCACAGTGCCCAGGATAACCGGGCCAATATGAACGCCTACACCAACCCGAATGCCTTCATAGCCGGATTTAGCCCGGTGGCTGTTATACATGCTGAGGGCTTTTTGCAGGTCGAGCGCTGCATTCACCGCATCGGTGGCTTTGTCGGTGCCAGTGCCGTCGGGGTGGTCAAACAGGGCCATAATGGCGTCGCCGATGAATTTATCGATAAAGCCGCCATTCTGGTGAATGGGGTCATTCATGCGCAAAAAATAGGAATTCAGGAAGTTCATTAACTCCTGGGGTTTCATTTTCTCCGACAGGCCGGTGAACCCCCGAATGTCACAGAACAGGATGGCAACTTCGTCTTCGTCGGCGCGGCCGAGTTCGAGCGTGTCGATACCATGTTTGGCAAAGTGGTCGACAAACTGTTTCGGTACAAATTTCTGGAAAGTCTGATTCAGCCGCATGGCTTCATCAGCCTTTTCCAGAAAACGTTGTTCGCTATCGTCGTTTCGAATGACCGGTTCAGGAATAACGCGGGTCGCCGCCCGGGCAATACGCCGGGTTACCCGTTTCTGTCTGATAAGCAGCAGGGTAACAATCCCGGCATAGAGTACCGTTACGCACACAAAGGCTGTGTAAAGCAGCGTCATCCCTGCATTGTTCCTGACCCGTCCGTTAACTTAAAGGTTGGCAAACACTTTGCGCGCCGCTTCAAGTGTAGCGTCGACAATGTCCTGCGTATGCATTTTAGACACAAAGCCCGCCTCATAAGAGGCCGGAGCCAGATAAACACCTTCGTCGAGCATGCCGTGATAAAACTGCTTAAAGCGCTCCTGATTGCAGTTAATTGCCTGCTGATAGTTCACAACCTTATCTACGTCGGTGAAAAACAGGCCGAACATTGAACCTGCGTGGTTGGTGGTAAACGGAATACCGTGCTCATCAGCGATGGCCTGAAATCCCTCTACCAGTGCCTTGGTGCTGTTGAAGATAGGTTCGTAAAGGCCAGGCTCAGCAATTTGTTCCATTGCTGCCAGACCCGCCGCCATGGCGATAGGGTTACCTGATAAGGTGCCCGCCTGATAGATAGGGCCGGTTGGCGCAATATGGGTGAGGATGGACTTTTTACCGCCAAATGCACCCACCGGCATACCGCCACCAATGACTTTGCCCAGGCAAGTCAGGTCGGGAGTCACGCCATAGCGCTCCTGCGCGCCGCCACGACTAACCCGAAAACCAGTCATCACCTCGTCAAAAATCAGTACCGCGCCGTGTTCGTCACAAATATCGCGCAGGCCTTGCAAAAAGCCATCGACAGGAGGAATACAGTTCATGTTGCCGGCAACCGGCTCAACAATAATACAGGCAATATCGTCGCCCAGTTCAGCAAACACCTGCTTAACGCTATCGAGGTTATTGTATTCAACGGTTAAGGTGTGCTGTGCTACGTCGGCTGGTACGCCCGGAGAGCTCGGTACGCCAAGAGTCAGGGCGCCGGAGCCGGCTTTTACCAGCAGGGAATCGGCGTGGCCATGATAGCAGCCTTCAAATTTCACCAGCTTATTTTTGCCAGTATAACCACGCGCCAGACGAATGGCTGACATCGTGGCTTCGGTGCCTGAGTTCACCATTCTGACCATTTCCATGGATGGCACTATCTCACGCACTTTTTCGGCCATAATAATTTCGGCTTCAGTGGGGGCGCCAAAGCTCAAACCCGAAGCGGCGGCATGGATAACCGCTTCACGGATTTTGTCGTTATTGTGGCCCAGCACCATAGGCCCCCATGATTGCACATAGTCAATGTATCGCTTGCCATCCACATCATAGATATACGGGCCGTCTGCCTTTTCAATAAAGCGCGGTGTTCCGCCGACTGCTTTAAAGGCTCGCACAGGTGAATTTACGCCACCGGGAATAGAAAGTTGGGCGCGCTCAAATAGTTGTTCGGATCGTTGCATAATGTTTTTAGCTCTTATTGCTATACCAGATGACAGGCTTTTCGTATTGACTCACCAGATTTTCCACGCCGAGCGTGAGAGCGAATAACGCCATGCGCACTAATACGCCGTTGTCGGTTTGTCTGAAAATCGCCAGATTAGGGTTGAGATTGAGGTCGTTATCCAGCTCGTTAGCCTCTGTACGGGAATCCCTTGGTAACGGATGCATAATAACGGTTTTAGATTGAAAATGCCGGGTGTAAATCGACTGATTTAAACGGAATTTTCCGCGGTATTTATTGGCTTCATCCTGCGAAGGGAAGCGCTCTTCCTGTATACGGGTCTGATAACAAATATCGGCGTCCATATTCCCTTCCAGCTGGTCGGTAACCTGTAACGAGTGGCCGGCGTTTTCGATAGCTTCCAGAATATAGTCCGGCATCGCCAGTTCTTTGGGAGAAATCAGGGTAAAACGAACGTTCTTGAATAAACACAGCAGTTTAGACAAGGAGTGCACGGTTCGCCCGTAACGTAAATCACCAATCATGGCGATATGCAGACCATCAATGGTTTTGTTATTAAACTGCAGTTCACGCTTAATGGTAAACAGATCAAGTAAGGCCTGGGTGGGATGCTCATTGGCGCCGTCACCGCCGTTTAACACCGGTACCCGGCTGCCTTGGGCAAATTCAGCAACCGATCCGGCAGCCGGATGGCGCATGGCAATAATGTCGGAGTAGCCGCTAAGTACCCGGGCAGTGTCGTAAAGGGATTCTCCTTTAGCCAGCGCAGAGTTTGCCATGCCCGTGGTTTCCCGCACTTCACCGCCGAGCAGGTTAAAGGCAGTCCCAAAGCTCACCCGGGTTCGGGTACTGGGTTCAAAAAACAGGTTACCCAGAATTGCGCCATCAAGAACAGTGGTTCTCTTTTGGCGCTTGGCGTAAGGTTCCATGCTTTGGGCGACACTAAAGACCAGTTCTATCGCATCACGATCGAACTGAGAGACAGAAAGAATATGATTACCGGTGAAACTCGACATAGATTTAGCTGCGGCCTCATTGATTTGTGGCTAGTGTAGCAAAAATCGCTAACTGCCGTGCGGATTATCGTTGCGCGGGATCATATCCCTGTGCGTAAATCTTGCCAAGATTGGCGTGCTAAATATATTCCCTCAGCGTTGCAACCGGGGCATGATAAACTATTTACTCAAATCCGTCGTTTAAATGAACAGTACCGCGTATGCCTGAGCCCAACAAAATGACGAACCAGAGCCAGACAGAGTCCTCTGTAAAGGGGAGTAAAAACAAGGCCGGCTGGTGGTCAACGAACTGCCCGTTTTGTAAACGTATGCGCCTGTATGTGATTTGGACAATATTAATGTTTGTGGTGTATTTCTATGTCTTCCAGCGATGATTACATTTTTATCCGCTCTACCGCTAAGCGTAACGGCCTGACCACGCTACTGATTGGCGTAGCCGTATTGCTGATTGCTTCAGTGGCGCTGAGCCTGAGCCCTGACTGGTTGTTTCTACCCCTCATCTTTGCCATAAGTGGCGGCATTGTGACCATATTAGTGGGCTGGTTTAAATTACGGGAGCCGCCGCATAGTCTGGCTATCGGCCGCGATAAAGTAAGCTACCAGCATCGCTGCGGACAATGGCATATTGCCTGGGACGATATCCAACGAGTGGATTGCCCCCGTGTAAGTCGCGGGCTGGACCATGACACCCTGGAACTGGTGGGCTTTAAATTAAAACGGTACGACGAATTTTTAACCACCATCTCGCCGCGTCTGGCGTCCCACATCATTATTGAACAACGGCCACTGATGGTTCACGCTCAGGACAAGTCCTGTTCAACCGGCGGCTGCTACAGCAGCAGTTTGTTTGAAGATAAGCCCTTCGTACTGGAAAATGGTGAGACCTTAACTGGTATTAAGGCAATTCTGGCTAATCGGATGACAGCGGTAAGAAGTGCGCTGGGCTATGACGTGTTTATTTCCGCCAGCGAATTAGACCGTGAGCCGGGCGAGTTTGTCGGGCTGTTACGTGAATGCCAGGTAGCGCGGTTACGAGAACAGGCTTAGTGGGAATTAAATGCCCCGTTGTCCTGGATAAACTTGTCAGCCTGGGCGGCCGCGATTTCACATTCCAGAATGATGGTCGGCAGCATTTCTGCCACTTCATAATGATTGCCCAGTTTCAGGGCTGATTCCATCTCATTGGCCAATGCCTGGAGTTTAGGGACTCCAGTGTAGCAACAGGCACCATGGAGGCGGTGGATCTCATCCTGGACGCCCTTGTAATGGCGGGCGTCCCATTCACTTCTGATGATCTCTGCCGCTTGCGGTAAATGAGCAATAAACTCACGAAGCAGTTCCATCGCCAAATCCCGATTCTGATTA
Organism: Alteromonadaceae bacterium UBA2620; assembly: GCA_002339125.1. Lineage (GTDB taxonomy): Bacteria > Pseudomonadota > Gammaproteobacteria > Enterobacterales > Alteromonadaceae > Alteromonas. Next base: position 7,451 of record DDJQ01000056.1, read on the forward strand.
GCACGCTTAAGGGCCAGCTGCCAGTCCAGCGTTGGCAGCGCCATGGCACTGCTGTCTACGCCCTGACACCAGCGTTTAATCAGGGTGATAAGCGTGGAAAACTCAATGGGCTTGGGCAGATAATCTTCCATGCCGGATGATAGCAGGCGTTCCTGCTCTTCCTTAAATGCATGGGCGGTAACGGCAATAATTGGGGTTCCGGCGTTAAGCGGCGTCTTACGGATGTGGCGGGTAGCCTGAATGCCATCCATGCCTGGCATCTGAACATCCATCAGAATCAAATCAAACTCTTCATTTTTACAGCGATTCACTGAGTCCTGACCACTGGTGGACAAGGTGAGTTGCACCGGCGAATCAGCCAGCCAGGTATCCAGCAGTTTCAGGTTCATGTCCATATCGTCCACCGCCAGGATACGGGCTTTCGGCAAGGTGTTGAGTTTACTCTGCTGGGGAGATACTTTTTCTTTAATGTTGCCGTGAACAATCCCCTCGAGCTTGGTAATGGTGAGTGGCATTCTGACCTGGGCCTCAAAATCCTCGGTGTAGGCAGGAAAATCGGTCAGTGGCTCGTCACCGGAGTACCATAGAATTCGCTTGCCGGCGTTAAATACGCACAAGGCTTCGAGCATTTGCTCACGGGAAGCTTTTTTCATCGTTGGGAGGGTGGCAAACAGGTAATCAAATGCTTCTTGTAGAGACTGAAGGTGGGCAATGGATTCCACGCAATATACCCTGGCTCCCAGGCTAATCATCATTTGCGCACTAGCGCGGCGGCTCTGGGGGTGCGGATCAAAAATTAATACCCGCTTGTTAAGCCATTCAGGCAATGGCGAGAGTGCGTAACGTTGGCTTAACTGGTTGGTTCGCAGCACTACGGTAAAGATGCTGCCTTGTCCTGGTGTGGTTTTGAGGGTAAGTTGGCCGCGCATTAACTTAACCAGTTCCTGACAGATCACCAAGCCCAGGCCGGTCCCCTGATAGCTGCGATTCAGCGCATCATCTATTTGTGAAAACGCACTGAACAGCTTGTTCTTATCCTTACGGCTGATACCAATCCCAGTATCTTCGATCTTAATCTCCAGTTCATGAATGCCGTGTTGCAGCGCCTTGCCTTGAACGGCTAACTTGATATAGCCTGACGAGGTAAATTTCAGAGCATTGCTTAATAGGTTGTTAAGGATTTGCCGGATACGGAATACGTCGCCAATCAGTTTTTCCGGTAACGGGCCCAATTCAAGAATAAACTCCAGTCCTTTCATATGTGCCGACTTCGACATAATGGTTACCATCTCTTCAATCAAAGAGTTGGGTGAGAATGGCTGATTATTAATTTGTAGTTTACCGGCTTCGATTTTTGAGAAGTCCAGCACGTCATTAACAATGGTAAGCAGGTTGTCGGCCGCGGTGTTGATGATCCGCACCTGTTCCATTTTATCCACCGGCAGGGTGAGGTTAGTGAGCTCTTTACTGAAACCTAAAATAGCGTTCAGCGGCGTGCGGATCTCGTGACTCATGTTAGCCAGAAACTGTGACTTAACATTACTGGCTTTAATGGCGTCTTTACGGGCGATGTCGAGCCGGGCGTTTTGCTCTTCTATCAGCTCCATATTATGACGTAGTTCGTCGGTGGCCTGGCTGACTTCGTTCTCAAGCTGGCTGCGGCTTTTCTCCATCAGGGCTATTGAAAACAGGCCTGCCTCACAGAATACCGCCACCTGAAAACAATAGGTGGTAAGCAGGTTCGACGGCAAAATACCCACCAGACTAAGCATGCCAACGATGGCGCCGGTGGCCAGAATACCCCAGGCAAAAATAAAATAACGGGCCGGTTTGTAGTGTTTACCGTAGGCTTCAAACCCCGCAGCGATGTAACTGGTGATCGACAACATACCAATGCCATACACCAGATTATGCTCCCATACCGGTGGGAAGATATCGACCAGCGTAGCCAGTCCCATAATGGCCTGCAACCATAAAAAGGCCACAACCACCGGATGCATGAACGGTGAATTGGCTTTGGTTTCCAGAAATATCAGCGAGAAAATGCCGGAACTGATGCCTATTAATGAGAATATCAGCGACGTATAGGGCGACAGTAGTGGTGACAGGGAATCAGGAAAGAAAAAGTCGATGTGGCCGCCCCATACAAACTGCCAGACCAGTACGGTAACGATATAAGCCACATAGGCAATCAGGCTTGGCTCACGGGAACCAAAGTAGAGCACCAGATTGTAGATAGCGAGAATGAACAGTCCGCCATAAAACAGGCCCCAGATAAGGTTATCTACCTGGCTGATGCGAATTTCGGCCGCCTCAGACATTACATAAATCGGTGCAATCAGGCTGGAAGAATCGCTCTGTACGCGGATAAACAGTTCAGCTTCTTCCCCAATGGAAATGCTGGTGTTAAAGGTCGGCACGCGGTAAAGCTGTTCGCGTTGTAGCTTGCCCTGATGACTCTGCGATACCACCTCGTTGTTAATCACCAGGTAGAAGTCAACCGTATCGAGCTGACTGAAGTTTAATGAGAATACCCAGTCGGTGTTGTGGGACAAGTTGGACAGCTCAGCATACAGCCACAGACCTTTATCGCTGAAACCATAGTTGGGGTTATTGTCGGCCTGGTAAATAAATTCGTGGCGACGTTTGAGGATGTCACTGATGGTAAAGGGCGAAGACTGCTCATGCTGAATAGCAAAGTTGTCGGCCAGCAGTTGGGTTTGTTCACCGTCATACAGATGCACACCGGCGTGCGCTGGCAGGCTGAGCCAGGTAAGCAAAAGTAGCCAGCGGATAACGGAGAATTTGCCGATCAAAATGAGTGCGCCTTTAAATACAGATGGCGGTTGCCAAACGCTTATTAAACCCTAACTTTGGCTCGTCTGCAAAAGCTTGATTGAATAAGGATTAATCTGCCCGGGGTGACACAGATGATCTATTGCGCTTCATGGCGGATTCACTCACAATGGGGTGAAAATCTTTGCGGCAACTCACACTCCCCCGGCGGATTGGTGTAAATAATAAGACGAGAATAAAACAGTACCCATGAGCGACGAAATTACCATTAACCAAGACGGTGTCGAACAGCTCCCCATTCGACGATTTACTGAAGACGCTTATCTGAATTACTCCATGTATGTCATCATGGACCGTGCCTTACCCAATATTGGTGATGGCCTCAAACCCGTACAGCGGCGGATTATTTATGCGATGTCCGATCTGGGCCTGAGCTCCACGGCAAAGTACAAAAAGTCAGCCCGTACCGTGGGTGATGTACTGGGTAAATTCCACCCCCATGGTGATTCTGCGTGTTACGAAGCCATGGTCCTCATGGCTCAGCCTTTTTCCTATCGCTATCCGTTGGTCGACGGCCAGGGCAATTGGGGAGCGCCAGACGATCCTAAGTCATTTGCTGCTATGCGTTATACCGAGGCGCGGCTGTCTAAATTCAGTGAAGTACTGTTGTCAGAACTGGGCCAGGGAACCGTTGACTGGATCCCTAACTTTGACGGCACGCTTAACGAGCCGCAGGTGCTGCCAGCACGATTACCGCATATCCTGCTTAACGGGGTAACCGGTATTGCCGTGGGGATGGCCACCGATATTCCGCCGCACAATGTGCGTGAAGTCGCTAATGCCTGTGCCAGATTACTGGATAACAGCAAATCCGAGCTACATGAATTACTTGAGGATATTCAGGGTCCTGACTATCCCACCGATGCCGAAATTATTACCCCGCGCAGTGATATTCGTAAGCTCTACGAAACCGGGCGCGGCAGCATTAAGATGCGCGCTAAGTATCATGAAGAAAATGGCGATGTGGTTATTACTGCACTGCCGCATCAGTCTTCGGGTGCGAAAATTCTGGAACAGATTGCCGGCCAGATGCAGGCCAAAAAGTTACCCATGGTCAGCGATTTGCGCGATGAATCAGATCATGAAAATCCCACCCGGCTGGTGGTTGTGCCACGGTCTAACCGGGTCGATACCGAACAATTGATGCAGCATCTGTTTGCCACCACCGATCTGGAAAAAAGTTACCGGGTTAACCTGAATATGATTGGCCTGGATGGCCGGCCGCAGGTCAAGGATTTGCGGGCTATCCTGAGTGAATGGCTGGTATTCAGAAAAGATACTGTCACCCGTCGATTACAATTCCGTCTGGATAAAGTACTGGCTCGCCTGCATATTCTTGAAGGTTTAATGATTGCCTTTTTGAATATTGATGAGGTAATTGAAATTATCCGCTTCCACGATGAACCCAAAGCGGAGTTAATGCGCCGTTTTAGTCTGAGTGACAAGCAGGCCGAAGCCATCCTGGAATTAAAACTGCGTCACCTTGCCAAGCTCGAAGAAATGAAAATTCGGGGTGAGCAGGAAGAGCTGGAAAAAGAACGCGACCATCTGCAGCAGTTACTTGGCTCCGATCGCCGTTTAAAAACACTGATTAAGAAAGAGATTCTCCAGGATGCTGAAACCTACGGTGATGACCGCCGTTCTCCTATTGTTGAGCGAGCGGAAGCTAAGGCTCTGAGCGAGAAAGAACTGGTGCCCAGTGAAGCCGTTACTGTAGTGCTTTCTGAAAAAGGCTGGGCACGGTGCGCTAAAGGGCACGATATTGATGTTGAGGCCTTAAGTTATAAGTCAGGCGATAAGTACCTTGCCAGTGCGCAGGGGCGCAGTAATCAGCCAGTGGTATTTCTCGACACCTCCGGGCGTGCATTCTCCTGTGATGCGCATGGCTTGCCATCGGCCCGAAGTCAGGGTGAGCCTCTGACCGGTCGCTTCAGTGTGGTGGCCGGGGAGCAGTTTAGCCATGTAGTGATGGGCGCAGATGACGGAAAGTACCTGATGGCCTCCGACGCTGGCTACGGTTTCGTTGGCACCTTTGCTGATATGATCAGTAAAAACAAAGCAGGTAAAGCCTATCTTAACCTGCCGACTGGTGCCAAAGTGCTCGCCCCGCAGCGAGTGGATAACCTGGCAACTGACTGGTGCATGGCTATTTCAAACGAAGGTCGTATGTTGCTGTTTCCATTACGGGATTTGCCGAGCCTGGGTAAAGGTAAGGGGAACAAGCTTATCAGTATCCCATCGGCCAAAGCGCAAACCCACGAAGAGTATGTCAAAGTGCTTGCGGTCGTTCCTGAAGGTGCGGCAGTTAAAATTACTGCGGGCAAACGAAGTATGACCCTGAGTGCGGACGATCTGGCGCACTACCAGGGCGAGCGCGGTCGTCGCGGTAATAAGCTCCCCCGCGGGTTACAGCGCGTTGACCAGGTCGACATCGAAATTTAACTATTATTTAGCGCCCTCGCTTCACAGGGCGCACACATTTCTGTAAAACGTCCCCCCAGTGCTATCACCTTTAGTCTAAAAATCCTGTTTTAGCGGGCAATTTGTGTTTACTTTCAGCCACTTCTTCTACACTTAATACCAATTGCCATAGGATTTAGGGAAAGTTGCTATGCTTGGAATTGTGTTCACGTCATTGGTGGAAATGCTCGAGGACAATATCTCACCTGAGTTTGCCGACGAAGTGTTGGTTAAGGCAAACCTGGAGAATGACGGTGCTTTTACCGCGGTGGGTTATTATCACTTTCAGTGAGCTGCGAAAAATTATGGTGGTGCTGGTCAATAAGACCGGCCGGCCACTGAACGATTTATTGTACGATTATGGCGAGTACCTGTTCACGGTGTTATCGGCAGGTCATGCCGAGATGATGGCCAACCGACAGTCGGTGCTGGAGATCCTCGATTGCCTGGATGATGATATCCATGTGCAGGCCAGGAAGTTGTACCCTGACGCTGACCTGCCTTCGTTTAAGGTACTGGAACGTACTCCCGACACAATTAAGATGGAATATCATTCCATGCACGACCTTTATGCCCTGGCTGAGGGGCTTATTGATGGCGCAGCAGCGAATTTCTCGCAACGGGTTGAGCATCATGTGACGCCAACCGAAGTACCGCACACTTATCATATAGACGTTAAATTGCTTGCATCGTGAATGATATCTCACCCCCCGCAGCAAGTGTTGCCAGTCTGACCCGACGACTGGAACGGGAAAAGGCGGCCAGAAAACAAGCCGAAACTCTGCTCACAGAAAAGAGTAGGGCCCTTTATGATGCGCTGACCACAAGTCGTAGCGACCAGGAAAAGCTTGAACTGGCGCTATGGGCGAGTCAGGAGAACTATTTTGAGTGGCATGCAGAGGAAGATGCTTTCATCATCCGTTCCTTCGGCTTACGCCACAAGCAACTGCGAGAGGTTAAACAAAATGCCATCGCGCTGATGCGTAGGGTGCATGCAGATGATTTACCCCAGGCACAGCTAAGCTGGTCTATGGCGGTTAATGGTGAAAGCGACGATATTGAACTGATTTGCCGGATCCGTGGGGTGGGTGGTTACCAATAGACCCGCGCCCGAGGCAAGGTGCTGGAAAGAGGGAAAACCGGTACCGCCACCTACATCGTCGGAATGGCTAAGGATAAAACCCGGGAACATCGCGCCGAGCAATCCTTTCAGCTTATGGCTTCCGCTTTTTCCAGCTCCCGCGAACCTATGCTGGTGTTGTCTACCAGTCTGCAAATAACGGAATCTAACAAGGCTTTCAGGCGATTAGCCAGGCTCGGCGATACTGAGACTGTCGAAAAGTTGCGGCTGGATTGTTTTCTAAGTGATGCTCATGAACCGCTGGAGCGAATTAATCAGAGTCGGCAGGAAAGGTTTGAAACCGAACTCACTACCCGGGATGGTGAGGCTATTGCGGTTGACGTTTCACTGGCGGTATTTGAAGCCAGGCACCAGAGTTCATCTTACTTAATTGCCACCTTGCGGGATATCAGTGAACGCAAGAAAAACGAACAACAGCTACGCGTGCTGGCCAATCACGACGATCTCACCGGCTTGAAGAATCGCTTAGGCTTGCGTAGCGCGCTGGAAGAGCTGGTGGATGAGCAACAACATTTTGTATTGTCTTTCATTGACCTGGACGGCTTTAAACAAATCAATGATATTGCCGGTCATGAGCTCGGCGATGAGTGTCTGCAGATTGTTGCCCGCCTGTTGAGTAGTGCCTTTCCTGCCTCGGCGATTGTTACCCGCTGGGGTGGCGACGAATTTATTATCGTCAGTCCCGGGATCTTCATTCCACTGGCTGAGCAACACGGTCTGGATATGGATATCGGGCTGGTGGCCCTGGAGTCTGCCTGTGAATATATCAGCATGCTGGAAACCGAGCGCATCAGCCTGCCACTGTCGGTGAACATCAGTGCTAATCAGTTGTTAAGTGAATCTTTTGCTGAAGATGCCGCTGCTATTTGTGCAGAACATTTTGTGTCGCCCGAGCTGGTGGAGATCGAAATTACTGAGTCTATTTTCATTCAGGATGAAGCGGCGGCAATTAGAGGGCTGGCGGCTTTGAAATCCCATGGATTTATTCTCGCGCTGGATGATTTCGGCTCCGGCTTTTCGTCGCTTAGTTATTTGCGCAAGTTTGACTTTGATGTGATAAAGCTCGATCGCAGTCTGGTAAAGGGGATAGATGGTTCTGAGCGGGCGCGTGCGCTGTTAAATGGGATTTATAAAATGCTCGACAGCTTGCGCCTGGAGGTCATTATTGAAGGGGTGGATAATTCTGCTTATTTGCCATTACTGGAAAATATAGGCATAAATGTTTATCAGGGCTTCCTGTTTGAAAAACCGCTGCCTTATGATCAGTTTATATTAAAGCATACCCAGGGCTGGCGCATGGTTAAGTAAACACGGTCGGGACAATAATACCCGACCGTGCTATACAAGATTAACGCGCGTTAGTGCTTTCGAAAATCTTATCTGCAGACGCTTCAACAAAACCCTGATATAGCTTGCCATCCGGCATAGTGTAGCGCTGGGCAAACTCATAAAAGCAACTAGGGATATTCAGACTGCCATCGCTGAACGCCCGGTTGTATTCATCAGCCATAGTCGATGACTGCGCCAGGTAGACAGACTCACCACCTTTGATTTCGCCGCCTGAAGTGTTAAGCACAAAACCGGCTTCTTTCAGCAGGGTGTTTACATCGGCCAGGGTGTCGATGTTGTTCAGGTGGTTTACGCTCACGGTAAAGTGATTAGCCCTAAAGCCCCAGGCGGCCAGCCAGCCGGCATATTCAGATTCACTGATGAGCGATTGATATTCCTGGGTGGAAAGCTGCCAGTGACGGCCTGAGTAAAGAAAGTTTTCGGCCTCTACTACACTGGCAGGCATTTGTTCTACCAGCGCATGGATAATACGCTGTGTTTCGGCAGAGAACTCATTTACGCGTAGCTCACTGATAAACACTTTAGGCACTGTTGGATCCGGGTGTTCGAAGTGCTGGGCGGTGACTTTTTTCGCTTTAAAGTCGTAGTCGCCCTTCGCTTCGTAACCCAGTGCCAGAAAATGCTCAGCCAGGTGAGAGAGGCGGGTTTTATCCAGCGCAAAGGTACGAAACGCCACATGGTCGTTAACGATTTGCGGGCTGTTTTCCTCACCGGCCAGCAGCTTATGAATGCGCAGCGCACTGGGGGTAATACTAACGTAATCGTTCCAGAGCGCCGAAAACAGGCTATCGGTTGTCTTATGCATAACGAATTTCTGTCCTTATTCTAATTCTAATCCAGGGCTCAGAGTGCCGGGTAAAGTCACTTTATCCAGCTCAACTGAGGCAACCGGGTATGCGCAGTAGTCTGCCGCGTAGTAGGCACTGGCGCGATGATTACCACTTTCACCAATACCACCAAAGGGAGCGGCACTGCTGGCGCCGGTAATTGGACGGTTCCAGTTTACAATCCCGGCCCGGATGTGAGTAAAGAAATGCTGGTAATCCGCTTCGCTGTCGCTTAACAGTCCGGCCGATAGGCCAAAGCGAGTGTTGTTGGCCTGAGCAATAGCGGTATCAAAATCGGTATAGCGAATGATCTTAAGTAACGGACCAAAGTGTTCTTCGTCTTCCATGGTGTCGGCAATAGTGGTTACGTCCACGATGCCCGGTGTCACCAGGCCAGTTTGCTCGTCAAGGTGCTTAAGCGGCTCAAGTGCTGTAGCACCGGCGTCGAGCAGTTGCTGTTGGGCTGCTACCATTCCCTTCGCTGCAGCGGCGCTAATCATAGCGCCCATAAAGGGCTGTGGCTCGGCGTCGTAGTGACCCACCGAAATCTTGCGGGTTGCGTTAACAAGGGCATCCACTAACGCATCACCAGCGGCAGTAGCCGGGATAAACAGGCGACGGGCACAGGTGCAACGCTGTCCTGAGGTGACAAACGCAGACTGGATAATGTCATGCACGGCGGCCTTAGTATCGGTTACTTCGGTAACGATGAGCGGATTGTTGCCACCCATTTCCAACGCCAGGATTTTACCCGGATGGCCAGCAAACTGTTCATGTAGGATTTTCCCGGTGCGCGAGCTGCCGGTAAAGAACAGGCCATCGATTTGCGGATGTGAAGCCAGCGCTTTGCCGGTTTCCACCTCACCCTGAATCAGGTTAAGCACGCCTGCCGGAATACCTGCCTGCTCCCATAGCTTAACGGTTGCTTCAGCAACTGCCGGGGTTAAATCACTGGGTTTAAATACGACGGTGTTACCGGCGATCAGCGCTGGCACGATGTGGCCATTAGGCAGGTGACCCGGGAAGTTATAAGGGCCGAATACCGCCACGACACCGTGGGGCTTATGACGGATGAATGCCTTGCCCACCGGCATTGGGTTTTCTACCGTGCCGGTTCGCTCAAAGTAAGCTTTTTCTGAGATGGCAATTTTGCCAATCATCGCGCCAATTTCAGTGGCGGTTTCCCACAGTGGCTTACCGGTTTCCTGTGCAATCAGCGCTGCCAGTTGTTGCTTGTTTTCGCCCAGCAATTCGGCAAATTTTTTAATCAGTGACAGGCGTTCTTCAACGGTTTTAGCAGACCACTGAGGAAGCGCCGCGCGGGCGGCGTTGAGGGCGCTGTCAACCTGGGTAGCTGAGGCGGCCTGGCCGCGCCAGAAGGTTTGATTTTTGGTCGGGTCGACCGAAGTAATTGGAGAACCTTCTCCGGCAACCCACTGCCCATTAATAAAATGAATGGCTTGTTGCATGATTTCTGTCCTGATGCTGTTGTAATTGTGTATTGATATCAGTTGCGGGGTTTAACGCTCGCGAACCGAATTGAGTCGCCTTCTTCCACGTCTAACGTCGCTGCAGCTTTGTGAGAAAGCACTGCCTGGCCGGTCTGTTCATCAAAACTGACATCGGCAACAACCGCTCTGAAATCGGCGATTTTATTATTAATGATGTAGCAAAGTTCGCCGTCCTGGGCGGCAGACTGGTCGTCAATATGCACCGTCGCACGGCGGCTACGCTGGGCGGTATTGATGTGACTTAAGCGGGCTTCCACCGTTGGGCCACCATCGAAAATATCGACATAACCGCGGCAACTAAAGCCTTCTTCCTGCAGTAAGCGCAGCGCCGGTTCGGTTTTCTGGTGAACCTTACCAATGACGTTCTGGGCTTCCTGGCTGAGCAGATTGACGTAAATCGGATATTTCGGCATAAGCTCGGCAATGAAAACCTTATTACCAATGCCGGTCATGTAATCTGCGGTGGGGAAGTCCATGGAGAAGAAATGCTCCTCGAGCCACTCCCAGAATGGCGAGCGGCCATTTTCGTCGCTGACGCCGCGCATTTCGGCAATCACGATCTCGGCGAAACGCTCGCGGTGTTCTTCCATAAACAAAAAACGTACTTTGGATAAGAACCGGCCGTTCACGCCCTTGCGGGCATTTTCCCGCAAGAACAGCGTGCAGATTTCGCTGACACCGGTGTAGTCGTTACAGAACGTGAGGATCTCAACCGTGTTATGGATATTGAGTTCACGGGACGCGTGTACCACCTTACCCAGATGGTAGTGGTAAAAAGCATCGTCAGTGCCTACCGCGGCTTCGATACCCGTTGTACCGACGACTTCGCCGGTAACGATATCTTCCATAACGAACAGGTAGGATTCATTGCCAGGCGCAGACACATCGCGACTGAACGCTTCCAGTGACTTGCCGATTTTGCGCTTGAGCAGGCCTTCGTTGACCGGCAGCGACGTAAAGCCGATGCCGGATTCTTCTGCTACTGCATACAGGGCGTCATAATCACTCGATCGAATAGGGCGAATAATGTACATGAGCAATTCCCGGTTAACTAGCGTGCCGCTACCACACTCGCAATAGCACGTTCAAAACGAGTCAGACCTTCGGCAATGTCTTCGTCCGGAATAATCAGAGACGGAGCAAAACGAACAACGTTAGCGCCGGCTACCAGACACATTAGTTGTTGCTCGGCAGACGCGTCGAGGAATTTACGTGATTCGCCCTTGAAGTCGTCGTTTAATGCACAACCCAGCAGCAACCCTTTACCACGAATTTCAGCAAACACTTTGTGCTTGGCATTGATGGTTTCCAGGGTGTCACGGAACAGTTGTTCTTTTTGCTTAACGCCGTTCAGTACAACCGGATCGTTAACAATATCAAAAGTACGCTCGGCCACGGCACAGGCTAACGGGTTACCACCGTAGGTGCTGCCGTGAGTACCAGGCTTAAGGTGTTGGGCAATTGCGGTGGTGGTGAGCATAGCACCTACCGGGAAACCGCCGCCAAGGGCTTTGGCTGTGGTCAGGATATCCGGCACTACGTCCAGACCCATGTATGCATACAGGTGGCCGGTACGGCCTACGCCTGATTGGACTTCATCGAAAATCAGCAGTGCGTTGTGCTTGTCGCACAGTTCACGAACACCCTTTACAAAGGCTGGATCCGGCGAAATGATACCGCCTTCACCCTGCAGCGGCTCCATCATTACCGCGCAGGTTTCATCAGAAATCAGCGCTTCAAATGCTGCCAGGTCGTTGTAATCGCAGTGCTCAACCGCACCTGGTTTTGGTCCGAAGCCATCAGAATAAGCTGGCTGGCCGCCTACTGTTACGGTGAAGAAAGTACGGCCGTGGAAGCCCTGGGTGAAAGCGATGATTTTTTGTTTGTGCTCACCAAATTGTTCGAGGGCGAAACGACGAGCCAGTTTCAGAGCGGCTTCGTTAGCTTCTGCGCCTGAGTTAGCGAAATAAACGCGCTCAGCAAAGGTATAGTCAGTGAGCTTTTTGGCCAGTCGTAATGCCGGCTCATTAGTGAAAACGTTACTCAGGTGCCATAACTTCTGACCCTGCTCAGTTAAGGCATTAACCAGCTCCGGGTGACAATGGCCCAGTGCATTTACGGCAATACCGCCGGCGAAATCAATAAACTCGTTACCTGCCTGATCCCAAACTCGCGAGCCCAGACCACGTACCGGGACCATTTTGGCCGGGTTGTAGTTAGGAACCATGACTTGATCAAACATTTCGCGGGTTACCTGCATTTTTTCACCTCTAACTGTTAGTTATCGTCATAAACCCGCGTCTTTCAGGCTGGCGAATTTATGGCTTCAATTCATTTTTAAGCGCTCCAGTATGCCACCTTAAATGGCTGTTGTCTTGTCTATTACCTTTCTTCAAAGGCAGTAAAATCAAGGGGTCTGGCACTTATTGCATAAAATGTGAATAACTATCCATATATGTGAATATGCGGCCGTCGGGGCAAAAATATCGGCGGATTCTGCGCCATGCTGGCTATAGTGAGGTTTTTGCCTGTAAAACAGGCTTTACGGCTGAATGATTATGAATCGGTTGAAAAAGCGCATTTTTGGTCTTCATAACGGCTTATTCGCCGCTGTTTTGTTCATAGATCGGTCAGTATGGGGAGCTGATGAAGGGTCTGGTTATGCAGTTTTTGCAGTAATTCGGACTCAATAGCACAGCCTGCGATGAACTTGTCATTTTCGTCATCGAGGAACAGGTTATTGTCTTTTAACATGCGGTATTTGGCGTAATAACGGGCCTGTTGCAATACTTGTGTGAGCGGATCAGCATCCACTGGTAATACGTCCTGCAACACCTGTTGCATGGCGCTGGTATATCCAACGCGCTTAAAGACCATGTACTCAAACAAATGCAGGGCTGCTTTGTCACTGTGTTCATCAATTAAAGGCAGTAAGCGTTTTGGGTCTGGTACCAGATGAACCAGCGCCGAGTGCAGATTGCGTAATTTGGCTTTTTGCGCATGGCGTAAAAAGTCCAGGTGCACCTGTTCAAACAGGCGAAAATAAAGCTTGATAATAGCACTTCTACCCAGTTGGCTAAAAAGAGCCAGGGTGTAGGCCTCAAAGGGTTTTACCTTATGGCTTTTAGCAATGGCTTCGGCGGTTCTGGCGCATATAAGGCTGTATTCCCAGACCTTGTGCTTTATTTGCGGAAACGGATCGCTTATTAACGGCAAGGTCTGTTTGTAAATGAGGGCCGGGATGACCCGTTTTACGTTGTCGATACCAATGAAACTCAGAGCGGTTTTGAGGGTATCTACGGCAATCACATCACCGCGGGCATCGCGGCGTCGGTATTGCGGTTGGTTTACCTGTTTAAGCAGCTCATCAACCAGCCCGGGGATATTAACTGCAACGGCTTCAACCTTGCTGATGGTGGCCGATGGTGTGGCAAGTAAGTCTATCAGGTTGGTAGTATGTTCTGACCAGTTCAGCAGGTTTTCACATACATCCTGGGTGTCGGCCAGTGTCTGTAGCAGCTTTTTGTCGATAACCGAGTGCAGTTGCTGGTTAATTTGCTGTACATAATTGGCCTGGATCTTCGCCGTTTCCAACTTGCTTTTAATGGCGTCTTTTTCAACTTTAAGCAACTGACGGCGGGTAAAGCTTTGCTCGGACTCGGCGTAACTCACTTCACCAGGTGCACGACGGCCAACCATCGCTTTGGCAAGCTCAGGTGCCAGCAATAAATAGTTAAATCGTTTAGCAAAAGCTGGTGGGGTCAGTAACCGCTCTACCATTGAAGTCCCGCTCTATCCATGTAATACCCGAACCTTATCTGTTTTGCAATGCTAAGGCTAGGACATGTTTGTGTTTGTTCAGGCAATCAGACCGTTTAAGTAACCAGTGCCTTACATCGCATTATTCAGTGTAACGGACTGACCGTTGAATTCTGATACACAATTGATATCGGCATCAGGCGAGACAACCTTAGCCAGTAGCAAAAAGTTTAGCAGAACCTGATGGCCATATTCGGTGAGTAGCGACTCCGGGTGATACTGAACACCCCATACCGGCAGGTCTTTGTGTTTCACAGCCATAATTTCAGGTGTCTCGCCGTCATCGCTCCAGGCTATTACCTGCAGGCAATCGGGGATAGAATCCGGATCGATAACCAGCGAGTGATAGCGGGTGACCACAAACTGTTGCGGGATATTAGTAAACAGCCTGTCGCCGTTGTGTTTAACGCCGGAGAGCTTACCATGGCGAACCTGCAGGGCATTGGTTACTGTCGCGCCAAATACCTGACCGATGGCCTGATGACCAAGACACACGCCCATGATTGGGATGATTCCGGCAAACTGACGGATTACTTCCAGACTGACGCCGGATTCATTGGGTGTGCAGGGGCCTGGCGAGATAACAATTGCCTGAATCTTTGCCGGATCGATATCGGCCACTGTAATAGCATCGTTACGCACGACCTCAAGTTCACAACCCAGCTCCTGAAAATATCTGGCCAGGTTGTGACTAAAGGAGTCGTAATTATCGATCAGTAGTATCAAGGTTTAATCGACTGCTTAGGGCTTGGCAATAAATCCCAGCGCATCATAGGTGGCCTTTAAGGTAGCGGCCGCACGGACCCGTGCTTTTTCAGCGCCCTGATGCATAACTTCATCAAGGTAACTACGATCGGCGCGCAGGGCTTTATATCGTTCCTGCAGAGGCTCAATCAGAGCGACCACAGCATCAGCCACGTCAGACTTTAAGTGACCGTACATTTTATCTTCGTAAGCGGGTACCAGTTCGTCCACTGTTTTGCCGGTAGCCAGTGACAGAAGTGTGAGTAAGTTAGTCACCCCTGGCTTTTCTGCCCAGTCAAAATAAATACGCGCCTGCTCGTCAGAATCGGTGACAGCGCGTTTGATCTTCTTGGCTACCTTCTTAGGTTCTTCCAGCAAGCCGATAAAGTTATTCGGGTTGGTGTCTGATTTAGACATCTTCTTATCCGGCTCCTGCAAGCTCATAATGCGGGCACCGAATTCAGGGATGAATGGATCAGGAATACGGAAAGTGTCGCCGTAAATGTTGTTGAAGCGGGTGGCGATATCGCGGGTAAGCTCCAGGTGTTGTTTCTGGTCTTCACCTACCGGTACTTCATTAGCCTGATAAAGCAGGATATCGGCGGCTTGTAAAACCGGATAGCTGTACAGGCCTACATTAATATTACTGGCATTGCGGGCCGACTTGTCCTTGAACTGGGTCATGCGGTTCAGTTCACCCATTTGGGTAAAGCAGTTTAGTACCCATGAAAGCTGCGCGTGCTCAGGCACATGAGACTGCAAAAACAGCGTACTCCTGGTTGGGTCGATACCACAGGCCAGATACAACGCCAGACCATCCAGACAAGCTTCTTTGAGTTTGGCCGGGTCCTGACGAACCGTTATGGCATGCAAATCCACAATCATATACAGACAGTCGTGTGTTTCCTGCATGGAGACCCACTGCTTCAGCGCACCCATGTAGTTACCCAGGGTAAGCTGTCCGGATGGCTGACAGCCGCTTAATACGATTGGTTTTGCGCTCATTACTTATTTACCTATTCACACTTAATTACTTTGAAGACACTGTAGCCAGTTCGTCACGCATTTGCTGGATAACTGCGGCATAGTCCGGCTGATTGAAGATCGCTGAACCGGCGACAAACATATCCGCACCGGCAGCGGCAATGGCTGCGATATTATCGACTTTAACTCCGCCGTCAACTTCCAAACGGATGTTTTGATCAGAAGCGTCGATACGAGACCTGACTTCCCTGAGCTTATCGAGCGTACCAGGAATGAATGACTGACCACCAAAACCAGGGTTAACCGACATTAATAAGATGTGATGCAGTTTGTCCATGACATAGTCGAGATAATGCAGCGGCGTGGCCGGATTAAATACCAGACCCGGCTGACAGCCTTTATCAGCAATTAACTGCAGGCTGCGGTCGAGATGCTGGCTGGCCTCCGGGTGGAAACTGATATAACTGGCACCGGCATCGGCAAACTGGGTAATTAAGTCGTCCACCGGCGAAACCATCAGGTGCACATCTATAGGTGCCGTAATGCCATAGTCACGCAGCGCAGAACAAATCATCGGGCCAAAGGTGAGGTTAGGCACGTAGTGATTGTCCATCACGTCAAAGTGAACCACGTCAGCGCCGGCGTCGAGCACACGCTGTACATCATCACCCAGACGGGCGAAGTCCGCCGAGAGTATCGACGGTGCTATCAGGAATCGTTGCATGATTAACCCTTATAGACGGTGTAGGGAAGCAGAGTAATGCCGGGCGAGTGATGAGAAGCGCTGTTGTTATGTGATATGTACGACAAAACAAACACTTGGCCAGCGTATTTATTGAGCGATATTTTACCGGATTATCGTAACTGGCAAAAGGTTTTATCTCGCACCTTAACGGTGATTTTGCTTCTTTTTGGTGCAGGTTATTGCTAATTGACTGTGCGAAAGCGCTTTTAAAGATTTTTATGCTGTAAAAGTTGTGAATAAAAATTCATTTAAAACAGTAATTTATTAAGTTTGTGTGACCCGTTGGCAAGTGTTGCCACATTGGGCACTAGTTTTGCGTATACCGACATCACAAAAATAAAAATACAGACAGAAAGTGATTTAAATAAAAACACTTATGCGTGATTTATACGGAGAACACACATGAAATTTAATAAAACACTGGTAACTTTAGCCGTTGTTGGCTCTTGCCTTTCGTCACAAGCTGTACTGGCTGATAGCCTGTCTGCTAATGCTAGCGTTGCAAATAATTACATCTGGCGCGGTCTGACTCAGACCATGAACGAGCCAGCAGTATCTGGTGGTATCGATTACGCCAGCGACAGCGGTTTCTATGCAGGTACCTGGGCGTCTAACGTTAAGTACGGCGCTGCAGATAACTTCTCTTACGAGCATGACGTTTATTTTGGTTATGCTGGTGAGTCTGGTGATATCAGCTACGACGTAGGTTACCTGTACTACAACTACGATGAAGCTGCTGGTTTCGACTTTGGTGAAATCTACGGTACTATTGGGTACGGCAGTTTCAGCGCTACTCTTTACGTTTTAGCAAATGCTGAGCCTGACGAAACAGATTTTTTCGAAGTTGAAGACGGCGTATTCGAAGATGGCGACTTTGGTTTTGGTTCAACTACCTATATATCGCTTGATTACGGTTTTGCGCTGGAAAGCGGTACAGAGATTGGTCTGCACGTAGGTTCTCACCAGGGTGACTTTAACGAAGCATTCAACGGCGTTCCTGGCGACTACCGTGATTTCTCAGTATCAGTAGCTAAAGACGGTTTTGCATTTGTAATCAGCACAACTGATCTGGATGACGCGGGCGACGATGACCCGTACGACAACGATGCAATCAAATACACTGTTTCTTACTCAGTAGATTTCGAACTGTAAGAGACCTTTAACACTTTTACAGTGTTTATGTTTTGTGCACGCAAAGGCCACACATTAGTGTGGCCTTTGTACTTTTGGGTAAAATTTTCATTGCCAGATGTAACAGACTGATTATAATTACATCAATGGATTTTATTCTGGAATGGTTTTCAGTATGACAAAGCTAAAGAAAAGCTTGAACTGGCGGGTCGCAGGAGCAGTATTTGCTCTGGCTTTAACCGTGGGCAGTTTTAACCTGAGCGTGGGATCGCCAGAGGCAGATTGTCTGGAAAACCGGGTGGCCAATGTGCTTGATGAAGCTGAGCAAGTCAGTTGGGTGAGCTGGTTGACAGGCCGTTCCACGTCCTACCGTTTTCATTTTCTCGATCTTCTCGAATTACTGTCACGTCACAAAGGCAAAGACAGCGAGTAGCTGCTCGCTGGTTTAAGCGTTGTGGCAAATAAACCGGGTTTTCTGAAAGTCGTACAAAGCGTACTGGCCAGTGCCTTTGGCGTTCAGAGTCAGCAAAAATACCAACAGGATTTCTCACAAACAGCCATTGCACCATACATTGTGGTGGGGATTATCTTCGTTGTATTGTTGGTACTCGGGTTGATTGGCCTGGTGAACTGGCTTACCCCCTGAGTCTGTTTTATAACTGTTGTGACTATTCGTCGTCTACTGCGGTGATTGGATACACAGGCTTGTGCTTAAATAACGCAAGCAACTCGCTTACCGGTTTACGAGTACTCCCTTTCTGACTGATTGAACGTTTCACATTTAATGTAGTGATTTGAGCGCCGTAGTACATCTGCCGCGTCATTGGCAAATCATGATTTGAAATCAGCACAGGAATGTTTCGTTTAAACGCGGCACGCTGAGCCAGAGTGGCCAGTTTATGCTGACAGGATAAGCTGAACTGCTTGGCCGCGTAGCTGGTAAACAAAGCGGTTTTACTGATTGGCGCGTAAGGCGGGTCGCAATAGATCACACTGCCTTTGCGGGCATGCTGAAACACTTTTTCAAACGGTAAACACGTGAACCTGGCTTTTTGCGCCTTTTCGGCGAACACGAACATCTCGCGCTCCGGGAAATAGGGGCGTTTGTAGCGGCCAAATGGCACATTAAACCGGCCTTTCAGGCTGTAACGGCACAAGCCGTTGTAGCCGTGTCGGTTGAGATATACGAACAACAAAGCGCGATAATACTGGTCGCTGGTCTGGTTGAATTCTTCCCGCAGGCCATAATAGATCTTTTCGCTGTTATGATGTGGCGAGAAAAATTCTTTCAGGTCATTGATGAGTGGATCAGGTTGCGCTTTTAGCAGATTGTAGAGATTAATCAGGTCCGGATTAATATCATTAAGCACATAGTGCTGAAAGTCAGAGTTGAGAAACACCGACCCTGCGCCAACGAAAGGCTCGATGAGCTTCTTTCCTTCTGGCAGGTGTGCATTGATTTGTTCAACCAGACTGTATTTGCCTCCTGCCCATTTGAGGAAAGCCCGGTGTTTACTGACGGCCATTATGTTGGTAACTACTCACTGACGCTATGATTTTTATTATTGGGGATATTGTGAACAACTGCCACAAAGCCCGGCATCCCGCACCCGGGAAGGTTACCCTTGGGTGGCTTCAACTTTAACGAATCATTGATTGTATCTGTCAGCGCGGATCTCGACAACCGACAATAGCCAGAAATCGATAATTATTAGGGCAAACTGGTGATTTCTGCTTTTACCTGGTTACCGGCTTTAACGAATGCTTTGTCGCTGCCAGGAAATTGCGGTAAAGCCTGCAGTTGCTGCTGAGCGGCTGGCAAAGAGGCTGCGGGCGTTGACCACAAAATCACATACCAGTCACCACCGTAGCGATAGGTTTTGTAAATAGTGACCTGGCTGGTGAGCTGATGATCCGTTAAGAAATCCCGGGCCAGCTTCAGGTCTTTCATGCCGGCAATCTGAACCCAGTACTGACCGGCGCCGCTGTTGGCCAGTTGCTCATTAGCTAACTGCACAGCCCCGGTATTCAGCCATGCTTCCTGCGGCGCGGCCTGATCGCTGGTTACCTCAGCAGGTTCGGAAGAAATTACTGTTTCAGCCGTTGCAGCAACTTGCTGTGGCTGAGCGTCTTGTGCAGTGACGGCTTCTGCCGAAGAAGGCTCAGTTATATCCGTAGCAGTGTCCGGTTCCTCTACAATTGGTTTATCGTTAGTAACCTGATTGTTGGCAGGCGCCGGTATCGCATTAATTGCATCATTAAAGCTGGCCATAACGCGCGGCTGTGCGGCCGGCGGTGCAGCTTCCGTTACCGGCTGTTGGTCACTGGTATCGGTATTATCCTGCTTTACAATACTCAGTGTTCGGGTTGGCTTGATAAGCGCATCAGGCTCATCGGTTATGTCCTGCGAGGTGCCCGGTTCGTTGCTATCAAGCGGATCAAACAGGGTGGTCATGGTAGCGCCGTATTGCCAGCCCATAATCGCAACAAAACAGGATAAAAACACCAGCGTAACGCCAATCCACAGCCAGGGAGAACGTAAACGGTTATCGGTGAGCGGGGGAGCGCCTGCTTCTCCGCGTTCCTGACGGTAACGTTCAAAAGCGGCGCGGCGCTCAGCCAGTAATTTATCCACATCACTACTGTATTGCTGGGTAGATACTGACTGGCTGCTAATTAACAGGGGCGTGTTGGTGTTCTTCGCTGGCAGCCACTCTTTGGCTTGTTCGGCCCAGTCGCTTTCACCGAATAGCAGTACATTAAGGTGCTGTTTATTATTGGCAAAACGGCTTTGTAAAACCAAATCCCACAATTCCTGCAGGAAGCTGTTGGGAATGTGTTGCGCCTGAGTGATGGTGATGAGCACCGGTCCATCATGATGATTAAGACCAGCGAGTAATTCATTTAACGGCCGGATATAGCTGCCCACTACCTGGCCAAGGAGTTGTTTACAGAGGGTGCCACGGTAATCCGTAACCTGCATATCCTCCTCGGCGGTAATAAAAGCCAGTTCGGTGTTGTCGGACTGTTGAAAAACGAAGGATTCCAGCGTGCGTTGCTGCTCTGCAATACTGTCTCCGCTGACAAAAATCAGCTGAGACGAGTAGTTAACTAAATATTCAAGCCTGCTGTGCAGCTCAGATGCCACGGTAGTGTCCTCATTAAACGGCCAGTTATATTACCCGATTAACTTAATACCGCGTCCAGAATAGGCTGGGTAACGTCTTTGGTTACCACCGCTTTGCCAATGCCCTGGGGGATAACAAAACGGATCTGGCCTGCCTCGACTTTCTTGTCGCGTGCCATATGGCGCATGTAGTCGGCTACAGACATACTATTGGGGCCGGCAACCGGCAGCTTAAATTGCTGCTGGAGCGCTTCAACACGACGGGTTTCTGACGGTGTTAACCAATCAAGGTGTTCTGCCGTTTTACAAGCAAGGATAATACCAGCCGCTACCGCTTCGCCATGTAGCCAGTTGCCATAACCCTGTTCGGCTTCGATAGCGTGGCCGAAAGTATGTCCAAGGTTAAGCAGCGCACGAATGCCGCCTTCACGTTCATCCTGAGCCACAATCTCGGCCTTGATCTGACAGCAACGGAAAATAGCCTTGCCAAGGGCTTCGGGCTCGAGTGATTTGAGATTTTGCTGATTGGCTTCCAGCCAGTCAAAAAACGCAGCGTCATAAATAATGCCGTACTTAATGACTTCTGCCATGCCGGCGGCAAATTCACGCTCTGGCAGGGTGTTAAGCGTGGTGATATCAATAGCTACCAGCACAGGCTGATAAAACGCGCCAATCATATTTTTGCCGAGGGGATGATTTACCGCAGTTTTACCGCCTACGGATGAATCTACCTGCGACAACAAGGTGGTAGGTACCTGAATAAAGGGTACGCCTCGCTGATAGGTGGCAGCAACAAAGCCGCACAGGTCGCCGATGACACCGCCGCCCAGGGCAATAAGGGTGACATCCCGGGCTGCGTTCATTTCCAGCAGGCGGGTCATTACTACTTCAAACTGCTCAAGAGTTTTATATTGTTCGCCATCCGGTAAAGTGATGACATCGGTTTGCTTGTCTCCGCAAGCCGCCAGTACCCGCTCCAGATAAAGGGGTGCAACAGTTTCGTTGGTGACGATAATAGCACGTTGCCCTTTGATGTAGGGCACAAAAAAGCCGGGCTGTGATAACAGTCCGGCTTCAATCTGAATAGGGTAGCTACGCTCGTCAAGTTCTACGGTTAAGGTTGACACGCCTGTAGCTCCTTTAAATGTTATAACCCAATCTTGCTTATAATTTGGTTAGCAACGGCTCGCGCTGACTGATCGTCGGTTTCTACCACGTAATCGGCCACTTCTTCGTACAGTGGGTTACGCAGTTCAGCGAGTTCTCTTAATACCTTTTCCGGATCATCCTTTTGTAACAAGGGGCGACGCTTGTCGCGCTGGGTACGGGCAACCTGTTTGTCGATGGTGGTTTGCAGATACACTACAATACCACGCGCTGACAGGCGGTTACGCACTGCTTTGGTCATAATAGAACCGCCGCCAGTGGCCAGCACAATACCTTGTTTGTCAGTTAAATCATTAATGACATTTTCTTCGCGTTTGCGGAATCCATCTTCACCTTCGAGATCAAAGATCCAGGTAATGTCTGCGCCAGAACGACGTTCAATCTCCTGATCGGAATCGAAGAACTCGAGGTGTAACTCATCTGCTAAGTGACGACCAATGGTACTTTTACCTGCTCCCATTGGACCAACCAAAAAGATATTACGTTTTTCAGCCATATTTGCTTATTTCACAACTTATCTATGTTAAGGGCAGAATGTTCTGTTTTCCTCAACCACCCGTTCACACGTGCTTATTTTGTCGCTAATAAGCACATACACAAAACCTCGTAAAAATTTCGAGAGCGGGATTATCTCAGTTTCTCAGACCGCTATGCAAGTTTTGTTGCAGGGATTAGGGCGAAAGCGCCAAAAATGAAGCTTAGCCAAAGGATTAAGAACCGGATTGAGGGGAGAAAAGACGAAAATTATTGCCTCAGGCCGAGATTTCCTGCCAGAGGCATAAAAAATTACAGTGCTTCGGTAACGATTTTGGGCGTTACGAAAATCAGCAGTTCACGTTTTTGGTACACGGTTGAGCTATTGCGGAATAATGCGCCAACTACCGGCAGATCGCCAAACAGTGGTACTTTACTCACATCATTGCTGTTAACCTGTTGAAAGATACCACCAAGGACTATGGTTTCACCGTTTTCTACCAATACCTGGGTTTTAATTTCCTGAGTATCGATGGCCACGGCATCACCAGTAGCGGTTTGCACGGTTTCACCACGGGTATCCTGGGTCACAATCAAATCCAGAATGATACGGTTATCCGGGGTAATATGCGGCGTTACCTTGAGGCTTAACACGGCCTTTTTAAACTCTACGGAGGTGGCACCACTGGAAGTAGCTTGTGAATAAGGTATTTCTGTACCTTGTTCAATGTAGGCTTCCTGTTGGTTAGCCACGGTAATACGCGGGCTGGCAATGATTTCACCTTTGTTTTCTGACTCCAGGGCCGATAATTCAAGATCTAAAATGGTGCCATCAGCCAGGCTGGCAATCTGAAAACCGATACTGCCTGCGGCACTGGCCACCGGCAGGTTAACATTAAGGCGATCACCTAAAGCCGGTACGTTGCCGCCCGCTATAGTTTCTGCTCCGGAGAGTGAACCTGACACGCCGTTGTCGTCCTGACGGTCAGAGAAACCCCAGCGCACGCCCAACTGCTCGTCCACATTATCACGCACGGTTACCATGCGTGATTCGATTAATACCTGTTTCACCGGAATATCCAGAGACTCGATGACCCGGCGGGCTTCATCGATAGAGGCCTGGGTGTCACGAACCAGAATAGTATTGGTGCGACTGTCTACCGTAACGGTGCCACGGTCGGTCAGAATACCACCGGCGCCTTCTTCGGCTTTCAGAATCTGCGATAATTCAGCGGCTTTCGCGTAGTTAACCGTAATGCTGGCTGAAGCAAGTGGTGCCAGTTGTGCAACCTGCTGGTCTGACTGCAGTTTTTGGGTCTCACGCTGAGAAAGCTCTTCGCTGGGGGCGATCAGTAAAATGTTACCTTCCTGACGTTTATCTAACCCCTTAATTTTTAGAATCATATCCAGCGCCTGATCCCAGGGCACACCGGTCAGGCTAATCGATACATTACCGGTAACGGTATCGGTGGTTACCAGGTTAAATCCATTCACTTTGGCGATAATCTGCAATACCTGACGAACCGGAACGTCCTGGAAGTCGAGGGAAATTGGCTCACCTTCATACTGGCTCTTTTCCAGTTTGGCCATTTGCTCCTGGCTCATGGGACTGACCGTCACCGTCAGAGTTTTACCGTCCTGCTCAGTGTTAGTGATTACGTTACCGGTGTAATTAAATTCAATGCGCGATGAGTCTTTCTCCTGAAAGGTCTCGATAGTAGTTACCTGCGTGCCAAACGCCGTTACATCCAGTTCGATTAATTGATCTTCTGCGAGCTCAGT
Source organism: Alteromonadaceae bacterium UBA2620 (assembly GCA_002339125.1). Classification (GTDB taxonomy): domain Bacteria; phylum Pseudomonadota; class Gammaproteobacteria; order Enterobacterales; family Alteromonadaceae; genus Alteromonas. The sequence continues at coordinate 31,569 of DDJQ01000056.1, forward strand.
TGCGGGTAAAGTAAGTACTAACTTACCATTCGCTTCTATCACTTGAGGTTCCACGTCCCGGTTATTCATGGTCAGCGTGGTAACTGCCAGACCATTAGCGCCACGGGTAAAGTCGATGTCTTTCAGGGTCGACTTAAAGACTTTCTCAGCTTCGGCATTCGGGTTAATCAATTGCGGAGATTCCTGAGCGCGGAGCTCAGCGGCAACTGCATTAAACAGTAAAAACGTGACCACGGCGCCCGCTACCCAGTAGCGGCGTTTGGTTTGCCGATTTAGTCTTTCGTTAAAGATATATCGCTTAGACATCTAATAATCTCCTGCTCACGACTTCATCGTTAGCGTAGTTTCTTTCTTCTGCCAGCAGCCAGTGCCGTCAGGAACAAGCTCTTCAATAGTCACTTCGTCCTTGCCTATGCTGATGATCTGTCCGAAAAACAAACCCAGTCGACTGCCTTTTTTAGCCTGGTAAAGCCCACCATCATTGGTTTTAAATAATACCCAGGTGTCACCATTGGAGCGGAAACTACCGGTGAGTGACAGCGCATCGATGCCATAGGCTTCCAGAGGCTCACGGGTTCGGTTGGCATCAGGTTGTGAACAATTCGCTTTTACCTGTGCAACCACAGGCGCCCGGCTGGCTTTCGGGCGGACAAACGGACTGCGAAATCCTTGTGCGTCATAGACGAACACCGGTTTTTGCTCAAATTCCGGGTAAGGTTCGATGCTGGGTTTAGTGTTCTGTTTGACGTCATTGGTATAGGCCACCAGATCGTCAATATGCGGCGCACAACCTGTTGCGGTTAAGGCTACCATTGCGATCCCCAGGAGGCGAGCAAATTGCGACATTACTTGCTCTCCTTGTTCTCAGTGTTGGCGGCGCGGTAAGTTTTGGCTAACAGACTGAAGCGTAAACCACCCTGATCAGTATGCACTTCAAAATCGTGCATGGTCACTATGCGCGGTAAGTCTGCGACTTTAGACACGAATTCACCAAAATTGTGGTAGCTACCGGATACCTCAATACGAATGGGTAACTCCGTGTAAAATTCTTTAGGGATTTCTTTTTCCCAGTTTAACAGCCGGAAAGTCAGGCCGGCGCTGGTTCCTACGTAGGTGATGTCATCTAACAGCCCGGGCGTTTCGTTGCGGGTGGGCAGCGACTTCAACATAGAGGAAAAATCCTCTTCAATTTGCGTCAGTTGTTCCTTGTAGGCCGAGAGGTTAGCGGCCAGACGGTATTTGGCCTGAAACTGCATTTTTAACTCGGCTTCCTTGGCCTCAGCCTGATCGAGCGAGGGAAGTTTAGGGCTAACAATACCGAAATAGCTGATACCAGACACCACAATCACAATGAATAAAGCAACAACGGTCTTTACCTCAAACGGCCAAATGGCAATTTGTTCAAAGTCGAGGTCGTTAATCTCTTTTAATTTGGCAAAGTCAAACTGCTTCATTTGCCACCTCTTTCTTGCTGTTCTTTTTCCATGGCAACCTGTTCGCTAATCGAAAAGGTCAGGGTAAATTCGCTAACCGCATCAGTGGCGCTGGTGTCTGCCACGATGGATGACAGTTCGCCGGAAGTGAACACTTTTGATGTTTCCAATTGGCGCATAAATTCAGCCAGGCGGTTATTCGACTCGCTGGTGCCGCGTACCTGAATACTGGAGCCGGTGCGCTGCAGCGATGTAAAGCTGACGCCCTGGGGCACTATCCGAGCAAGCTCATCGAGCACCTGAGGGGCCAGGTTTCGGCTACTTTGCAGTTGTTCAATCAGGGCCATGCGTTGCTCGATGGCCGATTTACTTTCTTTAATGCGTTTAATTTCTGCAATCTGACTTTCCAGGGCGGTGATCTGGGTTTGCAGATACTGATTGCGCGAGTTTTGATTACTGATCTGGGTATCGATAATCTGGCCAATAAACCAGAACAGCAAACCGGTCATAATGGCCACAAACGCCAGCACCACAATGTACTGTTGTTTCTGCTGCTGGCGGCGTTGTTCGCGCCAGGGCAGGAGGTTTACATGTGCCATCTTGACATCCCCCGGCTGGCCAGGCCTGCAGCAATAGCCAGTAATGGGCCAACCTGCTTGACCTGCTCAGTATTTAGCTTGTCGCTAATTTTGATATTGGTAAATGGATTGAAGACTTCCACCTCAATACCGAGATCCTGCTGTAAGGTATCTACCAGCGCCGGTATAACCGCGCCTGCGCCGGTCAGGACGATTTTTTCCGGGCGCTCGGTCTGCATGGTGCTCATGTACATTTGTAAGGCACGATTAATCTGCTGCTGCAGATTTGCCGCAAAAATAGGCAGGGTATCGCTAATCCAGTTGCTCGGCAGTGTATTGTTGATTAACTGCTCTTCAGTATCTTTGCGGTCCAGCATATGTACCAAAGACAAATCCTGAAGCAGCGAATCAACGCCGAAAGTGTGCTCTTTGGTATACACAGTCTTGCCATTGTCCCAAATACAAACTTGCAACAGTGATGCCCCAATATTAATGCAACAAATGCGCTGGGCTTCTTCGTTATGGGGATAAAAGTAATCCACCGCATTTCCCATAGCGTAGGTTTCGACGTCCACTACTTTCGGGTCGAAGCTATGTTCACGTGCCAGTGTGGAGCGGTTATCGACTACATCACGGTGGGCGGCGGTAAGCAACACGTCCACTTTGCCAGAATGAGTTTCACTTATACCCACTTCCTCGAAGTCCAGGTACACTTCTTCCAGCGGGTAGGGGATCAGGCTGTCGGCCTCGACTTCTATCTGGCCTTCCAGCTCATAGTCGGTTTGATCAGGCTCCATATGTACAATTTTACTGATGACGGATGTGCCGGCTACGGCGATGGCTACTGGTTTAATTTTATTCTTAAGTGCCAGGCGAACTTTTCGCAGCGCCACACTCACAGCGTCGAAGTCGGTGATCTCTCGCTCTCTGAATGCCTCTTTAATAACTGGCTCGCAGGCAAACGCGGTTAGCATGTAGTCGCCTTCGGCGCCTTCCAGCACAACTGCCTTGATGCAACGGGTGCCAATGTCGAGTCCGACAATGGGTGGTTGCTTTTTCTTGAACAGCGATTTTAGCATATCAACTGAGTCTCATTTACTTGCGATCAATTTCTAACATAAGATGTTACTTAAAATTTTTCCATTTAATGGTTCTAATAAATACACTTAGGTATAAAATATAAGTCATTCTGGCAAAAAAGCCCTGTTTATTCTTATTGTGAAGTACATCAAAACCTTCTTATTACTCGGATTTATCGGTGCACTGCTCGGCGGTATTGCACTCACGGGTATATATTTTTATATCAAGCCGGACCTGCCCAGCGTTGCAATCCTCAAGGATGTGCGGCTGCAAACGCCTATGCGTATTTATACACATGACGGCAAGCTCATCTCCCAGTACGGTGTAAAGCGGCGTATACCGGTAACCCTTGACCAGGCCCCGGATCTGCTGCAAAAAGCGATTTTGGCCACCGAGGACAATCGTTTTTACGAACACTTTGGTATTGATCCTATCGGCATCACCCGGGCTTTCATTAACCTTGTCCTGACCGGTGAGAAAAGTCAGGGCGCGAGTACTCTCACGCAACAGCTGGCCCGGGGCTTCTTCTTAACCCGGGAAAAAACCTATATTCGTAAAATTAAGGAAGTCTTTATTGCTCTGCACATGGAAACTGAGCTCAGCAAAGACGAAATTTTCGAATTGTATTTAAACAAGGTTGAGTTGGGTCATCGGTCCTTTGGTTTTGGTGCTGCCGCACAGGTGTATTACGGTAAGCGGCTTGATGAACTGACGCTGGCGCAAATTGCCACCCTGGCAGGTCTGCCCCAGGCACCTTCGGTATTAAACCCGGTTAGTCGTCCTCAACGCTCCGTGGAGCGTCGTCGAATCGTGTTACTACGAATGCTGGATGAAGGGTATATTACCCGACAGCAATTTGATGAAGCAGCCAGCGCACCGGTGACAGCCGAAAAACACGGTGCCGAAATCGAACTGGACGCGCCTTATCTGGCCGATCTGATTTATTCAGAAATGGTGACGCTGTACGGCAAGGAAGAAGCTGAAACTGGCGGTTATCAGGTTTACGCGACGGTTTCGTCTGAATTACAGCAAGCCGCTCAAAATGCGGTGAAACAGAATCTACACGATTACGATGAACGTCACGGTTATCGAGGCGCTGTGGCACGTTTATGGCCACAGGAGCAGAACAACGCAGAACCGAATCCGGAAGAGACATCGACAGAATGCGATAGTGAGTCGCTCTACCCTGACTGGCCCTGTGAAGTAACCGAAGAAACCCTTATCAACCAACTGGATAACGCCGGCGCTTTTGGCTTTGTATTTCCGGTGGCTGTTATCAGTGTTGACGAACAATCTTTTACCACCCGAGACGTTACCGGCATCGAACGGGTGATTGAATGGGAAGGTATGGACTGGGCCCGGCCGTTTTTAAGTGATAGCAGACAAGGGCAGCCTCCGTCTCAGGCTTCTGATATTGTTAGTGCGGGCGACATTGTCTATATCAGGGAACAGGATAATCAGTGGCGTCTGGCGCAGTTGCCAGAGGTCAGTGGTGCCTTTGTGGCGTTAGACCCTTATGACGGCGCGGTACAGGCTATTGTAGGCGGCTACAGTTTTTACCAAAGTCAGTTCAACCGGGCTACACAGGCTAAGCGTCAGGTGGGCTCAAACATTAAGCCGTTCGTTTATTCTGCGGCACTCGACAACGGCTACACCGTGGCCAGTATTATCAACGATGCGCCAATCAATGAATGGGATGAAGCAACGGGTGTGGCCTGGCGTCCGCAAAACTCGCCGGCAGAATATGACGGTCCTATCCGTATGCGGGTGGCTCTGGGTAAATCGAAAAACGTCGTATCAGTGCGCTTACTGCGTGGCGTAGGGCTGGATAATACCATTGAACACCTCACCCGCTTTGGTCTCGATAAGGCCGATATTCACCGCGATGAAACCGTGTCGCTGGGCTCAAGCTCCCATACGCCATTGGAAATAGTACGTGGTATGGCCACCATTGCCAACGGCGGCTTTCTGATTGAACCTCACTTTATCGACCGGGTATTGAATGAGACCAGTGAAGTGCTGTGGCAAACCAATCCGGTGGTTGCCTGCAACAACTGTGAAGAGAACAACGTTAAGCAACAGCAGCCGGTCAGCGGGGAAGCGGATATCGAAGCGCTGCTGGCCGCCGAGTTAAACCAGTCGCTGCCGGTACAGACCGATAGTGATGAAGTGTTGGCAGCCCCCAGGGTGATTACGCCACAAAATGCCTTTTTGGTTGCCGATATGATGCGCACCGCTGTAAGAGCCAATGGTAGCTGGAATAAAAAGACCTACTGGCAGGGGACTGGCTGGCGGGCGAGAAATATTCTGCAGCGCACCGACCTGGCCGGTAAAACCGGTACCACCAACGACTCCCGGGATGCCTGGTTCAGTGGCTTTAGCCGTAACCTGGTGGCAACTGCCTGGGTTGGTTTTGATGACATGACCAGGCAGCTGGGTCGCGCGGCTTATAATAATCCGCTGGCTAAGCGCGATCCTGATCGGTTTGGCTGGATGGGTAACGCGATGGTGGGCACCGAGAGCGGTGCCATGGCGGCACAGCCAGCGTGGATTCGCTTTATGCAGGTGGCGCTCGAGGACGAGCCGGAAGAAGCCATGTCAGTACCAGATGATATTGTGCGGGTACGGATTGATCGTACCAGTGGGAAGTTGACCCGGCGCACAGACCATACCACACTATTCGAGTATTTCCTGAGGGGCACTGAGCCGACCATGTATGTCTTAGATGACGAAGTCATGGATCCGGCTGAGCAGGAAGACTCAACGCCTGACGTAGAGGAAATCTTCTAACGTCTATACTCAAAACAACAAAATAAGAAACTGGTTACTAATAATGTCTGATGACGATAAGCGATATTTGTATATACCGCATGCCGGCCCGTCTTTGCTGGAAACCCCCCTACTGAATAAAGGCAGTGCGTTCAGCGCTAAAGAGAGGGCCCGTTTTAACCTTACCGGTCTGTTACCCCCGCGCTACGAAACCATCGAAGAACAGGTGGAACGGGCTTATCTGCAATATAACTCCTTTGATGAGCCCCTGAATAAGCATATTTATTTACGCGCCATTCAGGATAACAACGAAACCCTGTTTTACCGCCTGATCCAGTCGCACATTGAAGAAATGATGCCGATTATTTATACCCCTACGGTGGGCGACGCCTGTGAACAATTCTCCGATATCTATCGCAGTTCACGAGGCCTGTTTATTTCCTGGGAAGAGCGCGACCAGATTGATGACATTGTCCGTAATGCGACTAAACGTAAGGTCAAAGTCATTGTGGTAACTGACGGAGAGCGTATCCTCGGCCTTGGTGATCAGGGCATTGGCGGGATGGGGATCCCTATCGGTAAGCTTTCCCTTTACACCGCTTGTGGTGGTATTTCTCCCGCCTACACCTTACCGGTGATGCTGGATGTGGGAACCAATAACGAAAAACTGCTTAATGACCCAATGTATATGGGCGCGCGTCACCCTCGTATAAGCCAGGCGGAGTACGATGAATTCCTCGATTTGTTTATTCGGGCTGTTAACCGACGCTGGCCGGAAGCGCTGATTCAGTTTGAAGACTTCGCTCAGCCCAACGCAATGCCACTGTTAAACCGTTATCGCAACGAGGTGTGCTGCTTTAATGATGATATCCAGGGCACTGCGGCAGTCACTCTAGGTACCATTCTGGCGGCATGCCGCATGAAACAAGCGAAGCTCTCGGAGCTGAAGGTTGTGTTTGTGGGCGCAGGCTCTGCCGGCTGCGGTATTGCCGAAATGCTGATCCAGCAAATGGTTTCTGAAGGCCTCAGCGATACAGAGGCGCGTAAGCAAATATTTATGGTCGACCGTTACGGACTGGTTATGGAGGGGCAGGAGGGCCTGCGGGACTTCCAGCAACGCCTGCAACATACCCAGGAAGAAATTGCTGAGTGGTCATTCAGCGGTGAATATCCGGTATTGCTGGATGTGGTTAACTGCGCACAGCCCGATGTGCTGATTGGTGTATCCGGCCAGCCCGGCTTATTTACCGAGCATGTGGTACGCGCCATGAAACGGCATACAGAACTGCCTATCATATTTCCGCTCAGCAACCCATCTCGCCAGGTTGAGGCCCGTCCGGAACAGGTGATCGAATGGACCGACGGGGAAGTGGTTATTGCTACAGGCAGCCCCTTCAAGCCTGTGGAATACGAAGGCAATGTTTACCCGGTTGCACAGTGTAATAACAGTTATATCTTCCCGGGAATTGGTTTGGGCGTGATTGCCTCAAAAGCCCGCTTAATCAGTGACGAAATGCTGATGGCTGCCAGTAACGCGCTGGCCAATGCCTCACCGCTGGCCAATACCGGTGAGGGGGAGTTGTTGCCACCACTACGTAAGATCTCGGCCCTGAGTCGCCAGATTGCCTTTGATGTTGCCAAGGTGGCAATGCAGCAAGGACTGGCACTGGAGCAAACTGACGACAACCTGCTAGCCAGCATTGAGAAAAACTACTGGCGCGCGGAATACCGTCCCTACAAGCGGGTCAGTATCTGATTCTGGCCCGATTACCGGCTGCGCAGCTGCGCAGTCGGTAAAAACTGTTATCGATTTGCAACATTTACCCACCCTTTATCCGCCTGTTTTTCTGCTGTATTTGATTAACTATCTGTAAAATATAGATAAAGTTTATTTGGCACGGCTCTTGATTATACTAAAGTGTAATGCATTTGCTTCACTAGGGCATGCATTGCACATTGCTTTTCAGATGTGTCACAACGGCGTCAATCCGGATGGATGAAGCGCTTGTTGTTCCCTTCTTTTGATCCTCAGGGGGCGATGGAGTGCCCCCTCTTTTTTTTGCAAGCTTTTAGCGGATTGGGATCAGGAGTGTTCAACGATCCAATTCACAATCTCCGGCCAAAACGGCAGTCCGTGTTTCGAGAAAAAACGCATGTGACCAAGATGCCCGAGACCATGCTGGGCAGGTTCGATTATCTTGCGTGTAACCTTCAGATTTTCATAAACGGTAAGGATATCTTCCACATTGATCTGTGGAGAGATTTGGTCGTCGACCGCGCGTATCCATAATGCCGGCTGGGTAAGCTGATCATAATAATGCTGCTGAATATGGCTGCCAAACTCAGTTTTGGCATACCCCTGACCGTTACACCAGCGCCGCCACTGAGCACCCACTCCCTTCGGTAGCGGTTCGCCCATACCCATCCAGTGGGACTGAGTACGGCCAAATAACGCATTGGTCACTGGAATAAACACGTTCATATAAAACTGTGCCTGGTACTTATAGGCGCCGGTAAAGTTACGTAAACAGCCGGATGAGCTGCCGTAGGTAATAATGCTGGTCAGCTCGGTGGCGTTGGGCATGAGTCCTGCCAACTGACCGCCGGCACTGTGGCCAATCAGGTGCAGTGGCTGCTCGGGATACTGTTGTTGTAGAAAAGCCAGTGCTGCCGGCATGTCTTTCTGGCCCCAGTCCTGTAAGCGGGTTTCGCGCATCACTTTGCGGGTTTTGGGTGAGTCTCCGATGCCGCGGTTATCAAAGGTGAGCACGGCAATGCCTTGTTCGGCCAGAAAAGTGGCAAAGCGGGTATAGAAACCCTGTTTGATGCCTGTAGCCGGCGCAATCATTACCGCCGCAACGGGTGAATCTAATGGCTTATAGAGTAAGCCGGATAAAGCAATATCGTCTGTACACTCAATGGTGACAGCGTGGGGAGAAAGCATAAATGACCTTCTGGTCTAACCAGTTTGAGCCAATTATAACCAACTCTTAACAATATGAAAGAGGGGAATTTTTCGTGACGCTTCCACTGCAACCGGGGACCCCGGCTACAGTGCAGGCTATAGCTATAAATCGAGGGTGTAGACTTTTGATTTACGCTGAAAGTTATACAGCTCTTTCTTTTGAGCTGGCAGCGCGTCAACATCCGCAGCCTTGAAACCCTGATCCAGAAACCAGTGACCGGTCACAGTGGTTAAAACGAAGAGGCGCTGAATACCGGCGGCAATGGCGCGTTCGCGAACTTCATCGAGGATCCGCTCGCCACGGTTTTTACCCCGATAATCGGAGTGGGTTGCTACACAGGCAAGCTCGGCTGAGCCGTCATCAGGATAAAGGTAAAGCGCGGCACAGGCGATGATCATGCCGTCCCGTTCTATCACAATAAACTGATGAATTTCATTCTCCAGCCGTTCCCGGGAACGTTTCACCAATACACCACTTTCTTCCAGCGGTTTGATGAGATTGAGGATGCCGCCCACGTCGTCGATGGTGGCTTCCCGAAGCTGCTCGTAGTGGTTTTCCATCACCAGTGAACCGGCACCGTCACGGGTAAATAATTCCTGCAGCAGGGCACCATCGGTTTCATAGCTGACACAGTGAGCACGAGGAATGCCCGCTGCCACACTGGTAGTCAGTGCGCGGATAACCGTGGCTTCGGTCATCAGCTCATCGTCGCGGTGTAACTGTTCAAGCAGGTTTCGCTCAATGGTGCGAATAAGCTTGCCGTCTTTACGGAAAATGCCCGAATAGTTGGAGAATACCACCAGTTTATCGGCTTCCAGCGCGATAGCGGCCTGGGTTGCCACATCTTCGTGAGACAGGTTAAACACTTCACCGGTAGAAGAGTAGCCCATCGGCGACAGTAGCACGATAGAGCCATCATTAAGGTGGTCATTGATACCTGTGGTGTCGATACGACGCACCTGACCGGTGTTCTCAAAGTCGATGCCGTCGAGTACGCCCATCGGCTTGGCGACCACCAGATTCCCCGTACACACACGAATGTGCGCTCCATGCATAGGTGAGTTGGGCAAGCCCATGGTCAGCAGCGCTTCAATATGGCAACGCACCGAGCCCGCTGCGTCTTTTACGCATTCCAGGGTTTCTTTATCGGTAATACGCACATCGTGACTAAAGCGCGCCTCGGTTTTACGCAGGGCTACCCGTTGATCAATTTGCGGGCGGGCACCGTGCACCAGCACCAGGCGTACACCCAGACTGCTCAGCAGTGCGATATCCTGAATAATATTGGGAAAGTTATCGTCTTCAATGGCCTCGCCGCCAAACATCAGCACAAAGGTTTTACCCCGGTGTGCATTGATGTAAGGCGCCGAGCTTCTGAATAATCCAATACTTTCGTGATGCGATAGCACCATTGGCAGTTATCCTAACTTATCCAGTTTTTCCAGTTCTTCGTACAGTGCCTTGGTGACCGTTTCAGCACTGGTTCCGCCCAGAATATTGCGCTTATCCACGCCATATTCGAGTTGGAGAACCGGGTAAACATCTTCGTCAATATCACTGCACACCGATTGCAGTTGCTCGAGTGATAAATCTTCAATGGGCGCATCCTGCTCCAGCGCCAGTAATACAACCTGACCAGAGATATCATGGGCCGTTCTGAACGGAATACCTTTACCTACCAGGTAATCAGCCAGCTCCGTAGCATTAGAATAGCCCTGGGCAGCGGCAATCCGGCAGCGTTCTTCATTAAGCGCCAGACTGTCGAGCACTTCACAGGCGATACACAGACAGCAGTGCCATTGATTCACCGCATCGAAGGCGCCTTCTTTGTCTTCCTGCATGTCTTTGTTATAAGCCAGAGGCAGACCTTTCATGGTAACCAGCAGCGCCTGCAAGTGGCCAAATACCCGGCCGCATTTACCGCGCAGTAATTCCAGCGCATCGGGGTTTTTCTTTTGCGGCATCAGCGATGAACCAGAGGTCACGCTGTCGCCCAGTTGCAGAAAACCGGCTTCGCCAGAATTATAGAAAATTAAATCTTCAGCCAGACGCGACAGGTGCATCATGCTGGTGCTGGCGGTAAATAGCAGCTCCAGCACGAAGTCACGGTCTGATACCGCATCCAGGCTGTTTAAGCAGGGCCCACTAAAGCCAAGCTGATCGGCGATTTCGTGACGGTCAACCGGGTACGTGGTACCGGCCAGTGCACCAGAGCCCAACGGGCACTGATTCATGCGCTCATATAAATCGTTTAACCGGCTCAGGTCGCGTTTAAACATTTCCACATAGGCTAAACACCAGTGCGGAAAACGAATTGGCTGGGCGCGCTGTAAGTGCGTATAGCCGGGAATAATCGCTTGCTGGTGACGACTGGCGGTTTGCAGCAGGCTGCGAACCACTGCCGTCACATCGGCTTTTAATGACTCAATGTGGGTGCGGCACCACAAGCGGAAATCTGTCGCAACCTGATCGTTACGGCTACGGCCGGTGTGCAGCTTACGCCCCACGTCGCCGAGCTTGTCAATTAAGGCTGCTTCGACAAAGCTGTGAATGTCTTCTTCGCCGCTGGCGTTAAAGTCGATTTCACCGGCTTGTGCCTGGGCTTTTAATTCGCTGAGTGCAGCTTCGAGCTGCTGCTGTTCCTCGCTGGTCAGCACGCCAGCTTTCGCCAGTGCCCGTGACCACACGATTGAGCCTTCCATATCCTGCGCGGCCATGGCCTGGTCGAACGGCAATGAGTCGTTGACCTGGCGGAACATGTTACTGCTGCCGGCAGCGAACCGGCCTCCCCACAATGCCATGATTACTCTCCCTGCTTTTTCAGTGCCGCAATACGGCTTGATAAACTGAACAGGCGGATAAAGCCTTCAGCGTGCTTCTGGTCGTATACGTCGTCGGCACCAAAGGTAGCAAAGTCTTCAGAGTACAGGCTGTTTGGCGACTGACGTTGAGTAACCGTAGCCTGGCCTTTATAAAGCTTAACCACGATTTCACCGGTTACGTATTTGGCAAAAGAGGCTGCGCCAGCAATCAGTGCATCGCTCAGCGGGGTAAACCAACGGCCGTCGTACATTACGTGAGAGAATTCCAGCGCCAGTTGTTCGCGATATTTCAGTGAAGCCTTGTCCAGTACCATGGTTTCCAGCGCTTTATATGCTTTGAGCAGTACGGTGCCTCCTGGCGTTTCGTAACAACCACGTGACTTCATACCAACCAGACGGTTTTCAACGATGTCGATACGGCCAACACCGTGGGCGGCAGCCAGATTGTTAAGCTCAACCAGGCCTTCGTACGGTGAAACTTCTTTGCCGTTTACGTGAGTCAGCGCGCCTTCGTTAAACGTCAGGTTGATACGCTCTGCCTGATCCGGCGCTTCTTCCGGATCAACGGTCATGGTCCAGACCTGTTTGCTAGGCTCACACCATGGATCTTCCAGCTCGCCGCCTTCATGGCTAATGTGCCAGGCGTTGGCATCACGGCTGTAAATCTTGGTGGCTGATGCGGTGGTTTTGATATTACGCTCGGCCAGATAGGCCAACAGATCTTCACGGGATACCATATCCCACTCGCGCCATGGCGCGATAACCGCTAAATCAGGGGCCAGCGCGTTGAACGCGCCTTCAAAACGAACCTGGTCGTTACCTTTACCGGTACAACCGTGGCACAGCGCGTCGGCGCCCACTTTACGGGCAATTTCTACCTGCGCTTTGGCGATAACCGGGCGGGCCATAGACGTACCCAGCAGGTACTCACCTTCGTAAACCGCGCCGGTGGTAATGGTTGGGAAGATATATTCTTTAACGAATTCTTCTTTCAGGTCAACGATGTAACATTCGCTGGCACCGGTGGCGATGGCTTTTTCTTTTAAGCCTTCCAGCTCTTCGTCACCCTGACCAACATCGGCTGCGAAAGCAACGACTTCACAGTCATAGTTTTCTTTTAACCAGGGAATGATGGCTGATGTGTCTAAACCGCCTGAATAGGCAAGCACAACTTTATTGATTTTGCGCATAATGAGTGTCCTGACTAGGCTCCAAGTAAATGGGTTAAAATTGCGTTTTGGCCGTGCATCCGGTTTTCAGCCTGCTGCATTAACAACGACGCATCGCTGTCCATCAGGCTGCCGGTAATTTCCAGGTCGCGGTGAGCAGGCTGACAGTGCAACACGTGGGTTGCGCCGGTCAGTTCCATTAGGGCTTCGTTAACCTGATACGGCATGAATTTGTCTTTAATGGTTTCAAGTGGCGTGTCATCGCCCATTGATAACCAGGTATCGGTGTAAATCACGTTGGCGCCTTTGGCTGCCGCAACGTCATTTGACTCAATGATTTTTACGCCGGTTTGCTCGGCGATAGCTTTGGCCTGAGCAACCATCTCAGGGCTGGCTTCATGGCCTTCAGGCGTTACAACTACCTGATGACAACCCAGCAGCGCGCCCACGATAAGCAGAGAATGGGTAACATTATTGCCATCGCCCACATAAGCCATGGTCAGGCCTTCACAGCTGCCAAATTTTTCGAACAGGGTGAGGTAGTCGGCCAGGCCCTGACAAGGATGGTATTTGTCACACAGCGCGTTGATTACCGGCACCTTGGCCGCTTCGGCAAAGGTTTCCAGCGTGCTATGAGAAAATACCCGGGCAACAATGGCATCTGCCCAGCAAGCCAGGTTAGCGGCCACGTCTACAGCGTCTTCACGACCAGCCAGCTTGTTGGACTGACTGTCTAGGTAAACCATGTGTCCGCCTAAACGGTTAATACCAATATCGAAGCTGACGCGCGTACGCAGCGATGGTTTTTCAAACAGGGCAACAATGGACTTGCCCGCCAACGCCTGTGAATAGGCCTGTGGCGCCTGTTTAATTTGTACCGCTAATGACAATAGCGCCTGCATTTGCTCTGGTGTCCAGTTAGCAAACGTCAATAAATCCTGCTTCATTTTATACTCCAGATGTCTGGGAGGCCGGAATTACGCGGGTTCCGGTTTGATTGTCCAATATTGCTGTCAGCGGCGCTGACCAGTTTGCAATAGTTACCGGCTTAGCCAGTTCGGTGGCGGCCTGCATTGCTGCTGCCACTTTAACCAACATGCCATCTTTGATCACGCCCTTAGCCACTTCTTCATCAAGCCGTGGCTGGTCGAGTTCATGTATCAGTTGTTTGTCGCCATCAAGTACGCCGTCAACGTTTGACAGCAGCAACAGATCGCCGCCCATCAGTTCAGCAATTACAGTGGCTGCCTGATCGGCATTGACATTGAGCAGACGCCCCTTGGCGTTGCTGCCAATCGAGCTTATAACGGGCAGAAAGCCGGCGCTGAGCAGCTGATTCAGCAACTCTGGATTGCCCGCAGCCGGTACGCCCACTGCGCCGTACTTTTCATTCAGTACTTTACAATCGGTTATGCCACCGTCCAGCAAAGATAGTCCCACCGGTGTGATACCGGCACCAATAGCCAGACCGCATAAACTTTTATTGGCACTGCCAGCCAGTGCGCCACAAACAAACGGCATTTGTTCATCGGGGGTTACCCGTAAACCGTCAATCTTGGTACTGGTAAGTTGCATAGCGGCCAGTAAGGTTTCCACCAGCGGGCCACCGCCATGGACTAATATTACCGGACGCTGGCTTTGCAGTGTTTTGATCTCAGCCAATAACTGGCCGGCAATCTGAGGATTTTCCAGCAGAGCGCCACCCACTTTTATAACTACTGGCGATGATGTGTCAGCCATTGATTAATCCCTCGGTCGCCGCGAAACCCAGCGCTAAATTGGCACACTGCATGGCCTGTGAGGCCGCGCCTTTCATCACGTTATCGATAGCACTGGTGATCACGGCGTAGCCTGATTGCTCGTCGACTTTCCAGTGCAGATCGCAATACGGCGTATGCACAACATCATCAATTTTAGGGAAACTTTCGCGCAAACGCACAACAGGCTGGTCACCATACACTTCGCTATACAGATTATCCAGTGTCGATTGGCTGGTACCACTTGTTAGCTTAACGGTAACCGTGGCCAGGATCCCACGTTTGAAATTACCCAGGTGCGGCGTGAAGATCACGGGCGTACCCAGGTGGAGTTCGATCTCCGGCGTATGACGATGACCCAGCACCCCATAAGCCTGCAGGCTCACTTCATAGAAACTGGTACCCAGGTTGGCTTTACGGCCGGCACCACTGACTCCCGAAACGGCATTAATGATTGGGCGTACGCATTTATCCAGCAAGCCAGCATTGTGTAATGGCTTTAACGCCAGTAATGAGGCAGTAGGGTAACAGCCGGGCACTGCAACAATACTGGCCTGTTTAATGGCATTGGCATTGTATTCGGCAAGCCCATAAACCGCCTCGGCCAGGCAATCCTGCGAGGTGTGCGCAAAGCCATAGTGTTTGGCAAACACTTCGGTATCTTTAAGGCGAAATGCACCAGACAGGTCGAACACTTTAGCTTTACCGGCAGATAACTCAGCCATCCAGTCGTGGCTGGCTTCGTGCGGAGTAGCCAGGAATATCGCATCCATTGAGTCTGCCAGTTCGGCAAGTCGGTGCGGGGCTAACGGCTCAAGTACGTGCTGGGTCAGGTGCGCGAGGTTGCCGTGCAGCTGGGCAATTGTCTTGCCGGCATCCTGACTGTTCTCAGACACCAATACATGCTGCAAAGTCATGTGTGAATGTCCGCTGATTAAACTCACTAACTGCGCCCCGGTATAGCCGCTGGCGCCTATCACTGCTACGTTAAACATAATCTGATCGTTTGAAATTGATGGGTTACAAAATTAAAAAAACACTTTTTACCTTTGTGTTGGTGCTTGTGAGCAGGCCGATAAAACCACAAAGGTAAAAAGTGCGCTACGCATATTAGTGCACTACTTCTTCGGCGTTGATGTACTCCATCGTCGCCACAGGCACTGCATAGTGTAGCCAGCCAGGGGAGAGCTAAACTGTGATAAAGCAACCGCAAGGAGATGCCGGTTGGTATTAATATTCATGTCCTAATCCTGTCATTTTCTTCCGCTACACTGATAGTTTAGTCAGGCACAAACAATGTGCGGAATCTTAATTGCTGCTAATGATACAATCTTGGCATATTTATGCAATAATTTTGTATAAATATTTATAGGAAGTGAATGGCGTCATGGTTTTTCAACAATTTATGTTGTATATGTTGCCGGATGTAGCAGGATTTGCCATAGTTCGCAAAAAATCATACAAAATACAGGACATCCCATGACTGCCCGCACTGTTGCTCTGGTCGCCCACGACCATAAAAAAGCCGAATTACTCCAATGGGTCAAACATCATCAGGCGTTACTAGCCCCGTTTAACCTGGTTGCCACTGGCACCACGGGGAAATTAATCAGCGATGAAACCGGCCTGACAGTGCATCGTTATAAAAGCGGGCCGCTCGGTGGAGATCAGCAAATCGGGGCGCTTATTGCAGAGAATAACCTGGATGCGCTGTTTTTCTTTTGGGATCCGCTTAACCCGGCGCCTCACGACCCGGATGTTAAAGCGTTGCTGAGATTATGTTCAGTATGGAATGTACCGGTAGCCTGTACCCCGGCTACCGCCGATCTGGTGGTCACTTCGCCATTGTTCAGCGATCCCGGTCACCAGCGTCTGGTACCGGATTATGGTAAGTAGTTAAGCGGCTATTAAACGCCGGGCAGGAATTTCAGTAATACCTGTACTGTGGGCACTGCCTGTACGTTTGTGTCTTTGTCGGCAGGTTTTTAACACCCTTTAGCCAGTGTCCGGCGAGTCTCACAAAAGTGTTATTAACGCACCTGCCCCCGGTCTCCTGATTACACTTTTCAGCGATTCTCTTTTTCGTGGCTGCAGTGGTGGCCAAATTTACATTTGCCATCAGGGTGGGATTAATTCAAGCTGGTTAGCATTTGGCAACCTCGCTGTATATTCCATGACAGAGCATAGCTGGTACCTGTGTACCGAATCCCGTTTAGCACAACAATTCTCAGAATATATTGCGCCGTTCTGGCATGAGCATGTGACCCAGGGAAGTTTTCAGGGAAACGGTGATATCAGTGTTAGTTATGCCTACTGTGTTCCTGAGCATGCTAAGCAGTCGGTGCTTATCAGCTCTGGCCGCATTGAATCACTGCTTAAATATAAAGAAGTCATTTATGAGCTATACCGCAACGGCTTTGCGGTTTTTGTGCTTGATCACCGGGGCCAGGGCCTGTCTGGCCGTATGACGGTTAATCCTCATCAAGGGTATATCGACGATTTTCAGCACTATGTGGATGACATGTGCCATTTTATCGATGAGATTGTTACCCTGCATCAGCGGGGGCCGTTAAATCTGCTTTGCCATTCCATGGGCTCAGCCATTGGCGCCTTAACCATCCTGCAACGGCCCACCCAGTTTAACCGGGTGGTGTTCGGCTCGCCAATGTTTGGTATTCGTCCTGCTTTACCCGACTGGCTGGCTAAAGCCCTAATCGGCGTTAACCGCTGCGTTAACTGGTTGCTTCCGGGTAGCTCGGGCTATTTCTTTGGTCAGCGCGATTATCATGCCGAAGATTTTATGGTTAACCGGCTTACCAGTAGTGAGATACGTTATCAGTTATTCAGAAACCTGTACGCTGAACAGCCCGCTATTCAGCTAGGCGGAGTAACTCCGCAATGGCTGGCCGCGGCCAGTGCCGCCATGTGGCAGGTGGAACAACATGCGCAGCAAATCACTCTGCCTGTGCTGGTTTTCAGTGCCGGCGATGATACCGTGGTAGACAACAAACGCCAGCAACGGGTAGTCGCGGATATACCGGATGCCGAGTATATTCTGGTCGAGGGTGCCCGCCACGAAATTCTGATTGAGACAGATGCCATTCGCCAACCGGTGATGGCGCGCATATTTGACTTCTTTAGCGGCGAATTTTGACCCGCTGCACGAAACCTCGCATAATGCCGCCCGACTTAGTAAAGAGTGAACCTGCATGTTAGACATCGTGTTATATCAGCCAGAGATCCCCCCTAACACCGGTAACATTATTCGCCTGTGTGCCAATACCGGTTATGCACTGCATCTTATCGAGCCGTTGGGCTTTGATTGGGATGACAAGCGGGTACGCCGGGCGGGGCTGGATTATCACGAATTTGCTGAAGTAAAGCGCTATGCCAGTTTCGAGCGTTTTCTTGAAGAGCGTCAGCCAGCACGGGTATTTGCATGTACCACCAAAGGCAAAGCGTTTCACTCTGATGTGCAATACAAAAAGGGTGACGCGTTATTGTTCGGGCCGGAAACCCGCGGATTACCCGATGACATCATCGACTCGTTACCGCCCGGGCAACGGGTGCGCATTCCTATGCTGCCAGATAGTCGAAGCATGAATCTGTCGAATGCGGTATCGGTATTTGTGTATGAGTCCTGGCGTCAGTTTGGCTACGACGGCGCGCGCTAACATGTGAATAACAAGCTAAGGCTTGTTTAGTTCATCAGATAATTTAAAGGGATACCGGATATTGCTTTGCAATTCCTGCATGAATAACAAGCTAAGGCTTGTTATTCAGACTTAAGTTCTCTGCCCAGTAAGGCCAGGGCAGCGTCTTTAGGCGATTTACCCTCGTAAAGTACCGCGTAAATTTGCTCGCAAATGGGCATTTCCACGTCCAGCTTGCGGGCCAGAATAACCACTTCTTCGGTGTTACGGTAACCTTCTACTACCTGACCGATTTCTTCCATGGCGTTGTCCACCGATGTGCCTTTACCCAAAGCAAGGCCGAAGCGGCGATTACGGGACTGGTTGTCAGTACAGGTAAGCACCAGATCGCCTAACCCGGCCATACCCATAAAGGTTTCTGGCTGCGCGCCGGCCTGAACGCCCAAACGGGTCAGTTCAGCCAGTCCGCGGGTAATTAACGCAGTACGGGCATTGGCACCAAAACCCAGCCCATCGGCCAGCCCGGCACCAATGGCAATTACGTTCTTAACCGCGCCGCCAAGTTGCACACCGGTAAAGTCGGGGTTTTTGTAAACCCGAAATGAACGGGCGCAATGCAGTTTGGCTGCCATGGCGTCGATAAACTCATCGTCAGTGGAAGACAGTGAGATAGCCGTGGGTAATCCCGCCGCCATTTCTTTGGCGAAAGTCGGTCCGGATAACACCGCCAGCGGGTATTTGTCACCCAGTACTTCCAGCGCCACTTCTTTGAGCAGACGACCGCTGCCCGGTTCAAGGCCTTTAGTGGCCCACACAATACGCTGAGAGTCGTGCAGTAAAGGCGCTAATTGCTCCAGCATGCCTTTAAAGGCATGACTTGGTACTACAACCAGAATGTCGCGACTTTGCGCAATGGCCGTGGCCAAATCGCTCTCAATCGAGAGCGCCTCGGGGAAGGGGGCGCCGGGTAAATACCGTTCGTTCTGGCGACTGTCAGCCATAACAGATAACTGCCTGGCGTCTCTGCCCCACAGCACGGTGGGCGTATTATTACGGGCTAAACAAATAGCCAGAGCAGTACCATAGGATCCTGCTCCAAGAACGGTAACCGACGCATCATTCATGGGCGTCTTAGGCGTCCAGTTGTTGCTGAGATGCCTGAGCTTCCTGCGCACGTTTTTGCATGTATGCAGCAAAGATGGCGTCGAAGTTTACCGGTGCCAGGTTTAACGGCGGGAAGGTACCGCGATTAACCAAGTTAGAAATGGTTTCACGAGCATATGGGAACAGCGTGTTCGGACAGAAAGAACCCAGCATGTGTGCTTTGTTTTGTTCTGGCATGTCACCAATCATGAAAATACCGGCTTGCTCAACTTCACACAAAAATGCAGTTTCTTCGCCCATGGTGGCTGTAACGGTAACCGACAGAACAACTTCGAACAGGTTGCCATCCAGTTTGTCAGTAGAGGTATCGATGTCCAGTTTGATTTCTGGCTTCCACTCTTTAGTGAAGATACCTGGTGCGTTCGGAGACTCAAAAGAAATGTCTTTTGTGTAAATACGCTGGATGTTGAATTGTGGCGTTTGACCCTGGCCGGCAGCGGCGTTTTCTTGGTTGCTTTGGTTTTCTTCAGACATGTTTTTACCTAAGTGTAATTTTAAATTTTATAAGAATAATTAGCTGGCCAGCAGTGGATCGAGTTCTTGCTGTCTTTCCAGCGCAAACATATCATCACAACCACCAATGTGCTGGTCGTTAATGAATATTTGCGGCACTGTATAACCGCCATTTGCGCGCTCAATCATAACATCGCGCAAGGCAGGCTCGGCATCGATGGCATACTCAGTGTATTCAACACCTTTTTGCTGGAGCAGGGCTTTTGCCCGGGTGCAAAAGGGGCAATAAGCTTTGGTGTAGATTTCAACTTTACTCACAATAGCGGCCTTTTGGTTGATTATTTAGCAACGGGTAAGCCGGCCTGAGACCAGGCGTTCATGCCGCCTTTCAGTACATTTACTTTACTGAAACCGTCTTTTGTCATTGCAGCAGCTACGCCGCGTGCGCTGTTACCCATGGCACAAACAACAATAATGGGCGTGTCTTTGTATTTTTCAAGCTTGCTGAAGTTCTTTTCACGAACCTCTTCCGGCTTGATCTGCCGGGCACCGGTGATATGACCTGCCTTAAAGTCGTTGGCAGGGCGGGTGTCAAGAACCACTGCATCTTCACGGTTAATCAGCAATGTCATTTCGTGCACACTGACTTCTTTGACAGAGGAAATCAGACCGCTGACATAGCTGTAAATCAGCATAATAACCAGCGCCAGCCAGATACCCGCCAGTATAATGTTATTGCTGGCAAATTCGATGAGTTGATCCATTACGTCTTCCCAATGCATCGGTTTGTTAAAAAAAGAGTGCAAAGTATATAGAAAAAAACAACAGAAACCAGCTTTGCGCGGAGGAAGCCCAGTTAATACAACGCTAAGCGCGCTAAATTACTGTACTTCGGTTGGTTAATTCACATTCTCAATTAAACTGATTGAGGTATTTTTCAACATCTGCTCTTCAATCCCCTCTAGGGTTTGGTAATATAAATGTATGCCTCGCCCTACGGAACAATCCAAAGCCTGACAATATCGGTACCTAATAATAAGCCGGGCAAGCGGATAACTAACCCGAACAGCATCGCCTGATAAGGGCAACGAAATTTTACAGGAGAACCCATGACGCAATCCAAGAAGACACTGGCACTAATCGTACTCGATGGCTGGGGATATCGTGAGGATGCAGATCAAAATGCCATCCTGGCCGCGAACACGCCAAATCTGGATGCTTTAACCAAAGAGTACCCAAACACGTTAATCAGCGGTTCCGGGCTGGATGTGGGTTTACCCGAGGGTCAAATGGGTAACTCTGAAGTAGGTCATGTTAACCTCGGCGCAGGCCGCGTGGTGTATCAGGACTTTACCAAAGTAACCAAATCCATTGCAGACGGCGAGTTTGAGCACAATCCGGCACTGGTAAAAGCCATTGACGACGCGGTAAGTAAAGATAAAGCGGTACATATTATGGGTCTGCTTTCACCAGGTGGTGTTCACAGTCACGAAGACCATATTTTTGCAGCGCTGAAAATGGCTGCTCACCGCGGTGCGAAAAAAGTTTACTTACACGCTTTCCTGGATGGTCGTGATACGCCGCCACAAAGCGCTGAAGCGTCGCTGGAAAAAGCCGATGCGGTATTTGCTGAGATAGGTTGTGGTAAAACAGCTACTATCATCGGCCGCTACTTTGCTATGGACCGTGACAAACGTTGGGATCGGGTAACAAAAGCTTACGACCTGATTACTCAGGGTAAAGGCGAAGCGACCGCCGATTCAGCAGTTGCCGGATTAAAAGCCTCTTACGAGGCAGGCAAAAACGATGAATTTGTACCTCCAACCGTTATTGGCGAAAGCGTGAGTGTAGAAGATGGCGATGCCATTATTTTTATGAACTTCCGTGCCGACCGTGCGCGTCAGCTGACCCAGGTATTTGTTGATAAAAACTTTGATGGCTTTGAGCTCGCGGTTAAACCAGAGCTTTCGGCCTTTGTTATGCTGACTCAGTACTCGGCAGATTTTGATGCGCCAGTTGCTTTCCCAGCCGAGAAGCTGGTAAATGTGTTAGGCGAATGGCTGGAAAAGCAGGATAAGACCCAACTGCGCATTTCAGAAACCGAAAAGTACGCCCACGTTACCTTTTTCTTCTCTGGCGGTGTCGAGAAAGAATTTAAAGGCGAAGAGCGTATTCTGATCCCATCACCCGATGTAGCCACCTACGATCTGCAGCCGGAAATGAACTCAGAAAAACTCACGGACGAACTGGTTGGAGCGATTGAATCCGGCAAGTTTGACGTGATCATCTGTAACTATCCAAATGGCGATATGGTTGGTCATACCGGCG
>DDJQ01000056.1:54035-70708 GCA_002339125.1 Alteromonadaceae bacterium UBA2620
CAAATGGCGATATGGTTGGTCATACCGGCGACTTCGACGCGGCAGTTAAAGCCTGTGAAGCGGTAGATAAGTGTATCGGACGCGTAATTGAGGCACTGAAGAAAACCGGCGGTGAGTGCCTGATCACTGCTGACCACGGTAATGCAGAACAAATGGTAGATAACGAGTCTGGCCAGGCTCATACCGCCCATACCAGTGAGCCTGTACCGTTTATTTACTTTGGTCGTGATGCTGAACCCCGTAAGGGCGGCACACTCAGCGATGTAGCGCCGACGATGTTGCATCTGATGGGCGTTGAGCAACCAGAAGAAATGACCGGCAAAACTATCATGACTCTAAAATCTTAAATAGAGATATGCAGCCCATCATAGTGTTGCTAAAGAACTGTGCCATCAGCCTTGTGCTGGTGGCATTGTTGTATGGGCTATCGCCTGCTGGCCTTGTCTTTGCGCAAAGTAATGACGCCGAGCAGGAACTGGCGGAGCTACAGGAAGAATTAAAAGCCCGTCAACAGGCACTGCAGGGCAGTAAAGCCGATGCCCAGGAACTGCAATCCGTGCTGGAACAATCAGAAAAAGACATCGGTGCAGTGGCCCGGCGGCTCAATAACACAAAAACCGCGTTGGCCGAAAACCGCGACCAGCAGGAAAGCCTCAAAAGCCGGCGTGATGAGCTTGAGCAAGCTATTGCTCAGCAACAGGAACTGCTTGGCGGTCAGCTAAGAACCGCTTTTATCTCCGGTAACTACGACTATGCCAAAATGGTGTTTTACCAGGAGGACGCCGCGCGCTTCGAACGCGTGCTGACTTACTACAAATACCTGAATGAAGCCCGACAGAAAGAAATCACTCAGTTTAAAGCAAGTGTCACCGAGCTGGAGCAGGTTAATGCTGAATTGCAGGCTAAGGCTCAGGAGTTAACCGCGTTGCTGAGCGATCAGGAGCGTCAGCAAAATGAACTGGTTGCCCGCCAACAGGATCGCCAGCAAACACTGGTAAAGCTGCGTAGCAAAATTGCCAGCGAAGAAAGCCGGATTGCGCAGTTAAGAGAAGCGGAACAGGCACTGGTAGAGGCCATCGAGCGTGCTCAGCGGGCCAGTC
The DNA here is from genome assembly GCA_002339125.1 of Alteromonadaceae bacterium UBA2620. GTDB lineage: Bacteria > Pseudomonadota > Gammaproteobacteria > Enterobacterales > Alteromonadaceae > Alteromonas. Next base: position 55,136 of record DDJQ01000056.1, read on the forward strand.
AGGTGCCGCAGGAGTTAACCGGCTTATCCGGCGAAAAGGGAAAGTTACTTAAGCCTGCCAACGGTACACTGCGGCGTTTATTTGGTAAGCGTCGTCAGGGCCAGGTGCGATGGAAAGGGATCATGATAGATGGCCGCGAAGGCAGTTCGGTAAAAGCCATTGCCCATGGCCGGGTCATTTATTCTGACTGGCTGAGAGGCTTCGGCCTGGTCACTATTATTGAACACGGTGATGGTTATATGTCGGTCTACGGACACAATCAGGCACTGCTGCGCTCGGCCGGTGATGCGGTGGCCAAAGGCGAGACCGTGGCATTACTGGGTCAGAGTGGCGGTCAGTCTTCACCTAATTTGTATTTTGAGATACGCCATAAGGGCAAAGCACTTAACCCGTTACAGTGGCTGGATATTTAGCCTATTCGTATAGCCTGGGCCAGACTGGTATGGATGCAGATAAGGCGGTTGATGGCAGTTGATATTGGTAATTGTGAACCCGGCTGGTATGCTAGCGGCCATAACAATTACAAATAATCAGGTTTAAGTGCGCTCTTGAAACAGCTCGGTATATATTGCGTTATTGTGTGGGGAATGCTGGTTAGCCAGACAACAACGGCTGCCAGTCGTGCGACCGCACATCAGCCATCCCAGGCACCTGCGGAACTTTATATCATCATTGATGATATGGGTTATCGTGTCACCGACGAACGGGCATTTGCGCTGCCTGAAGCAGTGACTTTTTCCATTTTGCCCCATACACCCCAGGGTAAGGCCTTTGCTAAGCGAGCACATGCCCAATCCCGTGATGTAATGCTGCATCTGCCAATGGAAGCGCAATCCGACAAACCGCTGGGGCCCGGAGCCATCACCTCTTCGATGTATGCCAACGAAATTACCGCAACCTTTGAGGCTGCTCTTGCCTCGGTTCCTTATGCTATTGGCGTTAACAATCACATGGGCAGTGTACTCACGGCCTCGGGCCAGGCGCTACAACCGCTGATGAATGTGATTAAACACACCGGGTTGTTTTTTGTTGATAGTCGCACCACGCGCTTTACCGTGGCCCAACAGGTGGCCCGTGAAAAACAGATCCCCAATGCCAGACGTCACGTGTTTCTGGATCATGAACAAACCGAAGACTTCATGAATGAGCAGTGGCAGCGGGCGATTGCGTTAACCCGTAAGTACACCAAAGTGATTATAATTGCTCATCCCCACCCGGGAACCATCGAGTTTCTGCAGGAAAAACTCGCTAACCTGCCGGCACAGCACTTCGCGCTTAAATCAATGCACGACTACTTTGCTAAACCTGACACACCGCAACGTGAATACGCCAGCAGCACTCAGGTAAGTGTTGCCGCGCCTAACTAAGTAATCGCTCTTAGCAAGGTTTTAAGCTATTACCCTATGTCATTCGTCGTAATTTGCCGCTAATTGCATGAAGATCGTTGATGGGATCTTGAAAAAACTCAGGGATGTTATATTATAACATCAGCTAAAGGTAAGGTAGTTATGCAATCACCCATCGACAATCCAACATTTTTAGACCGGCTTGGGATCTGGATCTCAAGTCTGTGCGCTTTGCATTGTCTGGCGATCCCGCTGCTGCCATTGCTGGCTTCCAGTATGTTTGGCCAAACCTGGTTTGAACGGACTATTTTAAGTCTGTCTATTCTTATCGGTAGCGTCGCGCTTATCAGCGGTGCCGTGCGCTACCATGGTAAATACTACCCGTTGTTGCTACTGCTAAGTGGCGGGGTGATTTACTGGTTTAAAGACATGTTTGGTGAGTCCGGCGAGCCTTTTACTATCGCTTTTGGCGCCGGCCTGATTATTCTCGGCCACTGGCTAAACCTGCGATTGTGCCGAAAGTGTCGATGCTGCAAAGGCAAAGTGGTTTCTCAGCATCTGGCCAGTAATCATCGCTAAGGTTATTCCCCGGGGCTAAGTATTTGTCTGGCTACGTCCGGCACGTTGGTAAAAATCCCATCCACGCCCCAGGCTTTCAGCATCAGCATATCCTCAGGATAATCCACGGTATACACCAGTACTTTTAAACCTGCCTGACGGGCTTCTTTAACATAGAACTCATCCACTACATCCAGTGCCATATGGAGCGAAAAGGCATCCAGATCATGGGCGAAACCCAACCCATTCTCGGGATAGGTAGCAGTGAGTGCGCCAATGTGCACCTGCGGCCAGGCGGCCTTAATCTGACGGATCCAGCGGTGATTGAATGAAGAGATAATCAGGTTCTCAGCCGGGAAGCCGCTCTGAGCAAGGCCCTGGCGAATTTTCTCCAGCCAGCTATCCACATTACTCAGGTGTTTAATTTCCACATTAAGCACGGCGTCTGCGGGCAGAATTTCGAATACCTCTGCCAGATAGGGGATGACTTCACCATTACCGGCATCCAGACTACGCAGGTATGAAAGCGGATGGCTGGTAACCATGCCCTTGCCGTTAGTAGTGCGGTTTAACCAGCGGTCATGAATAATGACAATTTCATCTTCGACCTGATAAACATCGAGTTCGATACCCGTTGCCTGTTGCGTCATGGCCAGTGAAAACGCGGCCAGAGTATTTTCAGGTGCTGCTGCGCTGGCGCCGCGGTGACCTAAGATCCACATAACGATTACTCATTGGTGGCAGATGCTGATTTATGGGTGTTTACTGTTTCATAAATTGACGCTGAGGTCACTAAAATTCCGCCCAGCAGGGTCTGCCATCCCGGCGACTCGTTAAGCAGGATAATGGCAAAAATCACCCCATAAAAAGGCTGCATACAGGCGATTAGTGAAAAGGTTTTAGCACGCAGGTGGGCCAGGCTATTCGCCACGAGCGCATGAGGCAGCGCCGTAAATGCCGTACCCAGTGCCAGCAGCAACAACCATACGCTGGTGTCCTGCTGGGTACTTGTCAGGTCACTGAACGGTAGCAGGCATAAAACAATAATCAGCGTTTGCCAGGCCATGGAACGGGCACCGCTATAGTGAGAAAAGTACTTTCTTAAGGATAGGTTTCGTACTGCATAAAGGACTGCTGAAATCACACCGAGTCCCACGCCAAGCGTTACATCATTATCCAACGATATTTCAGGCACAATTAACACGATACCGATAACAACCACCAGTGCGCTGAGCATGTCTTGCCAGGCCAGTCGGGTTTTCTCAAACAGCGGTTCCAGTAATACGGTAATCACCGGAAAAGTGAACATGGCAATCATCCCTACCGAGACACCAGCGTACTGCATGGAAGCAAAATAGGTGGCCCAGTGAGCCGCCATCAGCACGCCAAGCCCAACGGCAATAAAATAATCGAGGCGGCGTTCAAGACGCAGATGCTCTCTGCCAGCCCTGACGAATAAGCACAAGGCAAGACAGGCAAACAGACTTCGCCCCAACGTAATGTCGATGGCGTTTAGCGGGATGATCTTGGAAAAGAGCCCGGTACCTCCTAAAAGCACAACCGCAAGGTGAAGGGTAACAAGGCTCTTTTTAACGGGATCCATTAATCAGCGGCAGGGGCTGTTTTGGTCGCAAAAGGCTGGCCTAGCCGGGTAACCTGCTCAAGGGCCAGATCGGCAAAGTCGACCTTATCCGGCTCAAAACACACCACAATCGTTGAGCCCAGCTTAAACTGACCAAGCTCTTCACCTTTCGCCAGATTAATCCCTTCGTCGCCTTCGTAGCGCCAGTGAGTGACATGCTTACCGGCTGGCGGGGTAACGGTGCCGGCCCAAACGGTATCGATACTGGCAACAATCGTTGCACCCACCAGTACAATGGCCATTTTGCCCACCGGCGTATCATAAATGGTGACTACCCGCTCGTTGCGGGCAAACAAGCCAGGTACATTTTCTGCCGTTAGCGGATTCACTGAAAACAGTTCGCCGGGCACATACACCATGTCGGTAAGCTTGCCTTCGATAGGCATATGAATACGGTGGTAGTCCTTAGGCGACAGATAGATAGTGGCAAACTTACCGCCTTTAAATGGCTGGGCCAGATCCGGGTTGCCACCCAGTAAAGCCGATAAGGTAAACTTGTGGCCTTTGGCCTGAATAAGATCTTCGCCAACTATATCACCAAACTGGCTGACGGTGCCGTCTACAGAATGACACAGCACGTCGTCATTTTCTTCAATAGGACGTACGCCGGGCTTTAACGGGCGGGTAAAGAAAGCATTAAAGGTACGATAGTCTTCTGGCTGAGAGTACATTGCCTCGTCCATATTGACCTTAAACTGTTTAATAAACAGCTTGATCAGCCAGGTAGTCAGGGCGCCTGCTTCTGCGGCGGCCAGTTTACCCACTAACCGGGAAATAAGGTGTTTAGGCAGTACATACTGCAGGTTGACTTTAAACCAATTCAACAAAGTGAATGCTCCTAATTACATGTTGTCTGGCACAGCCTGAGGGCTATTTGCGCCTAATGGTGCCTATTGTAGCTGATTTTGCGGGGAAACATATCAACATAAGGTTATGGTTCATCAGGGTTTGATATAAGACGGTTCGCATATGCCGGGCGCTGCTCGGCCATGGCGGCGATGATCCTATGATAATTATCATAGCGCTGCTGATTGATTTTACCCTCTTCTACGGCCTGACGAATGATGCAGCCCGGATCGTTGAGGTGTTTACAGTCGCGGAATTTACAGCCGCCCAGGTAATCTCTGAATTCAATAAAGCCCCAGGTAATGCGTTCCTGAGGCAGGTGCCATAAGGCAAATTCACGGACTCCGGGAGAGTCGATCAACTCCCCGCCAGAAGGAATGGGTAATAATTTTGCGGCGGTAGTAGTGTGTGTGCCTAAACCAGAGTTTTCGGAAATCTCACCCACTAATTCGTCGGCATCGGGCAGTACCTGATTGATGATACTCGATTTACCCACCCCGGACTGACCCACAAACACGCTGGTTTTATCGCGTAAGCGTTCATGAAGCTCAGCAATGCCTTCGCCACTTTTGCAACTGGTAAGCAATAACTCGTAGCCAAGCTGCTGGTAGATGGCCAGGGAGGCACTCACGGTTTCACGTTCTTCTTCACTTAACAGCTCGACTTTATTAAGCACCAGTAAGGGCTTGATGTCGGTGTCTTCACAGGCCACCAGATAGCGGTCGATAATGTTCAGCGACAATTCCGGCTTTACCGACGACACCACGATAATCTGGTCGATATTGGCGGCAATGGGTTTAACGCCATCATAAAAATCCGGGCGGGTCAGCACGGTGCGCCGATCCTGTACAATTTCAATAACCCCGCCTATATTTTCGTCGGGGACTTCGGAACGGGCAAACAGCACCTCATCACCGCACACTACCGATTCGATGGTGCGACGAATATGGCAACGAACCACGTTGCCTTCGGTGTCCTGAACATCGGCTTGTTTACCAAAACGACCAATTACCCGGCCAGCCAGCAAAGAGGATAAATCAGGAGATGATTGCTGTTTGCGAGATAGGCGTTTCTGGCGGTTTGCCGCTACCTGTCGCTTTTGTCGATGGGATAATTTGGGTTTCTTGGCCACGCCGTTCTCGAAGTTTGCGTTTTAGGCTGTGCATGATACCTTTTGTGCACTTTATGTGTCACCTCTTGAGAGAAAATAGGCAAGGTTAATGGCAAAAAACAATGACAACCTGGTGTGGATCGATATGGAAATGACCGGTCTGGACCCTGAAACCTGTAAAGTACTGGAAATTGCCACTATTGTGACGGACCCCCAGCTAAATGTTATTGCCGAAGGGCCGGTGATTGCCGTGCACCAGAGCGATGCAATTCTTGATGGCATGGATGAGTGGTGTACCCGGGTACATGGCGAGAGTGGTCTTACTCAGCGTTGTCGTGACAGTGAGTTTGACGAAGATGCTGCGGCTAAACAAACCATTGCCTTTTTGGCCCAATACGTTGATGCCGGCAAATCACCCCTGTGTGGTAACAGTATAGGTCAGGATCGTCGCTTCATGGTGAAATACATGCCAGAGCTTGAAGCGTACTTCCATTATCGCAATGTGGATGTTAGTACCATTAAAGAGCTGGTTCGTCGCTGGAAGCCGGAGGCGCTCGATGGATTTACCAAGCAGGGCACTCATCAGGCACTGGATGATATTCGTGAATCTATCGCTGAAATGCAGTTCTATCGCGAGAAAGTGTTTAGTATTTAAGCATTCAGACAAAAAAACGCAAAAAAATGAAAATAGGTGTTGCACTGGCAAAATAATTTTGTAAAATGCGCACCACTTCAAACGAAGTACCACTCTTAAGCGGGAATAGCTCAGTTGGTAGAGCACAACCTTGCCAAGGTTGGGGTCGCGAGTTCGAATCTCGTTTCCCGCTCCAATTTCTCATCCAGAGAAGTATTTATATCAAAAATCAATTCAAAGCGACCCCAAGGGGCCTGCGACAGCGTGTACATCGCTCAGCGATTGCCAGTTGAATCTCATTTCCCGCTCCAATTTCTCATCCAGAGAAGTTTTTAAATAAAAACATAGTCCTTCTATTGAGCACTTAGCGGCCATCTATACGTGGTTTCCTTTTCGTATTTTCTGTTCAATGTCACAACTATCGAAGTTATTGCAGCAATAAACAAAGCCTCAACAAAACAACCATGTTAGCTGTGGCTGAAGTAAGCGGATCCATCAATATATGGCAACGTGGGACTTTTTACATATTTATTCACATAATTATGCATGTTTTATGTGCGACTTTTCTAATGGTGCCCCGAAATGGTGAATGCCAGCCGATTTTGCGCCAGTAAACCTAATTTTTGCACTTAAATGGGCGGCCAGTCGGGCCGTTAATGCGATGTATTGCATTTTTCTTGAGCAGTAATGCATAACTATGCGGTTTAATTGTACAAAACCACTTAATAATTAGGTTAAGTAAATAAAAACAGGCACAAAAGCTGCTGTAGTGTACGGAGTTAACAACAGTTGTTGATTTATCGCCGTTGAGGAGCACACATGAATAAACCAGGTAATCGATTTGCCTATTCTGTCGTTGCCAGTGCAGTTATGACTGCCTGCATGGTACCAGCTGTTATGGCTCAGGAGCCGGATGGTGCAAAAGAGATAGAAAAAATTGAAGTAACGGCAACCCGTCGTACCGGTTCATTACAGGAAGTTCCGCTAAATATTTCAGCGATTACCGCTGATATCATGGAAGACCAGAATTTAGAAGATTTAGAAGATTTGGCCCGTTGGGTGCCGGGTCTGACGATTACCAACCAGGGCGGTCGAACCGACTCACCTATTATTGTCCGAGGATTAAATACAAACTCTTCGGGTCCATCTTCTGACGGTGGCACGGTTGCCACCTACTTTGGTGATGTGCCGCTGTTTTTGAACATGCGCTTAATCGACGTAAACCGGGTTGAGGTACTGATTGGCCCACAGGGAACGCTGTACGGTGCCGGTACCCTTGGCGGTGCAATTCGTTATCTTCCCAACGAAGTTGAGATGGATCTGACCACTGGCCGCGTAAAAGGTGATGTGTTCAGCGTTGCCGAAAGTGACTCCATGGGCGGGGAAGCCAGCTTTGTATTTAACACGCCGCTGATTGACGACACGCTGGCTATTCGCGCCGCAGTAAACTATTTCAACGATCCGGGCTACCTGGATTACAACTACGTAGTTCGTGAAAGCGGTGTCTCGCTGCCTGATCCGGACTGGACAGATCCAACCGCCGTGTCTGAAAACCTTAAGCCGGTTAAGGATGCCAACGGCGAAAAGACCCTGACCGGCCGTGTTGCCTTACGCTGGACGCCGAATGACTGGTTCGACGGTACCGTTTCCTACTTCTATCAGAAGCGTGAGGTAGAGGGCCGCTCAATTACTCAGTATGGTGCCCTGGACCCGGCTAACCCTTTAAACGACGTGCTCGGTCCGTACGAGTCTGCTTACCGTTACGAAGAACCTCGTGAGCAGGAAGACGACCTGCTGAGCCTGGAATTAAAAGCCGATTTAGGCTTTGCTGAACTGGTTTCGGCAACCGGTTGGTCAGGCTCAGAAGACATTGGTAATCGTGACCAGACTGATCTGCTAATTCGTCTGGCCTATTCTTATGAAGAGTTTCCGGCTTTCAGTGCATTCACTGAAGAAGTGGGCGATATCGACCGCTTTACTCAGGAAATTCGTTTAGTGTCTGAGCCCAGTGGCCCGTTATCCTGGATTGTAGGTGGGTTTTACTACGACACAGAAAGCTTTGGCTACAGTAAGGAGTTTACGCCAGGTTTTGATGAGTACGCGCTGAACGTATGGGGAGTGGGTGGTAACCCTCGACCGGACTCACTTGAATACTACTCGGTGGATTATACCGATGTTAAAGAGCAGGCGCTGTTTGGTGAGGTAAGTTATGAAGTTACCGATAAGCTCACAGTAACGGCTGGTTTACGGGCGTACGAGTATGAGGTGAAGTCACGCTCAGCCGTCGACTTACCGCTGTTTGAAACGGTGTTCTTAGGCCGTGATCCCGACTCCATCGTGCTCGATTTTGGTGAAGAGGGTGCCGACGATTCAGGTACCCTGTTTAAATTTAATGCCAGTTATCAGGTTACTGATGATGTATTAGCCTACGCAACAGTGAGTGAAGGTTTCCGTATCGGTGGAGCCAACGGTGTGGCAGCGTGTCCTCCGGACATCGATGAAATTCAGAATCAGATTATCTGTGCGTTACCAGACGAGCAGGTATACACTGCCGATACCACCACCAACTATGAATTAGGTCTGAAAACCACGTTCTTTAAAAACAAACTGCACTTCAATGCGGCAGTGTTTAATGTTGACTGGGAAGATGCGCAGGTAGGTGGTGCAACGGTTAATGGTCAGCAGCCCATTACCACCAACGCTGAAGGCGCAAACTCACGCGGTGTCGAATTGTTTACCCGCGCAGTACTGACTGATGAACTGACCATGTATGCGACTTACTCCTACACCAAGGCAGAATTAACGGCCGACGCGCCATTCCTGTTTAACGTGTACGACGAGTTTGACGAAGATGGTAACCCAACCAATCTGGATGAGCTGTTTGACGGTAAAGATGGCGATCGCCTGCCAGGCTCCCCTGAACAACAGTTCTCTCTTGGCCTGACCTACACTCAGGAAGTGTTTGGCGACAAGATGCTTGATATAAACTACGGTATTACCGCGCAAAGCGATATTATTACTACCGTTGGTCAACGTCGCAGTGGTGAAAGCCTGGCCGGTTATGCGGTTAGCAACCTGACTGCCAAAATCTCTGATTTTGACTGGAGTGTCACTTTCTATGTTGATAACCTGTTCGACAAATACGCCTTTGTATCGACTCGTGCCCATCAGGGGTATCAGGGGGTCGGTAATATAGCGATAAACCGCACCGATTTACAACGTGGTTACGGTCACTTCCTGCTGCGTCCGCGCACCGTTGGTGTAACGTTCAGTTATCAGTTTGAAATGTAAAACTGCATAACAACGGGCTTGCAGAGCAAGCCTGGCAAATCACTACTTAAAAGGCACCGCAAGGTGCCTTTTTGTTGGAACAACAACCTATGCAAAACAAGCAACAGTTTATTCAGCAGGCACTGAGTGCGATTAATCAACGTGATTATGTCGCTGCGCACAGCGCCTGTGTGACATTGATTAAACACTACGGCGATGATGCCGAGGCCTATTTTCTACTCGGCATAGTGCATATTGAGATCCTGCAAATCCATAAGGCAGTGCGCCTGTTAAATAAATCTGCTGAGCTGACGCCCGAACCCCAAACCTATGCTTATCTCACCAAGTGTTATGCCCTGCTCGGCAATATGCCCGCTGCAGTCGACGCTGCCTCACGGTGTCCGGTAGTCAGTCTGGATAAACCGCTGGCGCTGGATACGGTAGGTGTGTCTCTAAGCCGGGTGGGCTTGCACGAAGAAGCGTTGAAGTATTTTAAAGCGGCGCTGGCTAAGGCGCCGGATAATGCCAGTTTTCATTATAACTTTGCAGTATCGGCCAAATTTGCCGGGCAGTTTGATACAGCGCGGCAAGCCTTTGAACAAGCTATTGCGCTAAAGCCTGACTATTACCAGGCGCACTATGCGCTTTCTGATCTCGGCGGCATTAGTGAAACCACCAATCATATTGAAAGACTATCTGTTCTTCATGCAAAAACCACTGATATCGATGGTAAATTGCATTTAAGTCATGCACTGGCAAAAGAGTACGAAGCTTTTAAAGAGTACGATAAAGCCTTCAGTGTTCTCAGTGAGGCAAAGCAGTCTAAAAGGAACCAGTTCACAGCGGTTGAACAACACTATGACGCTATCTTTAACTGGTTGCAGGCACAGCAGCCGGCTGTTAGCTCCGCAAATCAGGGCGACCCGTCATCGCAACCCATCTTTGTGCTGGGTATGCCGCGCTCGGGTACTACGCTGGTGGAGCGTATCATTACCAGTCATAGTCAGGTGGCCTCGGGGGGGGAACTCCAGGATTTCGGGTTAGCTGTCAAAGAACTGGCGAAAACGCCTTCTAATCAGGTGCTCGATTTACCCACCTTACAAGCCGCCGAGCAGCTCTCCTTTGCTGAACTGGGCAGTCGGTATCTTGAAAGAACGTCATTTCTGCTGAACAATAAAAAATACCTGGTCGATAAACTCCCGTTCAATTTTTTCTACGTGGGGTTAATTCGCCGGGCCCTGCCCAATGCAAAAATCGTGTGTCTGTTAAGGGAGCCCATGGATACCTGTATTGGTAACTTCCGGCAGTTGTTTTCATTAAGCAGTCCTTATTTTGCTTACGCCTATGATCTTGAATCTACAGGTCGTTTTTATAAGAACTTCTATTCTTTAGTACATCGTTGGCAAAACCTTTTCCCACACAACGTGCGGCTGCAATCCTATGAGGAACTGGTTACCCGGCCAGCTGAAGAAATCCCGGCACTGATTGATTTTTGCGGCCTCAGTTGGGAGGCCGCCTGTCTGCAGGTAGAAAAAAATAAGGCTCCGGTTTCAACTGCCAGTAAAGTGCAGGTGAGAGAAGCAATTAACACCCGGTCCATAGGCCGCTGGCGGCAGTATGCTGCGCATACCGCAAAGCTCGAGGCGCTGCTGGCAGACCTTAAGGCGAATTAACAGGGCGCGGCTTGCTCTTGATTTGTGCGCTAAGAAAACGTAGGCTCTTCTGGTCTAACCAGTTGAGCTATTTTTTATGTCGAGTAACCCCTTGAGGCGCTATGCCGAAAAAGTAAATCACTATCCAGCCTGGCTGAGCAGCCGCCTGCTGACCTGGATGTTTCGCTATAAAGTTAAGCTGGCGGGCACTGCGCGGGTGGATATTGTGTCAACCGACTTTTCTACCGTCACTTTCAGGCAACCAAACTATAAAAAAGTGCAGAATCACATTGGCAGTGTGCATGCTGCGGCAATGGCTTTACTGGCAGAATCGGCAACAGGCTTTATTGTTGGCTTAAACCTGCCGGGGGATAAGTTACCGCTGATCAAATCGATGAATCTGCAATACGTGAAGCGGGCGACAGGCGATATGACGGCAGTGGCCTCGCTCAGTGACGAACAGATTCAGATGATGCAGCAACAGGAAAAAGGCGAGGTGTTGGTTAAGGTCACCGTCACCGATGCCAATAATATCGAACCTGTGGTGTGTGAAATGCTATGGGCCTGGGTGCCCAAAAAGTAGTTGTAAATCAGCAACAGATAAGTCAGAAAGCGTATTGTCCCCTTAGGATATCTGCTCCGCCAGAATCAGGAAGTACATTTTTAATGGCTGTTGGTTAAAAAACGTACTAAGCTGAACTAGTTTACTGCCGGTGGTTTTTGTTCAGTTAAAAGGGTAGCTGTTCGTTCTTGGTTCGTGGCGTTGTCTAAGAAATTCTTATGCCCCTCTCAAGACATATTACCTCCGGATAACTATATGAGTGATGAGTATACCCCCGAGCAAGCCTCTGTAGCAGAGTCATCAATAGCAAATTCGTCGGCATGGCGGGACTTTTTGTGAAGCCTTCCGTAACCGGTGTTAGTTTTTTTGGCGGTTTTTGCGGTTGCCTCAATACAGATTTATAACTGGTTCGATGCGGATTTATTTACCGCTCTGATGATTGTACTGCTATTACCGCTGGTGCTCATCGCCAAAAGGATCTGGACCAAACGGCCGGACTGGGTTCTGACCCCTAAAGAATTTACCGAGGATGTATTCTGGCTCGCCGGCGCGGTGTTTATCTGGTATCCCTTTTATACTGATTATTATCAAACCCCCATATCAGAAGAGTTTAAAGCCGTGCGGGATAGCCTGCCGCTGGGTTTTACCATTGAGCCGACTTCGGTCTTAGGACTGGTCTTTGCCGCTATTATGGTCAGAACTCTCATAGAGTTTATTTACTACTGGTTACATCGCGCACAGCACAGCACAGTTCTTTGTTCTGGTGGCGTATCCACGCGACCCATCATCACATCACTAAAATGGGAGCAGCGAGGGCTGATCGCGGCCATCCTCTGGAGTTTTTAGCTTTATTCGTGGGTTCACCCATTATTCTGGCAATTTTGAGGGCCAGCGATGAAGTCATCGCAGTATCCGGTACCTTCACGCTCTTTAGCGCTTATTTAACCCATGCGAATCTGCCGCTGAAATCCGGTATCTATGGCTGGTTTTTTACCACCGCAGAGCAACATCACCTTCACCACTCCCATGATTTTGCCAGCAGCAATACCAATTTTGGCTGTGTCATCATTATCTGGGATCGCATTTTTGGCACCTATTCCGGACGTACCGATGTAGAAAAAATTGGTGCCGGATCGTTTTGTGTACAGAAATCCGTTACACTGGAACAGTGGGTTGCCAGGTACGGGAATGTGCAGAGGCAGCGGGTGCTCATCGCCACAGTGGCCAATAAAGCTGTAACTAAGCCATTGCTAGCGGACGAGCTAAAAAAGCTGAAAAGATTAAGCGAAATATTTATCCTAATTTGATGTGGTAAATTAAATTGATTTTTTCGCCGTAATAAATTTGCAAGGTGTTAATTATTAAGCGCTGCAGGGCTGTTTTGATAATTGTCACTGTTAAAATCATGTAAATACAAAAATTTCGTTTTCTGTGGTTTGGATAGTTAAAAATAGGATGTTTATCCTATTATATTCACTATTTGGGATATGTATCTCACTTTTATGAAAAAAGTTATTTGATCTTCCCGGTGCCTTCGATATAGTCCGCGTACACAACAACCAAGGTCAGTTTACAATTGACTTTCAGTGATTGTCAGCCAAGCAGTTTGCTTTAACTAATTCATTGAATTACTTAAATGGTTAGTTTGAATTAATGATCCAACAGGAGATAACACCGTGAAGATGATGTCGGGCGCCGCCATGGTGGTGGAAGCGCTAAAAGATGTAGGAGTTACACATGTATTCGGTTACCCGGGTGGTGCCGTTCTTGACATTTATGATGCATTATTTGCTCAGGATGATGTCAAACATGTCCTCGTGCGTCATGAACAGGCTGCTGCTCATATGGCAGATGGTTACGCGCGTTCGACAGGTAAAACCGGTACCGTCCTCGTCACTTCAGGCCCGGGTGCTACCAATACCTTAACGGGTATTGCTACAGCCTATATGGATTCGATCCCTATGGTAATCCTGTCTGGTCAGGTGCCATCGATGCACATCGGTGAAGATGCCTTCCAGGAAACCGATATGGTGGGTTGTTCACGCCCAATCGTAAAACACAGCTTCCTGGTTAAGCGGGCTGAGGATATTCCTGACGCTATCGCGAAAGCCTATTACATTGCTAATACCGGCCGTCCGGGCCCGGTAGTGGTTGATTTACCAAAAGATATCGTTAACGTTATGGAAGAACACCCTTATGTTTTCCCAACTGATGTTAGCATGCGTTCTTATAACCCAACCGTACGCGGCCATATGAAGCAGGTGAAAAAAGCCGTTGCTTCACTTAAAAAAGCAGAGCGTCCGGTACTTTACGTAGGCGGCGGTGCTATCACGGCGGAAGCGTCCGGTTTAGTTACCCAACTGGCTGAGTTATTACAAGCGCCGGTAACCTGTACGCTGATGGGACTGGGTGCATTCCCTGGTACTCACGAGCAGTTCGTTGGCATGCTGGGCATGCACGGTACGCTTGAAGCCAACAAAACCATGCACAACTCAGACTGCATTTTAGCGCTGGGTGCCCGTTTTGATGACCGTGTTACCAATAACGTTGAAAAATTCTGTCCCCATGCGGAAATCATTCATGTGGATATTGACCCGGCGTCGATTTCTAAAACAGTGAATGCCCATATTCCGGTGGTTGGCTCAGTAGAAACTGTACTGGAGCAGATTTTAAACCTGTTAACCCCTGAAGAGCTGCCAGAGCAGAAAGCTAAACTGGCTGACTGGTGGGAGCAAATCACTCAGTGGCGTAGCCGCAAGTGCCTGAACTTCGAACAGGGAGAGTCGGTGATCAAACCGCAAAAGGTTATCGAATCACTCTACAAGCACACTAATGGCGAAGCGTACGTTAGTTCTGACGTTGGTCAGCACCAGATGTTTGCTGCGCTTTATTACCCGTATGATAAGCCGCGTCGCTGGATCAATTCCGGTGGCCTGGGCACTATGGGCTTCGGTTTACCGGCCGCTATGGGCGTACAGTTCGCTCACCCGGATGCGACCTCAGTGGTTGTGACCGGCGACGGTAGTATTCAGATGAACATTCAGGAACTGTCTACCTGCTTGCAGTATAACCTGCCGGTTAAGATTATTTCACTGAATAACCGTGCTCTGGGTATGGTTCGTCAGTGGCAGGATATGATTTATAAAGGGCGTCACTCCCATTCTTATATGGATTCCATGCCCGACTTCGTCAAACTGGCCGAGGCATATGGCCATGTGGGGATCAAAGTTGACTCGCTGTCTGAATTAGACGCAGCAATGGAGAAGTGCTTTAGCATCACTGATCGTCTGGTATTTATGGATATTGCAGTCGACCAGAATGAACACGTATATCCCATGCAAATTAAGTACGGCGCGATGGATGACATGCGCTTAAGTAAGACGGAGAGAACCTGATGAAAAGAATTATTTCAGTATTAATGGAAAACGCGCCAGGTGCACTGTCGAGAATTGTTGGGGTGTTTTCACAGCGTGGCTACAACGTTGACTCTTTATGTGTAGCACCAACCGAAGATCCGAGCTTGTCTCGCCTGACCATCATCACCCATGGCGATGATAAGGTTATTGAGCAAATTACCAAACAGGTGAATAAGCTGGTGGACGTGCTTAAAGTGATCGATTTATCAGAAAATGCGCACATCGAACGGGAAATGATGCTGATTAAAGTAGCAACCCGTAATGAAGCTATTCGTGCAGAAGTGAAACGTAATGCTGATATTTTCCGCGCCAACATTCTTGATGTATCGTTAAACAACTACACCATGGAAGTAACCGGTACCACAGACAAACTGGATGCCTTTGCTACCACCATGGCGCAATGCACAGAGATCATCGAGTCATCCCGCACCGGCGTGTGTGGCCTGGCCCGGGGTGAGCGCGCTCTGCGCCCATAACCACTCAAACACTAAAAAGCCCGGCTTAGCCGGGCTTTTTTTGTTTGCCCAGCGAAGCTG
>DDJQ01000148.1 GCA_002339125.1 Alteromonadaceae bacterium UBA2620
ATAACTGATAATCTAAACATTTGCAGACAGCCTGAAACTATTTCTCTAAAGTCTCCTTCTCGCTCAAAGCGGTCAGCCTTTGTTTTCGAACCTAAGCAGTTCAGCTTTGCGGTAACTCCCCTTTACCCAGCAAACAAAGCTCACAGTCTTTTACCGATAACGCTTTAGCGTACTCACACTCGAGCCTGGCGAAGTCTTCCGCCGTGACACAATAGACTTTTTTGATTTGGTGCTTATCGACCAGAGCGAGAAGCTCACTGGCATAGCGCAATTGCGCACCAAACATATAAGTGCGGTGATGCCAGGGCTCTTCGTTCAGTACGTATAAGGGGGCGAACTTTGGTGAGTTGTTCAGATATTCAAGCAGTTGGTAAGAGGCGATATCCGTACCTACCGCAATCACAGGGAGCGGGGCAGGGCGAAACCATTTTTTTATAAAGTCCGGCAATCCCATCAGAAAAGATTCTTAGTCTGAAGTAATGGCATCATAGCGCAAATTGCCTTGAGCTAAAGTCTTAATTATGCGGTACTACTCACTAGTTAACATTCTGCTGTCTCATTCTGGCTGTTTTTCATCCCTGACGTTATTTATTGAGTATAAAGCGTCGTTTATGCCAGATTAAGGCCGATCTTATGGACTTTTTTCTTGTTAGGATTACACCCCATGCACTTTGTTAAAAAACTTGGCGGGCTGATTCTGCTGACGTTGCTATGCAATGGCGGTCTGGCCGCGTCTGAAGATGCCGCTATCGAAGACTCGCCAAATCGTGATTTAACCGGCTTTGAGGGCCTGAATGAGCGACTCCCCCTTTGGGAAGCAGGAGTGGGCGGCGGCATGATAGAGTCACCGAATTATCCGGCCTCATCAGAGCGCAATTTTGTAGCCCTGGCATTACCTTATGTTATTTATCGCGGTGATATTTTTCGTGTGGGCGGCAGAGGGGGAGCAAGAGCCGTATTCCTCGAAAATGACAGGCTGGAACTGGATATGAGTTTTGGCGGAGCCTTTGCTGCAGACAGCGATGACAATACCGTTCGCGAAGGGATGCCTGAGCTCGACTATCTGGTTGAGATTGGCCCACAGCTGATCTACAAAATTAAAGACTTTTCTTTTAGCGGGGGCGGCAACTCGCGCCTGAATGCCCGGCTTCAGGCGCGCGCCGTCTTTTCTACCGATTTTGGTGGTTTTGATGGCAGAGGGTTTGTTTTTGAGCCGACCCTGACCTATCAGCAACGGGGCGTTTTTCTGCCAGATACAGGTTTTAGCCTGGCCCTCAGAACAACCTGGGCCACCGAAAAGTTACATGATTACTTCTATGAGGTAACGCCGGAATATGCCACAACGGTCAGGCCTGCCTACGATGCGAAAAGTGGCTACCTGGGCGCAGAGTTGTCGGCTGGATTGGCCTTCCCGGTAGTTAAAAACGTGCGGGGCTTTTTAACCACATCGGTACAATTTAATAGTGGTTCTGCGAATGAAAACAGTCCGCTTTTTGAGAAAGATGTGACCTATAGTGTGGGTGTCGGGTTTGTTTGGCGTGCCTATAAAAGCGACGCTAAAGCCACCTGGTAAAGCTAATAAAAAAGCAAGAAGCCGCTGACTGCGGCTTTTTTCTGGTAGACGTTAGCCAAATTTGGCGTCTGCCACAAATGGGTTGGTTGAGCGTTCGTGCCCAATGCTGGTGGTTGGGCCGTGGCCAGGGTATACCGTCATTTCATCTGGTAGTGTGAACAGCTTTTCACGGATCGCTTCAATTAATTGCTGATGGTTGCCCTGAGGAAAGTCGGTACGGCCAATTGAACCAGCAAATATAATATCGCCCACAATCACTTTATTGCTGCTGCGCTCAACCAGGGCAACGTGGCCAGGTGTATGCCCGGGACAGTGAAGAATTTCCAGCGTCAGATTACCCACCGAAATGGTATCATCCTCGGTTAACCACTGGTTCGGGCTGAAAGGCTGAGCCGGAGGAAAGCCAAACATCTGGCTCTGTTGCATCAAGGCATCCAGCCAGAACTTGTCGCCAATGTGCGGGCCAATGATGGGCACGTTGTAATGGGCGGCCACAGCGGTAGTGCCGCCAACATGGTCGAGATGCCCATGGGTGAGAATAATTTTTTCGATGATCACCTGATGCTCACTTACCGCTTTATAAAGCTTATCTTCATCGCCGCCCGGGTCGACCAGTGCACCTTTCATGGTGTCGGGATCCCAGATTAAAGAACAGTTCTGAGCAAATGGCGTTACAGGAATAACAAGTATTTTCACAATCGTATCTGGCCAGGAAATTTGTTGTTATGTTAGCAGGAAATATTCGTCGATGTCACAATCAGGCGCGTCTCTGTGGGTGAACATTTGGTGCGTTGATTTTCTGAGAGTTTTTAAGGTATTTATACTAAAGTTCAATAAATCAGGGTTTGTCTGGCTATACCTGATTATTCGCATCAATATGCACCTGCTTCAACTACTACCAATATAATAATAATGAAATTTATCGTATGCAGGAGACGAAAGTGGACGTTTCTCGGGAAGATCTCAAGATCATCATCATGGATTTGCTCGACGCTGGCCAGTTTATCAGTGACGAGTCGTTTAACACGGCTTGTGAGTGCAGTGTTTGCAAAGAGAAAGCAGTAAAGGTGGGGTTGGATATTGTGCATAAAGAAGACTGTCCGGTAGGGCGGGCTTGTGATGCACTGGGGTATGTTTTCAGAGGCTTTGCCAAAGAGGCCTGATAGTAACCTTAAAAAGTAACTAAAAAAAAGCACTCAGTGGTTCAGGCCAGTGAGTGCTTTTTAGTGCCGGGTGGATCTACTTCACATCAAAATGTCTGTCGAAGAAATTTGTTATGGTGTGATACAAATGTATACCTGTCTGCTTGCCGCGGATGCTGTGTTTTTTGCCAGGATAGTCCATTACCTCGAAAGGTTTTGCGGCATCCTGTAAGTGTTTGTACAGTTTGGTACTGTGGGTAAACAACACGTTATCGTCGGCCATTCCGTGATAGATCAGCAGCGGGCCTTGCAGTCCCTCTGCATAAGGGAATACCGATGACGCTTCATAGGCATCGCTATCGGTGTTCGGATTGCCCATATAGCGTTCGGTGTAGTGCGTGTCGTACAACCGCCAGGTGGTCACTGGTGCACCGGATACCCCGGCTTTAAAGTAATCACCGGCCTTAAACATGCTCATCAGCGTCATGTAACCGCCATAGCTGTGACCGTATACGCCGATGCGCTCTTTATCCACATAGGGCAGGGTGTGGAGGAATTTAACGCCGCTTACCTGATCGTCAACTTCTACGCTGCCCATCGCTTTGTAGATAGGTTCCTCGAACGCCTTGCCACGGTAATTTGAGCCACGGTTATCAATGCTGAACACCACGTAGCCTTTGCTTACCCAGTGCTGCATCAGCAGGCCACGGTTGCCGCCCCAGGCGTTATTGACTACCTGCGCGTGAGGACCACCATACAGGTAAACAATCACCGGATGCTTGCCTTTCAGCTCTGCCGGCTTGTAAAGGCGATAATGCAGGTCAATGCCGTCGTCATTGGTGATGGTGCCAAACTCAGGCTCTACCCAGTCGCTAAGGTAAGGCGTAAGCGGGTGGTTTTCATCCAGCGCGTTTTCTTCCAGCCAGGTGAGCTGCTTGCCGTCGGCGCTGTGCAAACTTACCTGAGTAGGACGGTTTGCGGTAGAAGAGCTATCCACATAAATTGACGCATCGCGGCTAAAACTGATGCCGTGCATGCCGTCGCGATCGGTCAGGCGCTGTGGTTTGCTGCCTTCCAGATCAGTCACATATAAATGGCGTTCCAGCGGCGTGTCCATACGGCCGGTAAAGTATACCTGGCCGGTTTTATCGTTAACCGCTTCCAGTTCGTCCACTACCCATTCACCTGCAGTCAGCTGACGGATCAGCTTGCCTTCATTGCTGAACAGATAAAGATGTTTAAAGCCGTCGCGCTCGGACGCCCAGATAAAATGTTTACCATCGGCTAAAAAGGTAAAGTCGTCATGCAGGTTAACCCAGGTATCCGACTGCTCTTTAAGCACCAGTTTCTGCTGCTGGTTATTTACGTTGTAGCTGCGCAGCTCCAGCTGTTGCTGGTCACGGCTTTGCCACTGATAGGTAAAGTGCTCGCTGTCAGGCATCCATTTGCCGCGGGCAATATAAATATCCTGCTCTTTACCGGTATCAATCCACTGACGTTCGCCGCTTGCAATGTTCTGTACAGCCAGTTTGATGGTGACATTAGGCGTCCCCGCTTTGGGGTACTTCTGCTCGATCATCTTGATCTCGTCAGCATAGATTTCTGAGCGGGTAATCACTTCAACCGGCGCTTCATCCACTTCGGTAAAGGCAATGTAAGACTCATCCTGAGACCACCAGTAGCCGGTCATGCGGTTCATTTCTTCCTGCGCAACAAACTCGGCCATACCGTATTTGATGTTGCCACCGCCTTTAGTGGTAATCGCCGTTTCCTTGCCAGACCCGATATGTTTGATGTACAGGTTCTGGTCGCGAATAAACGAGATATAGTTACCTTTGGGCGATAACTTAATATCGGTTTCAAAGGCTTCGGTATCGAGTAACTGGCGGGCACCGGGCTTACCTAACTGGTGATAAAATACATCGCCGCCCATAGGGAATAACAGCGCTTTGCCGTCGGCCGACCATTGATAACTAACAATTCCGCTGCCGGATAAGCGCATGCGCTCACGGCGCGCTTTTTCTTCGTCAGAAAGGGTCTCTTCGCCACTGGATAAGTCATCGGAATCAAACAACAATCGCGAGGTGCCTGAGGCAATGTTGTATTCCCACAGGTCGAGGCGCTCGTAGTCAGACTGTTTTCCTTGCAGGTAGGTCACGCGTTGGCCGTCGGGGGCCACCTGCAGGTTTCTGGGAGAACTACCGTCCAGTGACGGCGACGCATAAATCCGTTCGATGGTCAGCTTTTCAGCGGCTACCGTGTTTGTGAGCATAAGGGCTCCAAGTATTAAAGCTTTTTTCATGGATACGCTATTATCTGTCGTTATTAGGGCTTGCTTACTGCACGTATTTGCTCTGAAATACGTATAAACAAGTTGTTGTTATACAGGAGAACCCGGCAGTGTGCGGGCTCCATATTAAAGCTAGAGGATGACACAATTTGGCAGTATTAAAAAGCGCACTTATCCTGGGAGCCAGTGGATTGGTAGGGCAGAACCTGCTGAGGCTGCTGTTACTCGATCCCCGCTATGAATCGGTCACTTGCCTGGTCCGGCGTCCACTGGGGCGGCAGCACTATCAGGATCCAGATAACAAGCTGCGGCCGGTGGTGATTGATTTTGATAACCTGGATGAGTATCAGGGGTATTTTTCGGTTGATCATGTGTACTGTTGCCTGGGAACCACGCTAAAGAAAGCCGGTGACATCAGCGCCTTTCGTAAGGTGGATTTTGAATATGTTCACGTCGCGGCCCAGTTAGCCAGGGCACAGCGGGCTGGTGGATTTGTATGGATTTCCTCGGTAGGTGCCAATGCTAAAAGTAAAAACTATTACCTGCGTGTGAAAGGTGAACTGGAAAACGCCATCATGCGCATGCCGCAGTTGCCCAATGCCGCTGCAGTAAGGCCGGGCGTGTTAATTGGCGAACGGGCTAACGATAATCGCCCGCTGGAGCGGGTTGGGGCAAGCATAATGCAACTGCTGAAACCACTGCTGGTTGGCCGGCTTAAAAAATACCGTGCGGTATATCCTCACCAGGTGGCCCGGGAAATGATGCGCTACCAGACTTTCTGATGAGTAAGTTTTCTAAGCAACCCAAAGGGTTTCAGTGTAAGCAGTTTTTTGTCGCCCACGACCAGTGCGCCATGAAGGTCTCTACCGACAGTCTGATTCTGGGCAGCTTCGTTGATACGACGAATGCCAGCTCTATGCTGGATGTGGGGACCGGGTCGGGCATTCTGGCGCTGATGATGGCACAAAAAAGTGCGCCTGATGCTGCCATTACTGCCATTGATATCGATCCGGGCGCGATTGCTCAGGCCAGACACAACGCGGCTAACAGTTCGTGGCCAGAAAAAGTTCGGGTAGAGCAAAGCCCGCTGCAGGAGACGGATCATCAGCAGCAATATGACCTGATAGTATCGAACCCGCCGTATTTTGCGGATGCCGTAAGCCCTACCCGCGCTTATGCGTCTATGTCTGACAGCCGGGGCCTGGCGCGCACGGAACAAACGCTTACTATTGATGATTTTTTTGCACAAACTGCCGTACTTAGCCATGCGGGGAGCAGGCTTTACTGTATGTATCCAATTGCCAGGGAAGCGGAAGTGTTTAACAGTGCCTTGCAATCAGGCTGGCTTGTAAAGCAGAGTCTTAGCGTACGGCATAACGCCAGTTCTGCGCCCTACCTCGGCGTGTATTGCTTTGTGCGTGTACCAGAAACGGTAGCAGTAGAAACGCTTACTATCCGAACCGGCGAAAATCAGTATACGGCGGAATATAAACAGCTATGTGCAGACTTTTACCTGAACTTTTGAAAAGTAACAGGCACAAAAAAAGCGCGATGGACGCGCTTTTTTTCTTGTCTTAAACCCTGACTTAAGACTTAACCAGTACAGATACTTTACCAATACCTGCTTCTTTCGCCTGGTTCATTACTTCTACCACAACGCCGTGCTCAGTATTTTCGTGAGCCTGGATAGCTGCAGTGTCAGTTGGGTTTTCAGCTAAGTAAGTCTGAATGTTCGCGATAACACGACGGATGTCGACTTCACGGCCATTCATCACAATCGTACCTGTCTCGTCGATACGAATAGACAGAGATTTACTTGGCTGGTTTGATGCGTTTTTGTTTTCTGGGCGATTAACATCCAGACCTTTCTCTTTAACGAATGATGTCGTTACGATAAAGAAGATCAGCATGATGAACACAATGTCCAACATGGGCGTCATGTCGACCTGGGCTTCGTCATCCCCAGAAGTATGCTTTTTTCTTTTCATTTCGTTTTCTTGTCTCTAACACTTGTCTGCCTAGTATACTGTTTGTAACAAAAATATGTAGTAATTTGTACAAACAATATTACCAAAAGCGATAAACTTACTGACTTAATCGTTCACTTTCGTTAGAAAGCAACATCATTTTGCGGACAGCGCCACACCCAGTTGGTAAAAATACAACTTAAATGCTTCGTTTAGCTGCTGTCTCAAAATACCATGAGGATAAATGCCAAGTCTAGCCTCTACCGACATTTTTGTCCCCTGCACTAAAAATGCGTTCTTAATGTCCTGATCCTGAATGCACGCTTCAAAGGCTCTCGCCGCCATTTCCGGAGGAGATGCAAAGTAAAAGCTTTTCAATGCCTTATCGGCCTCAACTGAACGTAAAACATAATCGTTTGGGGCGCTACCATCGGCATCTAAAAACATCAGTTGAAAGCAATCTGCCAGGCGCAGATTCAAAGGATGTTCGACCAGTTCAGCATCATCAAGCCAGGCCTGGGAGGCAAAAAGCAAGGGTTTAGGCGCGCTTAAAAAGCGTTGGCTGATGTAATGGTCGAAGGCATGAAACCACTCATGGGCCAGCGCGCCGCCGCCGGCATTTTTAGCCAGTGCCAGCTGGCGTTTAGCGGGATGATAATGGGCATTGGCGTGTTTCTGGCCGCCGGTGCCAAAGGCAAGAGACAGCGAGCCATTCAGCGATACTACCCGCTCGTTGATCTGCAATATATCAATCAGGTCATATAATGCATCAAAGAACAGGTTAGCAGCTATTTGTTGTTCTGCGGCAGTTACCCAGCGGCCCACCGTAATAGACTGAAAGCCAAAGAGGCGGCGAATATCCTGAAAAGACACATCGGCACCATCACGATGGCTCTGACCATTGCGGTAGTATTGTTGGTGAAGTCGTCCGGCAGGAGGAGGACTTTTACCCTCAGAGCTCACTGAGTTCGGTTACCAATTGGGTACACCAGGAAAGGATCCTGTCATCGGTTTGGTCGTATTGGTTCTCGTCATCCAGCGACAGACCCACAAAATGGGAGCCATCTTCGGTAAGCGCTTTGGACTGGGTAAACTCATAGCCCTGATTGGGCCAGTAACCAATAAACTGACATCCTGCTGGTGCGATGGCATCATGTAGCATTCCCAGCGCATCCTGAAACCAGTCTGCATAGCCCAACTGATCGCCCAAACCATACAGAGCAACAATTTTGCCAGATAGATCGAGTTGGTGAACGTCGTCCCAGCTGGACTCCCAGTCTTCCTGCAGTTCGCCAAAGTCCCAGGTAGAAATACCCAGAATTAAAATGTCGTAGTCGGCAGTCTGACTCAGTGACACGTTCTGTATGTTATGCAGCTCCACAACCGGTTCGCCGAATAAGGCATTCAACTGGTCCTGAATTTTTTCAGCCGCCATTTCCGTATAACAGGTGGTTGAGCCATAAAACAGGCCAATTTTTAATCCGGTATCACTCATTTACTGCTCTCTTGCTGGTGTTTCGTCATCCGACAGTTCCAGAGGGAATTCTACCGTGTCACCATTACTACACAAGGCAATACAACGAACATTTTCGATTTCGGGATCAATTAGCATCTGGCCAATGGCCGACTGATTAAGCAGTGCGATACTGTCGTTGCTGTCAGGATGGCGGTCGTGCACCGACATATTGCGTCGTCGGGTGAAAATATTGAGCGGAGAGCGGGTGCTGTAAAACCACTGGTTGAAACGGTCGAGCCAGCGGATCAGCGTATCCGGGAAGGTGTTTTTAATACCGCTACAGGTAAACTGAGTGATTTCAGGGCTGTTGCGCCTGAATCGCAAACGCACATCGTAAACAAAGGAATAATGGACGTCGCCAGATAAGATAATAAAGTGCGGTGGCGTTTTGTAGTGTCTGAAGATATTCAGAATAACACTGGCAGTACCTTTATGGGCCATCCAGTTTTCCGCGTCTACGGTTAACGCTTTGCCGGCCAGGGTGAAGAGTTTCTGGATCACCTCGATAAACTTCACTCCGTATATGGGCGCGGCGGAGACAACGATAACGGCATCCTGACCGATAAGCTGGTGCTGAAACTCACACAAGGCTTCCCAGTCCATCAGACCCGACGGTTTATTAAGACTGGATTCACTGCGCCAACGTCGGGTTCGGGTATCCAGTACGTGTACCGGAGGCTGAGTGTCCAGCTGGTAATGCCATTGTTCCCAGTCGAATAACGCGTCGATGAAAGCAGGGTGGTTCATCATGCCTTTAGCGGTAAAGTTCTCATTGGCGAGTTTTTCGATAGCGGTAAACCTGTCGGGTTGATTTGCCCAGCCCTGACAAAGCCAGTAACCGGCCAGCGCATTGCCCACCATTCGCCGGGATAACGGATGACCGTATACCTCCTGCTCCCAGCCGCGGGTCAGGTTCCAGTCGTCGGTGACATCATGATCGTCAAATATCATGTAGGTAGGAATGTGCGCCAGCGCACGGCGAACCTGCCCGAGGGATTGGCTGAACTGCTTAATAATGTCAGCTTCGCGGTTAAATAAGGCCTGATGATCCGGGTCGACCTCATCGGCAGTAAACGAGATATCGGCCCACAGCGATTCCGACCACACCAATAAATACATGGCAATCACTTCGGCCAGCCCAATCAGGTGGTTCTGCGCGTTAACCGAAGTAAACACCGGTTTTTTCTTGGCGCCAAAAAAGAGCTTGGATAACGCCGTATTGGTGGCTACCTGAGGCAGAATTTGCTGGCGGTGATAATAGCAGTACGGGTGACCATCAAGCTGCGCTGTGGAATCTACAATTGCCTCATCGAGATCTTCATGAAATAACCCCAGTCGTCTGATGGTTTGCATTATCGCCTGCAGCATGGGTCCGGCTACATCATCAGCGTAGATTTGATCGCCGGTCATCAGCAGCAGGTCTGGTCTTTGCGCGCCGCCCTCACACTCCTGATGAATGAGTTCATCAACCCTCACCAGACTGTCTTCTGACGGGTGATGAGGTTTGCGACAACTGCCATGCAGCACATTGGATAGCGCTAAGGGTACGCGAAAATGCAGGTCATTCTGGCCCGGGTAGCACAGCGAAGGTAACTCGTTTTGCCAGCGCTGCTGTTGCTCAGTGTGATTAAAATTAAGCCGGTAATGATAAAGCGTGTTTGCCGCCAGCGGCGTTTGCGGTGAGCAGGTCAGTACATGAATAAAAGCTTTTTCACCCACCTGAATAACGCGGTCGGTAGAGTTACTGTTTTGTGCCTGCTGCGCCTGATGCAGGGATACATCAATATCGGCCGGTTCTGACGTAACCAGCCATAAGGTAAAACCAGCCTGTTGCGTATGCCTTAAAACAGGGCCGGCGATAACAAGAGGAAGGGGTGATGAGGTCAAAACAGCTCCTGTAGTAGTTACTGCCAGACTATACGGTGCTGGTTGGCTTCAGGCAAGTGCGCTCAACGGCTCAGAGCGTTTGCTCAACGGGCTTGACCAGGGTGAGTCAGTAAGCGACGATAAGCGCAAAATGACTATGGATTGGACCTGACAATGAAATCAGCCTGGTTTTTAAGCCTGCTAGCCGCCGGCTTATTAAGTGCCTGCAGTAACGACAAGCAACCTACCGAAACCACCAACGAAATAAAATCGGCGCCGCAGGAGCATGTGCTTGCCGGTGCCTGGATTATGGAGGCCGCCGGCGGTGTTATGCTGGATCCGCAAACCTCCGGCCTGACCCATGTTGATGGGATGCTATACACTATTTCCGATGGTAGCGCTAAAGAGTACCAGCGCCGCCGTTTACACAAAATCGATCCTGCCAGTGCCACACTGGCGCCCCGCCCGGACGATATGGGCATGGCAAGCCGTGTTCGCCGCAGCTGTTTCTCTCAGTATCTGGCAGATGAGCCTGACTTAGAAGCGCTGGTGGCCGACCCCGAACAGCCCAATGTGTTTTACACCGTTACTGAGGATGCCACGCGCACCGGTGCCCTGTCTGATCGCTGCCAGCAGCGCTATGAGGCAACCGGCTCAACCGATTACCCTACATTATTAGTGCGTATTGAAAAGCACGATAGCGGCAACGCCACCATGACCCATGTGCGCCCTTTGCAGTTTCCGCTCGAGTATGGGGTGGGAGACTTTCCTAATGATGGGATTGAAGGCATGGCACTGGGCCAGAATCGCACCTTGTACCTGGCGCTTGAGCGGGATAATGCCGGCAATCCCAGGGTGTTTTCGGTGACTCTGGATGATAGTTTCTGGGACAGCACCGATTTTGCAGCAGTCACCGATCCTGGCCTGCAGGTACCGGCATTCGACAGCGGCCGCCACCCCATCAACGGTCTGGAATATTATCAGCCTGCTGGTGCAGCCAGCGGCTTTTTACTTGCCGCTGCTCGTAACGATAACGAGTTGTGGGTCATTGATACGGCGGCAGAAAAGCCCACCCGGAAAATCGCCCTGCAATTTACCGCGCCTGGTGGCGACCCGGAGAACTGCGCAGCACAGGAAGTCATGGACAATGCCTCAATAGAAGGGCTGGCTGTGATTGGTGACACCTTGTGGCTGGTAAACGATCCGTGGAAAGTGAACTACATGAAAAACCTGCAGTGCGAAGCTAACCGCAGTCGCTACGAGGGTATGGCACCGCTGTTGTTCAGCATGCCGCTGGATGCGAGCTGGTTTAATTAGGTAAAAAGATATAATTTGGTAAAGTGATATAGCGGGCTGGCTTTAACCAGCCCGAATTGATTAGCGCAGGCGCTCGGCAAAGGTCTTTTTGAATTTCGCCAGTTTTGGCGCGACAACCATTGCGCAGTATTGGTTTTGCGGATTATTTTTAAAGTAGGACTGATGATAATCCTCCGCTGCCGAATAGTTGGATAACGGCACTACCTCGGTGACGATGGGATCCGGCCATACCTTATCGTCTGTCATTTCCTGAATAATGGCTTCTGCTGCGGCCTTTTGTTCTTCGTCATGGTAGAACACCGCACTGCGATACTGCGTGCCCACATCATTCCCCTGACGGTTTAACTGGGTTGGATCGTGCAGTGCAAAAAAGATTTCGAGTATCTCCCGATAACTGATTTGGTCGGGATAGTAAGTCAGCTGTACCACTTCTGCATGACCGGTATCACCTTTACAAACGGCCTCATAGCTGGGTGAATCGGTGTGGCCGCCGGCGTAGCCTGAGGTTGCCAGTTTAATGCCCATAACCTGGTTAAAGGCTGATTCGATACACCAGAAGCAGCCGCCGGCCAGGGTGGCAGTTGCTGTGGTTTCTGTCGCTGTGGTTGTCATAAAAAACTCCGCGTTTTTGTTATGCATGAAGTGTGGTGGCGTAAAGCGTGATCTTCAAGTCATCCAGGCGATAAATTTGTGCGTATAAGCAGGCATGAATACAAATACCACTCCACAACTCACCATATTCTATGACGGCAGTTGCCCGCTGTGCGCCATAGAAATGCGCCATCTGAAGCGCCTCAACCAGGATAATAAACTTGGCTTTGTCGATATTATGGCGGCGGACTTTGCTGAGCGTTTTCCCGCTCTCGACAGGCAGGCCCTGAACGACCGTATCCATGCCATGCGAGCCGACGGCACCATGCTTATCGGCCTGGACGTCACCTATGAAGCCTGGCGGCTGGTAGGAAAAGGCTGGTTGTATGCGCCACTGCGCTGGCCACTGGTGAAGCCGCTGGCAGACCGCTTTTACCTTTGGTTTGCCAAACACCGTTACCGCATATCTTACTTATTAACCGGGCAAAAACGTTGCCAGCAGTGTGAGCTCAAAAAACCATGAATGTATTAGTGATTGGCAGTAGCGGCGCTATAGGCAAGGCCATTGCGCAGCAAATGCACGAGGCATTTCCACAGGCTACCGTTTACGCGGTGTCGCGAAAGGCAACGGAGACAGACGGCGGGCAGGCCAACCTCAAATCAGTACAGCTGGACACCACGGATGAACAGGCGGTCGCTGGCTGGCTGGCAGAATGTAAGCAACACGACATGCAGTTTCATCATGTGGTGTGTACCACCGGTATATTGCATGATGGCGAGGTACAACCGGAAAAGCGGCTCGAAGACATCACGCCTGAGGCGCTGCAGCATTATTTTGCCATCAACTCTGTGCTGCCGATGCTTTGGATAAAACAGCTGGTCGGCTTGTTTCCTTCTGAGCATTCAACCTTAACCGTGCTGAGCGCCCGGGTAGGCAGTATCGAAGATAACGGCCTCGGTGGCTGGTACGGGTACCGGGCTTCTAAGGCGGCGCTCAATATGTTGGTGAAAACCGCTGCAGTGGAATATAAGCGGCGTGCTAAACACACTAGTCTGATTTGCTATCATCCGGGCACAGTGGACTCGCAGCTATCCGAGCCTTTTCAGCGTAACGTAAAACCTGAAAAACTGTTTACGCCAGAATTTACCGCACAGCAACTGGTCGCCATTATTCAGCAACGCAAAGTAGATCACAGTCCTTATTTTCTCGACTGGGACAACAAACCCATCCCCTGGTAAGTTGCGCGTACAGCGTTACCCGCCCGCTGGTTGATTGCTTCCGATGAAACCCAAGACTTTTTTACAGGGTATTGATAGTATGCCAATTGGAAAAAATCGGACGACAGGACGCAGCCAACCGTCATTACCAATAAAAGAAGTTGTGCGCACCGTTCCGAAATAAAGCAACAATAAAAATCACAAGAGGAACTTATATGAGCGGGACCAGAGAACAGTTCGGATCGCGCCTTGGATTTATTCTGGCCGCCGCAGGCTCTGCGGTAGGGATTGGCAACCTGGTGGGATTTCCGGTAGGCGCTGCAAAAAATGGTGGCGGCGCATTCCTGCTGATGTATGCCATTTTTGTATTCGCTATTTGTTTACCGGTAATGATGGCAGAAATGTCGGTGGGACGGCATACCAAGAAAGATCCGCTGGGGGCCTATTCTGATCTTACCGGCAACTCGGCAAAGTGGAAGATAGCCGGTTGGTTATCCATTGTTACGCCCTTTATGATTGCCGTGTTTTATCTGGTAATCACGGTATGGATATTTGGCTACCTGTTTTATGCGGTGACCGGCGATTTAGAGTTACTCGCCGAGCCGAGTACCTTTGGTAATTTTATCAACTCGCCGGTGATATTTGCCTACATGGCTGCGGTGCTGGGCATTATGTACGGCATTTTACAGGGCGGTGTTAAGCAAGGTATCGAAAAAGCGGCCAAGCTACTCATGCCCACCTTGTTTGTAATGCTGGTTTTACTGGTGATTTTCGTGCTGACACGCGACAACGCCATGGCTGGTGTGAGCTTTTATCTGGTACCAGATTTCAGCAAGATTAATGCTTCGGTTATCAACGGCGCCCTGTCGCAGGCTTTCTTCTCGCTAAGTCTGGGCATGGGGATCATGATTACCTATGGTAGTTACATCGATAATCAGTCTGACATCCCTAACTCGGCCAAGCTGGTGGCTATCACCGATACCGCAGTGGCGTTTACCGCCGGTCTGATGATCCTGCCAGCGATATTCTCGTTTAATCCGAATACCGATCCTACCGAGCTGAGTGAGTCATCAATCAGCATGATTTTCTCATTTTTGCCGCAGATTTTTCTGGCACTGCAAACCAGCATCGGATTTATTGGCGCCAGTATTGTGGCCAGCATATTCTTCCTGCTGGTTTTCTTTGCCGCCATAACCTCCCTGGTATCTATCTTTGAGGTCCCCGTGGCTGCGTTGATGGATGAAAAAGACTACAGCCGTCGCAAGTCGCTGGTAGTACTGGGGGCGCTGCTGGTTATCTTCGCCGCGCTGTGTGCATTGTCGTTTGGCTTTGTGCCGGCTCTGACGTCATTCACCGCTTACGCGGGAGCAGACAAGTCTTTCTTCGATGTCGTGTATGACGTGTTCTACGACACGATTTTGCCACTCAACGGACTACTGATCTGTATTTTTGTGATGTATCGCTGGAAACGCCATAACTTCAACAAGGCATTACAGGTTGGCACCCCCAACTACAAAGGCAGCTGGGTTGAACGCTACGTGGATATCTCGGTAGGTACGTTTATTCCGCTTATCCTGGCGGTGATCTTCGTTAATACCGTGGCGCTGAAATATTTCGGTGTCAGTCTGTTTGGATAGTCTAGGCCAGGCCGGCCATCAGGCCGGCTGCATTGTCCAGGGTGTGGGGTAATTAAGTGTTATCCCCAGGCCGGTAAGGGTGGCCCCGGGGTTAATGTGTTTGCCCGAAGGCACGCTTGCGCTGGTTAATTGGTCACTAAATTCAACGGCTGGTAACCCCAGCCGTTTTGCCATCTGCGGATAGTAGTCACCGCGCATAGGGTGTTCATCGCTGCATAAATGCCAGAGCTTGTTAGCGGGCTTTTGCACTAACAGTTCCTCTATCACCTTTACTACATCATCAACATGTACCAGGTTTACTACCTGAGTTGCGCCGCTGAGTGTTCGGCCTGCCAGAGTCTTTACCGGATGCCGGTCGGGCCCGGTTAAACCGGCCAGGCGCAATATGTAGCCCGAGTCCGGCGCAGTGTTTTGGATCCATTGCTCAATCTCAACATGGGCTTCGCCAGAAGCAGTGTTCGGAGCTGGCACGGTACCAGTGGTGATATCGCCTTCCTGATCGCCATACACCGATGTGGTGCTAATAAAGATGAGCTGTTTGGGCGGTACCTGGTTATACAACGCCGAAATCAGTTGCTGCATGGCTGAGGTAAATTGGCTTAAATCGGTATTGCGTCTACCCGGCGGAATATTAAGAATAAAGGTACTGTTAGGGGCTTCCGCTAGCAGGTCCTGAGGGGTATCACCCAGCGTATAAGGGATGGCCTGAATACCTTGCTGACTTAATGCCCGGGCTTTGTCTTCACTGCGGGTGGTTCCGTAGATAGTCATCTGAGAACGAAAATGGCTGGCGAGATAGCCTCCCAGCCAGCCACAACCACAAAGTATCAATTTATTTTCTTGTTGAGATGTCATTTACGCTACCGGTGTTTGTTTTGCTAAAGCTTAACACTATCAGTAGCGATTTCATTATTGTTTCAGCCGTAATTGTCCGGTGGTTTCCAGTAAATCCAGACCTGATAATCCGGCGATATTCTTTTGCATGCGTGATTCGGCATAGTCGGCTTTAGCCAGCACGGTGCATAATGCTTCAGCTTTGCTCTCCAGCGCATCCGCTTGACCTTCTACGCGTTGCTCAATCATTTCGCCAAAGTTTTCCATACGGTTAGCAAAGGCGTCCATGTCGCCGTCTTCAAACAGCATCTGACGACCAATCGCCATTAACAGGTGACCGGTAGAACGCTCTACCAGCGACTCAATCTTGTCATCAAACTCTTCGCTCCAGGCGGCATCGGCCCAGTCGCCATCGAGGCCAGTGCTGTCGAACTTATAAGTACCGTCGGCGGCATAGAAACGCTCGTCAATCTCGTTCGACAGATCGCTAAACAGCGTGTCAAAATTCTCACTGAGGTCATTATCTTCACCCAGCAGTTCAGTGAATACTTCGGTAATGGCGAAGCTGGCAATCTTGATGCCGTCACGGGCAATTTCAACTGTCATAGGGATAGCGGTTTCAATACTGGTGTAATAATCAGACACCCAACGCTGTTCGTCGGTATCCAGGTTTACCGCCTTGTTCTCTACATATAACTGGTGACTTGGCGTGATCAGAACCTTTTCGCCACTTTCAGTGGTAATGGTCAGATCGCCATGGTCAAAGGTTACCGAGCCGTGCAGTTCCATATTACATTGATTATCGACTTCAACGTGTGCCAGTGCAGGTTGGGCAATAAAAGCAGTGGTTAAAATCAATGGTGCAGCAACAGTTTTCATGGTTATCCTCAATTTGCTTTTAAACAATACGAAGGTCGTATCGCAAATCACAGGCCAATCTGTTAAATTTATATAAAACAGTGGCTTATACTTTCATTGGTTTTAAATTTACACATTTATTGCTTATTGTTTTGGAAGTGACACTAATTATTAGCGTATTTGACCATGTTCATTATTCAGCGGAATATTGATTTTGCGCATGTTCATTTTTATTTCCTTAGTGCATAATACGCGCAGAATTTTTATAGGGTAAAGATTATGAGTGACTGGATTGATGCAATTTTATTTGGTGTTGCGTTAGTAGCGTTTACTTTAGGCATGAGCAGCATCGTCATGGGCTTTATGTCTGGCAAAGAGGGCAGCGAAGCCCTGCACGAGCGTATTGAGATGGGATATCTGGGTGTTAGCGGCCTGGTAATCAGTCTGTTGATGCTCTACGTAATCGGCTAATTAACGGCTCACCGATTTTCGGTAAACAAAAAGCGCTCAGTAGAGCGCTTTTTTTGGGTCAGTCTTTTATGGCCTCAGGTGCCTCATCTGGTTGGCTTTGTGGTGCAGGGCCAGACAGTGCTGCTAAATGGCTGTCGCGTTGGTAGGCTCTCAGGTCGAATAAGGGCAGCATTGCCATAATGTGGTCGAAAATGTCAGCCTGTACCTTCTCGTAGGCTACCCAGGACTTATCCCTGCAAAAGCAGTACACTTCTAAGGGCAATCCTAACTCATTAGGCGGCAACTGCCGCACCATCAGTGTCATGTCCTGATTAATCTTAGGGTGTTTGTTTAAATAAGCTTCCAGATAGGCGCGAAAAGTACCGATATTGGTTAATGCGCGGCGATTGAGTAAGTCGCCTTCATCAATGGAATTATCTTTATGGTAGCGCTGTAATTCATCAATTTTGCTTTTGATGTAATCGGCAATAAAACGAATTTTCGCTACTTTTTGCAGGCTTTTCTCGTCATACAGGCAGATTGAATGGATATCAATATATACTGCACGCTTGATGCGTCGCCCGCCTGATTCCTGCATGCCGCGCCAGTTTTTAATCGCTTCATTGGTTAATGAGTAGGTAGGGATAGTGGAAATCGTATTATCCCAGTTTCTTACCTTAACGTTGGTTAAACCGAGCTCGATGATCTCGCCATCAACGCCGAATTTATCGACCTGTATCCAGTCACCATTAGTAAATAACCGGTTAGCGGTTATCTGGATACCAGCCACAAAACCCAGAATAGTGTCGCGGAATATCAGCAACAATACTGCGGCAATAGCCGTTAAGCCTGATAGTAGCAATAGCGGGCTGCGCTCTACAATCAGCGATACGCTGAGTAACATCAGCACAATAAACAACACCAGCTTGGCCACCTGTACAAAACCGGTAATTGAGGCCTGCGCAGCAAAAGGGGTGGAGTTATACCAGTCTTCAAATGTATTCAGCAAAGCACTGATAGACAATGCCGCTACGGTCATCAGATACAGCAGAGAGCATTTCAGCAGTACGGTATACAGCAGGCTGTCAGTAGTCAGCAGCACGTGGGTACTGGCAAATATGATCAATGCCGGTGTCAGGTGAATTAATCGCTTGAAAAAGCCGTGGCTGTGCAGCGCATTATCCCAGTGAGTTTTGCTTTTCAGGATCCAGCGGGTAACAACCGAATTCAGTGCGATTCTGCTAACTAACAGGCCGGTGATCGCCAGTACAAATATCAGTAATAACGAAAAGCTGTTATACAGCGAACCGTTTAGTACGATATCCGCATCCACCTGCCTGAGCAGCTCAACGAAGTTTTCACGAAGCGTTTCCGCTGTGACCATTTAGTTACCCTTTTTTAATCCAATAATGTTGCGGTCTTTGTTCTGCCACAGGGTGTTTACCCATTGCTGGAAACCGGCTTTAAACTGTTCATCGGTATAATAATCGCCAATGGCTTCGGCCGGAATGTCAACCACATTAACATCTACAACGATTCGTCGCATCTGACCACTTAACATGGCCAGCATAGGATGCTTTGGATTATCCGGATACAGTAATGAGATATCCAGAATATTGGTGAACAATTCACCCATGGTTGCCAGGGTAAAGGCAATACCACCGGCCTTTGGCGGCAGCAGGTGCTGGTATGGACTTTGTTTACTGGCATGCTTGGCCGGGGTAAATCGGGTCCCTTCCACAAAGTTGATCACGGTAGTGGGTTTATGGCGAAACTTCTGGCAATAGCGTTTGGTGGTTTCAATATCGGCGCCCCGTTTGTGCGGGTATTTTTTCAGATAGGCTGCCGAATAGCGTTTCATAAATGGCATTTCCAGCGCCCAGGCCGCGAGGCCTACAAAGGGTAGCCAGATAAGCTCCTGTTTCAGAAAGAACTTGGGTGCCGGGATCCGAAAGGCCGAAAACTCGATGAGCAGGATAATATCCAGATAGCTCAGGTGATTGGCAACTATCAGGTACCAGTTTTCTTTACTTAGCTCACCCCGAACCCGGTAATCAAGGATGACCGGGTTAAACAGCCGGATCAGCGCTAAGCTGCATTTACCAAAACACAGCATAAAGAGGTTCATCAGCGGTGCCAGCGCTCGCTGCACTGCGGCTATGGGCAGTAAAAAGCGCAGCAAGCCAAACACAATAACCAGGCCGCCCCACAGGGCAAGGTTGGCCAGTTGTAACGGCAAATGGATTGCAAATATCAGTGGGGCCAGGACTACTCTAAGCATTGCTTACACCGTCTTCCAGTTTTCCAGGCGTTGGTCTTTTGCCTGCCACTGTTGATTGAGCCATTGCTGAAAACGGGCCCGTTGTTCGGGGTTTTCAAAATAGTCCATCACCTTTATATCTTCCGGAAACAGGTCTTTCAGCGGTTTTACGTCTACGTGCAATTTTATCTTACTGACTGAACCGTTAATAAAATCCCAGAAGGATGGCGTACCGGCAGGATAAAAAATCGTGACATCAATTAAATGATGAAGCTGACCGCCCATGGCGTTTAGAACAAAAGCTATGCCTCCGGCCTTGGGTTTTAACAGGTGCTTAAAAGGCGAGACCTGACGGGTATGCTTTTCTTTAGTGAAGCGAGTGCCTTCGACAAAATTCATAATGCTGGTGGGTTTGTACTGAAATTTTTCGCAAGCCTTTTTGGTCGTTTCCATGTCTTTACCTTTTAAGTGCGGGTTTTTGGCCAGGAATGACTTGCTGTAGCGGCGCATAAAAGGAAAGTCCAGCGCCCACCAGGCCAGACCTAAAAAGGGGACCCAGATCAGTTGCTGCTTAAGGAAAAACTTCAAAAACGGGACTTCGCGGTTAAATACTCGCTGAAGTAATAAAATATCAACCCAGGACTGGTGATTGGCAATTACCAGGTACCAGTCATTCCGGGCCAGCCCTTCCAGCCCTGAGACTTCCAGCGTAGTGCGACTGAACAGCCGTTGATTAAAGTTATTAACGCTTATCCAACCTACAGCGCAGGCATCCAGAAGATAAGTCATAAAGGTCCGCCAGGGTTTAAGCGGAACCAAAAGCTTTAACACTGCCAGGGCTAATACCAATGGCACCCAGAACAGCGTATTGAGCCCGTAAAGTAGCGCCGACAGCGCGCCGTTAAGGCTATGTAATAGGGTTTTCACTACAGTCGTCTTACCAGTTGTAAAATTGAGCACAGTGTAACGTAAACCGGGCTTAAAACCGATACTTAATCGAATTAAGTGGTGATAAAAGTCCATTCAACCGGCGTTTTCATTATTACTGCTAAAACACAAAATGCGTGTTAGTTAAAGGCGAATTGATGAAGTACAACTCAAACCGAAGTCTAGCGTTTTTTAACTTTTTGTTTACGTTTTGCCGTCCTTCGATTGTGCCTGATACACCTTCAGGTATGGTGCCTTTAATTCAATTGTTGAGGCATCTGATGAAACTACCCATCCACAAAAAAAGCAATATCGACCTATTGGCCAAATGCCGGTTGGCAACCTGGCTTACGCTAACGCTAACCCTTACAGCTTGTAATGAAAGCAATACAACGGTGAGTAGTAGTGATAGTAATGACTCACATACTGAGCAGGTTCTGCCGTATCAGGATACTTCATTGCCGATGAGTCAAAGGGTCGATGATTTGGTGGGCAGAATGTCGTTGACAGAAAAAGTGGCTCAAATGTACAACGATGCACCGGCCATCGAGCGGCTGAATGTACCCGCCTACGACTATTGGAATGAGGCCCTGCATGGTGTAGCCAGGGCGGGTGAGGCAACGGTGTTTCCCCAGGCTATCGGCATGGCTGCAATGTGGGACCGGGAGTTGTTGAATGAAATTGCTACAGTCATTTCTGATGAAGGCCGCGCTAAGCACCATGCCTTCAAGGAACGCGGGTTGAGTTATCGCTATACCGGATTAACTTACTGGTCGCCAAATATTAATATTTTCCGCGATCCGCGCTGGGGGCGAGGCCAGGAAACTTATGGAGAGGATCCTTACCTGACCGGCGAGCTGGGCGTGGCGTTCATCAGTGGTTTACAGGGTGATGATGACACCTATTTAAAAACCGCTGCCACCGCCAAGCACTTTGCTGTGCACAACGGGCCGGAAGTCTCACGCCATTCTGATGACTATGTGGTATCAGATAAAGACCTGTTTGAAACCTACTTACCGGCTTTTGAGAAGGCGGTAGTGGATGCCGATGTCGAGGCGGTTATGTGTGCCTACAACCGGGTTAACGGCGCACCGGCCTGTGGCTCCGACCGCTTACTTAAAGATATTCTGCGCGGCAGTTATCAGTTCGATGGTCATGTGATGTCTGACTGTGGTGCCATCGCCGATTTTTACGACCCTAAAGCCCACAATGTCACGCGCTCCCCCGCTGCTGCCGCAGCCTGGGCAGTAAAAAGTGGTACTGATCTGAATTGCGGCACCGGACGCCTGAGCAGTTATGCCAACCTTACCTTTGCCGTACAAAAGGGCTTTATTGAGGAGTCGTTGATAGATCAGGCTGTAGGCCGGCTGATGATGACCCGCTTTAAACTGGGTATGTTTGACCCCGATAGCAGTGTGCCTTTTGCTGATATTCCGCTGGAGGTAGTGGGAACAGAAGAGCATCTGGCCCTTACGCAAAAAGCATCGGAACGCTCCCTGGTATTACTGAAAAACAACGGCGTGTTGCCTCTTCAGCCAGGCGTTAAAGTGGCAGTGATTGGGCCCAACGCGGATAATCAGGATGTGCTGCTGGGTAACTACAATGGTCTGCCGGTTAATCCGGTTACCGTACTTAAGGGCATCAAAAACTACACGGGCAATGCAGCAGTGCCCTATGCTCCCGGCAGTGCCCTGATTGACGACATTTACGGCCACTGGCAAATCCTCGATGAATCAGTGTTGTTCCACCGCGATGAATCCGGCGAATTAAGTCCCGGCGTGAAGGTGGAATACTATGCGGTCGCGCGTGAAGCTGTCACCGATTTCTCCTCATTAAGGGTGCCAGCTAAGCAAACGGGAAGCGCAATAGCTTCTGAAATACTGAATAAATTGCAAATGCGTAACCTGCGTTCGCCGGTTAGCGGTAAGTGGCTGGATGACTTTGCTATGGTGGCGAGTGGCCAGCTGGTGCCAGAGGAGTCGGGCAGTTATCGATTTGATGGGCCGGGTGAAGTGATACTTAACGGTGAAGTGGTAACCGGCGCGGTGGAGCTTAAGGCAAACGAAAGCTACGACTTTAAGGTCAGTCATAGGGTGGTATCCAATCCGGTTAGTAACACCGCTGGTGGCCTGCGGGCAGATTGGCAGTTGCGCTGGGTGAATGAGAGCCAGGCGCTGCAGGAGCAAGCGCTTGAAAAAGCGGCCAACGCCGATGTGGTAGTAATGGCGGTGGGGATTTCTCCTCGTATTGAAGGGGAAGAAATGCCGGTTAAGCTGGAAGGCTTTAACTATGGCGATCGCACCAGTATTGCTCTGCCCGCAGAGCAACAGGCTCTGATCAAAGCGGTGGAAAAACTCGGTAAGCCGGTGGTACTGGTTAACTTCAGTGGCAGTGCCATGGCGCTTAACTGGGAGCAGCAAAATGTTGATGCGATCATCCAGGCATTCTATCCGGGTGAAGCTACCGGTACAGCTCTGGCGCGAATTCTGTGGGGGGAAGTGAATCCTTCGGGTCGCCTGCCGGTTACCTTCTACAAGAATCTTGATGGGTTTGCGCCGCTGGACGATTATGCCATGGCGAATCGGACCTACCGCTACTTCGAAGGCGATGTCCTCTATCCTTTCGGTTATGGCCTTGGTTACAGCGCCATGCAATATAGCAATTTACAAGCCCCTGAATCGCTGACTTCCGGTGAGGATTTAACGCTGCAGGTAGAGCTTAGCAACCTGGGGGAACAGGCTGCCAGTCAGGTTACTCAGGTTTATGTGAGCATGCCGGATGCTCCGGTAGATACACCTAAACTAAGCCTTAAAGGCTTTACCCGTACTGAGATTGGCGCAGGTGAAGCGCAGACGGTTTCACTTACGCTGAGTGCAGACGAGTTGGTCTATATCAACGAGCAAGGGCAAAAAGTCCCTTATACCGGTGCACTCGATGTGTACATGGGCGATGGTCAGCCAGGCTTTGGTAAGCCGGAAAAAGTTGCCCACACCCGTATTGAGTTGCAGTAGAGGAGCCTGATGATGTTGAGTCGCCTGATTGCCTCCTTAGTTCTGGCTTGTCTTCTCACTGGCTGCGCCGCTAACGCGGCCGCCGGCCTGGCCGACAAATATAACGGGCATTTTTTAATTGGCACCGCGGTAAAATCAAGCGAGCTGCGGTCAACGCTGCCGGCTATGAGTGCACCGGTTTGTCGGGAATTTAATGCTTTCACCGCCGAAAATGCGATGAAATGGCAGCATATTCAACCAGAGCCGGGTGTCTTTTCCTTTGCCATGGCCGATCAGTTAATCCGCATTGCTGAACAATGTAACGGCGAAGTGATTGGCCATACCCTGGTGTGGCACCAGCAAACACCGGACTGGGTGTTTCAGGATGAGACGGGCAAAGCAGTAAGCCGGGAAGAACTACTTGCCCGCCTGCGCGAGCATATCTTCACTCTGGTGGGCCGCTATAAAGGGCGAGTGACCGGTTGGGATGTCGTTAACGAAGCGCTTAATGAAGACGGCTCGCTACGCGATACTCCCTGGCGGCGCATCATCGGCGACGACTACATAGAATACGCCTTTAAATATGCCAGGCAGGCCGATCCCTCTGCCGAGCTGTACTACAACGATTACAATTTATACAAGCCGCAAAAAGTGGCGGGGGCCGTCCGGCTGGTTAAACAACTAGCCAGTAAGGGCATTGAAGTTGATGCCGTGGGCATGCAGGGTCACTATTCTTTGTTTTACCCAGCCCTTAGTGATGTTGAGCAAAGCATTACGGCGCTGATTAACGCCGGAACCCAGGTAGCCATTACCGAACTGGATGTTAGCGTATTACCCCTACCGGAAAATGCCCATACCGGCGCGGATATTACCCAGAGCTTTACCGCCCACCCGGTTTATGACCCCTATATTGATGGTTTACCCGAGGAGCAGCAGCAATTGCTGGCCGGCAAATATAAAGATTTGTTTGGTCTCTTTCTTAAACACGCCGGACACATTAGCCGGGTTACCTTGTGGGGCAGCACCGACGGTGATTCCTGGCGTAATAACTGGCCGATTCGGGGACGAACCGATTATCCGCTGCTGCTGGATCGTGAGGGTAAGCCCAAAGCGGCTTATCAGGCTCTGGTTGAGCTGGTCAGGCCGGAGTAATTAGCGTACAAAGGCAGTAACGGTAAAGCGAGCG
Organism: Alteromonadaceae bacterium UBA2620; assembly: GCA_002339125.1. Classification (GTDB taxonomy): domain Bacteria; phylum Pseudomonadota; class Gammaproteobacteria; order Enterobacterales; family Alteromonadaceae; genus Alteromonas. The sequence goes on from DDJQ01000148.1 coordinate 24,623, forward strand.
GTGTACGGGTTTAGGTCCGTTTTAAACTGTTTTGAAATATCCCCTGAGTGAAGCAGCGCACAGGGGTAAATTACCGCCCGGTTAAATTCACTGGGCACCTGCAATACCCGTTCAAATAATGGCGTATCACCATTTATATAGCCGCGCTCAGCAGGATAGGTTTGCAGGTGTTGCGCCAGGTTTTGTTGATAAGCGTGCAGACCTGGCCGGGTTATCGCCACCTGCGCGGTGGGTTTGTATCGGTAAAAACTGGTTCCGCCAAACGCGGGTGAACACAGGTAATGAACAATGGCGAACTCGTTGAGCAGCGGTCGGTCAAAGTGGGGAATAGATTGCTCAAGCGTTAACTCTTCAGCCGCACGGGTTACCATGGCAAAGTAGGCTTCACCATCACTCACCCTTGCAGTTACCTTTTCGCGCTGAAATGCCCGGTTTATGGTGGCGATGGCGTATTTCAGATAGCCGGGCGGTACTGGCGCCCTCAGACCCGGGTACACCGGCGATTCACCAGGTGGCTGTTGCCGGGCAACCGCGTAATCGATTAATTTTTGCGGAGCAGGCATAAAATCGTCTATCACCAGTACCTGATGGTTACTGCCGGGTACCGGCAGCATCCTGACATTAGTCACGGTTTGCGGCACAGGTTTTAGCAATAAACTCGGCGTGGCCGGGCATGTAATCCACGGATTTTCTCACCACCCTTTGGATCCCTTCCAGGCGACGGGCCAATTCCTCCTCCGGAAAAATGTCTGCCAGCGCGTGATATCCCTCGGGACGCAGGCCCTGACCGTACATCACTTCAAACCAGCTCAGGTCATTAAACAGCTCGTTATTAAAGCGGCTGATGCGGCCGTTAGCCTTAAAGTGGTCGATTTTTTCCTGCAGGGTATCGGGAATAGCCATGTGCTTACAGTAGCGCCAGAACTCCGTGTCCTCACGCTCGGTAACGTGATAGTGCAGGATCAGGAAATCGCGGATACGGGTAAATTCAAAATCCATCTCTGCGTTGTACTGGTCAATATCATTCTGGCACGGTTGCTGAAACGGAAAGTAACTAAAGAATTTGGAAATCGCTACCTGCACCAGATGCAGGCTGGTGGACTCCAGTGGCTCCATAAAGCCGCCGGATAAGCCGACCGCCAGACAGTTCTTATGCCAGAACTTGTTTCGTTTGCCGGTGACAAATCGAATTTGTCTCGGGTCTGCCAGCAGATCGCCTTCAATGTTTAATCGCAGGGTTTTTTCTGCTTCCTCGTCGGTCATAAATTCACTGCAATAAACGTGGCCGTTACCGACTCTGTGTTGCAACGGAATACGCCACTGCCAGCCGGCTTGCTGGGCGGCAGCCCGGGTAAATGGCCAGGGTGTTTCTGTGAGCGACGATGGTGCTGTGACGGCGCGATCGCAAGGCAGCCAGTGACGCCAGTCTTCATAACCGGTTTTAAGGGTTTGTTCGATTAGCAGAGCGCGAAAGCCGGAGCAGTCGATAAAGAAGTCTGCGCCATGTTCGCTGCCGTTTTCTAAAATTAACGACTGTATAGCGCCGTCCGGGTGCTGACGGACTTCAGTGACTTTACCTTCTGTACGCTGCACGCCATGGCTTTCGGCCACCTCACGCAAAAATTTAGCGTACAGGCCAGCATCGAAGTGAAATGCATAGGCGATGTTTGACAGGGGCGAGTTGCCCGCCTCAAACGGTCGCATAAAACGCTTTTCATTGCAGGCTAACGACGACAGGGTATATTCATCCAGCGGCGCGGCTTTACCTTGCTGGCGCATTTTGAGCCAGTATTGATAAAAGTGCACACCCTCCATATTCTTACCCACTTCACCAAACGCATGGTAATAGCTGTGGCCAGGCTTGCGCCAGTTTTGAAACTGGATCCCCAGTTTAAAGGTGCCCTGGGTACGTTTTATAAAGGTATCTTCATCCAGTCCGATTAAGTCGTTGAACAACTGGATTTGCGGGATGGTGGCTTCACCAACGCCCACAGTACCGATCTCTTCTGATTCAATAACCTGAATGTCACAGGGGTGTTTACTTAAAATTTTGCCTAGTGCGGCAGCCGTCATCCAGCCAGCGGAACCGCCACCCAGAATGATGATTTTTTTTAATTGTGTTTGCATGTTTACCCCTGAAACAAAAAAATCAGGCCCTTAGCCAGGGCCTGATCCATTACGCCGTAATCGTGTTATTAAAAGTTAGCCCTGATCACAAATGCCAGACGGCGGTCTGATTTAAACCACGAACGCCCTGCTTCCTGTCCTTCGTTATTTAATACCATAATGGTTTCAGACTGCGAATTGGTCAGGTTGGTGCCTTGAATACCCACCGTAACATTCTCGTTCCAGTTGTAGAATATGGAGCCGTCTAACTGACCAATATCGTTATAATACAGCGGTGCCTTGGAGATGACGTCACGGGTAGTAAGCAGGTAACGTGAACGCCAGTTATACGCCAGTCGCGCACTCCAGCCATTCTTCTCATACATGGCCACAATGTTGGCAGTATGTTTTGACTGACCTTGCAGCGGTACATTATCCAGGCTTACGCGAATACCGGTATCGGTAAAATCATCGCCTAACCAGCTTTCATCTTCTACATCCACTTCGTTATTGGGCACGCCGGACGCATCGATGTAAGTGTAGGTAGCCTGCACACCCAGTCCGTCCCATGGCGCCGGAAGCATGTCGTAGAATTGCTGATAGGCAATCTCAACGCCGTCCATTTTGCCTTTACCGCCGTTGGTGGTGGAATTAACCAGCGCCGACTGCACCTGACCGGTAGTGGGGTTGGTGTACTCCTGTACCGCTGCACCCTGAATAAAGTAGTTTTTCAGGTCTTTATGGAAATAGGTCACACTCAACTGACCAACTTCGGCAAAGTACCACTCCAGCGCCAGGTCATATTGGGTAGACTCCATTGGTTTTAAGAACGGGTTACCGCCTGAGCCTGTCCAGGCTGGTACATAGGCCGACTGGATCAGATTCTCACCTGGCTCTGGTGGATTCTCCGGATCAGGATTACTGATTGGACGGATAGCCTGGATAGACTCAGTACCCAGCGTGGCACGGTTACGGATATCCGACATATCAGGTAGCGCTACCGCTTTTGAGAAGGCGAAGCGGGTAATGAGATCATCGGCCACTTCGATTTTCAGGTTAAAGCTGGGTAGCAGCATATCAAAGTCGGTTTCGGCAGACAGGCGTTCTTCAGCATCATTACCAAAATTACGCTCGGCATCAGACAGGTAGTTGCGTTGATCGCCAATCCAGCGGTTTTCTTCGGCCTCGATTGCTTCCTCAATATCAGCATAATTGCCTGCATTAATTTGGTCATTGAGCCAGTCGGTGACAATCTCAGCTGTCAGCGGAGCGCCTTGTAAAGCCTCAGGTGGCATGAAGTCTGGCACTAAATCGGGGAAGGTCACAGCTCCATCAGCCTGACGGTCGAGCTGAACATAACGTAAACCAATATTACCGCTGTAGCGCAGATCGCCTGTGCCTTCAAAGTTTACCCGCAGGTAAATTGCTTTATTTTCTTCGGTAGTCAGGTTGACCTCACCGGGTGTAAAAATGCCGTACTTATCATCGACACCCGGACGGTCCGGGTAGGGCTCCCATGAACCGCCTGCCGTCATATACGGGCGAGCGCCAGCGATAATCGAGCGCACGTAAGCCTCGGTAGCATGAATGGTTTGATTGCCCGGAATATTGGCGATGCCACCCCCATGAAAATCAGACCAGTCGACCAGTTCAAAGTTACTGGCGTCTACCGGGATAGTATCGAGCCAACCGGCCGGTGCAGCACTGCTGTATTCTGGTCCTAACGGCCCCCAGTTGTAGCTGGTAGATCGCACGGTTTGTTCACGCTTCGCGTACCGAACGCCAGATTGTACCGAAGTGAAAATACCATCACTGTCGAGATGATAAGTTGCATCCAGACGCGTGGCGAAAGAGTCACCCTCGGAACGTTCCCAGTGATCCATGGCACTGCGTAGGAAATAAGACGTAGGGTCCTGGAAGTAGTTGCTGTCGCCAGCTGGGTCGCCGGTGAAGCCCGGGTAATTCCCTTCGGCATAAACGTCGGGGTTGGCATCCCGGTAACCGAAGTAGGGTTCGATCAGGGTCATGGTTGGTGTATTGCCGGTTACATCATAGGCCTGCCCGGCAAACGCAGCAGTATGTAACACTACGTCGTCATCGCGGGTTTTGGCTTTGATGTACTGTACATCAGCTTCCAGCTCCAGTGCATCAGTGGCCATCCACTCAAGGTTAAACGACAGATCTTCAACCAGGGTATCGGTTTGTTTGACACGCGAATCAAACTGGTAGGGATAGCCAAATTGCGGGCGACCGCCGCTTTCCCATGAGCGGATTACCCGGTCATTATTGCCGTCGGCGGCGCGCCAGCCGTCAACACCCTGCACCATGGTGCCGGAGCCAAACAGGCCATTGTCATCGAATTCAAACTCAGTGCCTTCCAGCGCGCGGGTGCGGCGATTATCCAGATTGTAATACCCGCCCTGATATTTAACCGCCTGTTCATGCCACGACAGTGACGCATCCGAGCGAATGTACTGCATGGTTGCCAGCAGAGTTTCATCTTCGTTTTCCCATTGCAGGGTACTGGCAAAACCTTCTCGTTTACGATCGTCAAACTTTTTAAGCAGGTTAGACGCGTTAGGGATCCACACCGTGCCGTTGTTGTCTGCGCCGGTAAAGGCTTCAGCGCCAGCTATATCGCGGGCGTAAGTCTGCACGTAAGCATCAGACTGAATACCATGTGACTCACCGTAGAGCTGCGAGTTAGCGTAGTTAACCAGGAAACCAATCTCGCCTTTTTCAGCAAGATCGATACGATCGCTGTAGAGACCGGAAAACGTTGGGCTGCCTTTTTCGGCCACATCACCGTATGAGTAATCACCGCCAAAGGCAATTACCCGACCTTCTGAATCAAAGGGCTTGCGGGTACGCAGGCTGACGGTACCGCCAATCCCGCCTTCAATCATGTCGGCGGTCTGGTTTTTGTAAATATCCACACCGCCCATCAACTCAGGCGATACATCCTGAAAAGAAAGGCCCCGACCACTATTAGCCGTGAAAGAGTCACGCCCGTTAAATTCACTTCGTGTCTGGGTCATGCCACGAATAATGGCGCCACTGCCTTCAACGCTAAAGTGGTCTGGGTCGTCGGGGCCTGCAAAGCGTTCAATGGATACACCGGGTAATCGCTGAATGGCTTCAAGAACACTGCGGTCGGGCAGTGTACCGATGTCATCGGCGGTAATGGCATCCACTACCGTATCGGAATAACGTTTGAGGTTCTGTGCATTAAGGAGATTGCCGCGGATCCCCTTAACTTCAATTTTTTCTACGACTTCTTCTTCGTTCGATGCCGCTTTTTCCTGATCATCCTGCTCCTGGGCATTCGCGCCATGCAGGGCAGAAAGGATCGTTAGTGCAACGAGGGATTTATTAAAGGTTGTAGCGTATCGGTTAGATTTGTGTGCCCGAATCCTAGCCATGTGTACTTCTCCGCTTAGATAGAATGGAGTTATTGTTATCCATTTACTTGGCTTTGAAGCTGACCGGCTGGTGACCGCTATTTTAAAAGCCAATTATGGTGAGAGAATACTCGTTGAAGCCAGCATAACTATCAATGGGATGTTAAAATATCACAAACCGGAAACCATATATCGCAACATATAATTAACAAAAAGTTGCAAGGATAATAGCTAATATTCTGATTTTATGGGATTTATTGGTTTTTTTGAATTATTATAATACAAGTGCGGCGGACGTGTGGGGGTAGCAAATAGTTAACATTTGTTACCCCCTACATACTTATTTTGTAAGGGTGATCATTGCTGCCAGCGAATATACCAATGGGGCATTCCAGTTGATAGTGACTTCGTTAGTAGAGTAGCTACACCAGTTGTCTTTGTATGAAGTGGCCGGCAACGAGGCACTGTACTGGCAGTTATCCTGTTGGCCGTTTTGGGCGCCGCCCACTAAAAAGCCCGGTACCGGCTCGGCAATGCCGTCGGCATGGGATTGGCGATGGTGGATAAAGCGTGGCGATGTTTCACCAAACCCGGTGACGTAGCTGTAGTCCACCGGATTTTTCCCCAGTACATAGTCCACCAGGCCGGTGAAGGTATGAAGGTAGGCGGGGTTATTGCTCATCCGGTAGGCGCTGGCTAAAACCATAGCGTGGTTCATGGCAACGCCGTTACTACCCCACACAAAATCGTTGGCAGTCATGGCTGTTCTGAATGGTGATGCCTGACTGGTTTTTACCAGTGCGTCGGCGTAGTCCAGAAAGCGCGTCTTTAACTCCTGGTAGCGCTTGGCTGGAAGGGCGTTTTGCCCTTGCTCAGAGAGTAATGACAGATAAGCCAATCCCATAGTATCAGACCAGCCCGGAGTGGATGGGGAGCCCAGATAACGCTGCGCCTCAATGAGATAGTCCTGCTCGCCGGTGGTAACAAAAAGCTCACTGGCGGCCCAGGCAAATTCATCGTTAAAAGATGAGTCGCCGTATTCCCCGGTTTTTACGTTTTGCGCATTCTTATAGGCCACTTGCGGGTTTTCTAATGCCCACTGCCAGGCTCTTTTCGCTGCTGCCAGAAAATTGCTTTGCTGTTGCGGATACACTCTGGCAGCTGTTGCCATCACCGCTGCAAAATTGAGTGACGCGGCGGTTCCCTTGGCCACTACATAACGCTGCTCTGTGGCCTCTGCCGGCATTACTGCCGGGGCAAAATTTAACGTGGTGAGCTTATGAAAAACCCCGCCGTCGGTGTCCTGCATGGTTAGCATCCAGTCCAGATTCCAGCTGATTTCATCGAGTAAATCGGGCTGGTTATTGGTGGACTCCGGGATATTCCAGCGTCGCTGCGCATAAAAATCCGGGAAGTCGAGGTATGCCCGCATCAGGGTATAAGTAGATATGCCTGAATTAACAATGTATTTATTGTAATCACCGGCGTCGTACCAGCCTTTGGGGCTTGCCAGGCTATTCTTCGGTTCGTTGAGGTTAATTACATGGGTGTCCGTGTGGCCGGCTTCACGGTGCCATTTGCCGGCAAAGGCCGGGTCCAGCGCCATGCCGGCACGATTGTAATAGTACGCTTTAATCGCCGCGTCATGCAGGGCGCTCACGCGCTGAACTGAAATACTGAATGTGGTGTAGCTGTTGTCGCCTACAGACAGCCGGTACAGACCGGGAGCCGTAATACTGCTGACGTCTGCTACAGCCACGGTTTGATCTGCAAGTGGCCAGTAGTCCGGTGAACTGGTAGTTCCTTCCAGAACTGTCTGACCGCTGGCGGTGTTGGTTACCCGATAAGAAACAGCTTGCGAAGTTCTTACTACGATATGCTTTTGTTGCTGCGGTAAAAAGCCAACCTGATTGGCATAGAATTCAACGGGCTGCGAGCCGCTATCGGCGGTTGCGGAGCTGGCAGTGCTGCTTGTACTGTTAACGCCCGAACAGGCTCCTATGGCGAAAACCAGTGATAAAGACATCGCCAGCTTGCTGAATGATAGTAGTGTAGTGCTCATATTTACTCCGGCCTGAAACAAAGATTAATCAGCATTGGTTGCGCTGGTGACGGCCATACTGAAAGCCGCTGCGGGAAGCCCGGCACTACTGAATAAACCGGGTTCGGGGTTATCAGCCCAGCCATAACGAACGTGAAGCGGTTGACTGACCTTAGCGCTGGATAGAATCACCTTGTCGTTGCTAATGCGTACGTCAGCCCAGTAGTACTGGTTATCAGCGCCAGCAATAGCAAAGCTCTGCGTTAAGGGTGATGCTTCAGTCAGGCCATCGCCGGTATGGCTAAAGTGCACAATGACTCTGTCGTCCTGTCGCTCTGCTGTAGTCGGTACAGGGCCCTGATAAGCAATGTCCTGATCGTAGACGATGTTGCGGGCAGCCAGTGCAAGCCGTTTTCCTACAGTAGCCTTATTGACCGGATGGATGTCGTTCCATTCTCCCACATCAAGGGTGACCACAGAAGCGGTGTTATCAAGCGTTCCAACCTGGCGTTGCTGGTCTCGCAGAACTGCCCAGTTGCTCTGGACAGGTTGTGCCTGTCGAGCCATAAAATTGGTTAGCTGAACAATAATGAAAGGCATGTCCGGCTGTTGCCACTGGCCACGCCAGTGATTAATCATAGCGGTTAGCTTCTCTGCGTAGTCACTGGGCGCGCCGCTGTTCGACTCACCCTGATACCACAGGGCCCCGGTAAGCGGGAAGCGGGTCGCTGGCGCTATCATTGCATTGTAGAGCCCCATGGGTTGCCAGCGGATAAACGTGGAGCCAGCCAGACGGGGCATTTTGGCAGCAATTTTATAGTGCCATTCGCCTGCCAGTGGGTAGCGCGCGTTGTCGGTGCCTAAAAAGTAGGCCTTGTCCTGTACAAATCCTGTTGAACCGCCGTCGGAGGTAATGCGAATGGCGATAACATTTTCGCCTTTCTTAAGCATGTCCGGCGTAACATTGTAGCGCCGTGGAGGGTACTGATAACCTGTGTCGCCAACTTCATGACCGTTAATATACGCCGTGTCGGCATCAACAATGCGTCCTAATCGGAGTGTGACAGGCTCCGCGGGTACCTCGTCCAGGTGGAGTGTTTTTCTGAGCCACCAAACGCCAATAAATTCTTTGCCGTTGGTCGGCAGGTTACCCGGCATTGTGATAGCTTGCCAGGCACTGTCGTCTAATTCCGGATCGTACCATTTAACCTCTGACTGCAATCCTTCGTCGGATTGATGAAGTTTGGCATACCACGAATCAGAACGGGCTTTATCGTCTTTACGGGTTTGCTTATCTACTGCCGGATCGGCAAAGCGTTCACCGGCAGCAATTTTGTCAGGATAGGGGCTAAGAATATCTTTGTGCATCCAGGCTTCAATCGGCGAGCCCCCTAATGACGCATTCACAATACCTATGGGCACATTCTGATCAAGGTGGATCTGGCGCGCAAAGTAGTAAGCTACGGCTGACAGGTGGCGAATGTTTTGCTGTGTGGCACTGCGCCACTGGCCGCCGCTGTAATCGCTGTTCTGGCCATCGAAACGGTATGTATCGGGCACTGTGAATTCGCGGATCAGCGGAAAATCTGCTTCGGCAACATCAAGCGGGTAGGCCTCTTCAACACGGGCCATGGTCAGCTCCATGTTTGACTGCCCGGAGGTCAGCCACACATCACCAAAGTACAAGTCATTAACCGTCAGGGTGTCGTTGCTTTTGATAATAAGCTGATGAGGGCCGCCGGCGGGTTGTGCTGGTAACTCAAACCGCCATTTGCCGTTGGTTGCGCTGGTTTCACCCAGCAGTTCGCCGTCAAACAAGATTTGAACCGGTGCTTTTGAATCTGTGGTGCCGGTTAACGGAACAGGCTTATTGCGTTGTAACACGGCGTGGTCTGAAATAAGCCGGTGTAATGTGGTGGCTGCCCCTGCACATTGCGCGATAAGACAGGTACATAGCAAAAGTAACCGAATCAAATTATGTCTCCTTCAGAAACAAAAAAAGTGCAGAGGCTGTCTGCACTTTTTAAGTAAAAATAACGGCTTAGCGGAAGATAACCTGGTTGACCTGGTTTTCCAGCAGTTCCTGGCTGCCTGACACCTGTCTAGGGTTAAGCTGCTGCTCAGTGGTCAAGCCGGCCAGTGACTCCAGAGAGAAAGCACCGTTGAGGATTTTCTCGCCCAGCTCGCCGTTCCAGCCTGCGTAACGCTTGGCTTTCGCATCGGCAATAAAGTCGTTTTCAAGCATTGCTGCGGCTTTTTTCAGCCCCAGAGCACAGGTATCCATACCACCAATATGGCCGTGGAACAGATCCGCCGCATCAATACTCTGACGACGTAACTTGGTGTCGAAGTTAAAGCCACCTGAGGTGTAACCGCCATTTTTAAGAATTTCGTAGCAGATCAGAGTCATTTCTTCCACGCTGTTAGGGAACTGGTCAGTATCCCAGCCTAACTGTGCGTCACCGCGGTTGGCATCAATCGAACCGAACACACCCAGTGCAAATGCCGTGGCAATTTCGTGGTGGAAGGAATGGCCGGATAACGTTGCGTGGTTGGCTTCGATATTGACCGCGAACTCTTTTTCCAGGCCGAATTCTTTCAGGAAGCCATAAACGGTTGCCGTATCGTAATCGTACTGGTGTTTAGTTGGCTCCTGAGGTTTTGGCTCTATCAGCAGCAAACCGTCAAAACCGATTTTGTGTTTATGCTCCACTACCATATTCATAAAGCGGCCAAGCTGAGCACGCTCACGCTTAAGATCGGTATTGAGCAGCGTTTCGTAACCCTCACGGCCACCCCACAGTACATAGTTAGCACCGCCAAGGGTTTTAGTGGCGTTCATGGCGTGAAATACCTGAGTTGCTGCGCGGGCAAAGATCTCCGGATCCGGATTGGTCGCTGCGCCTGACATATAACGCGGGTGACTGAAGACGTTAGCAGTGCCCCATAACAGTTTCATGCCGGTGGCTTCCTGTTTGGCCGCCAGTACTTCCGTCATTTCGCTGAAATTACGAATATAGTCGTTAACGCTGTCACCTTCTGGCGCTACGTCAACGTCGTGAAAACAGTAGTACGGTGCGCCGAGTTTGCTGAAAAACTCAAAGGCGACATCCGCTTTTTGTTTTGCCCGCTCCATAGCATCGCCTGGCTGTAACCAGGGACGGTCGAAGGTATTGCCACCAAACACATCGGCGCCATCCCAGCAGAAGTTGTGCCAGTAACAGGAAGCAAAGCGTAAATGCTCTTCCATGGTTTTGCCTAACACCACTTCTTTGGGGTTATAGTGTTTGAATGCCAGTGGGTTAGTGGACTCAGCACCTTCGTACTGGATTGGGCTGATGTCCTGGAAAAAATCCGCCATAGTTAACTCCTGAGTGGGCCGAATGGCCCGTTATTTTGATGATTGCTAATACTGTGCAATCGGCGTGTATTCGACAATTATGTAAACTTCATCGACTTTTGTGTTTTTTGTTAAAATTGTGAATGAAGTGAAAAGTATAGCTCGCGGAACTGCTGGCGCCGCTGATCGTAGTAGTTTTTAAGCGCAGAATCAGGCTCGTAGCTGGCAACCAGCTCTGGTACCGGGCAAATATCACTAACCGGTGTTTGTGGTGAAACACCCAGCTGTGCCAGCCTGGCTGCACCTAAAGCCGGCCCTACATCACCGCCTTTGCGATAATTCATGGCAATGCCGCTGACATCGGCCAGCAACTGACGCCAGTAAGTGCTTTTAACTCCGCCGCCAATCAGACTAATCCCGTCTACCTGGGTGCCACAGCCGTGCACCGCGTCGATACCGTCGGCCAACGCCATAGAGACGCCCTGCACCACAGCCTGGGCCATATGCGCCCGCGTAGTGGAAGCGGTTAATCCAAAAAAGCCAGCTTTGGCGTTGGGATTGTTATGTGGTGTGCGTTCGCCGGTTAAAGAAGGCAAAAAGAACGGCGTATTCGGATCATCCGGCCGGGTATTGTTAACCACGTCGTCAAACAATCCGGCAACGGAGCTGTAACCAGAGTTTTTGGCAAACCAGTCAAGGCAGCTGGCTGCGCTAAGCATTACCGACATCAGATGCCAGCGGTGTCCTACGGCATGACAAAAGCTGTGTACCGCCGATTCCGGATCGCTGCGGTAATCATTGGTCACCGCAAAATAAACCCCGGAGGTGCCGAGCGACAGCATGGCCTGGCCGGCATCAACAATGCCACAGCCTACAGCTCCTGCTGCATTATCGCCAGCGCCTGCCACTACCGGAACGGCTTTCATGCCCCAGCGTTTGGCTGTCTTAGCTGTAAGGTAACCGGTAATCTCGTTACCTTCATAGAGTGTTGGCATGTGCTTTTCACTTAAACCACAGGCCATCAGCATGGATTTGCTCCAGCTACGCTCGCCGGTGTTCAGCCAGCTTGTACCGGCCGAATCTGACATGTCTGACGCAAACTCACCGGTGAGTTTATAGCGCAGGTAGTCTTTCGGTAGCAGGACTTTATCCACCTGTTTAAAAATGTCCGGCTCGTTTTCTTTTACCCACAATAATTTGGGAGCAGTAAATCCCGGCATCACCAGGTTACCAGTGATTACCCGTGCTTTTGTTACAGTGCTTTCCAGCGTTCGGCACTGCTCTTCACTGCGACCGTCATTCCATAATATCGCCGGGCGTAACACCCGGCCCGCTTTATCCAGTAGGGTAGCGCCGTGCATTTGCCCTGCCAGACCCAGCGCCTTAACAACCGATAAGTCGTTACGCTGCTTTAATTCATCCAGTGTTGCACAGGTTGCTGTCCACCAATCCTCTGGATTTTGTTCAGACCACAGCGGTTGCGGTATGGCTACCGTTAATGAAGAAGACGCTGAGTCCACCACTTTACCGCTTTCATCGGTCAAAATGGTTTTGACACCTGATGTGCCAAGATCAATACCAATATACATAATTACTCTCACCGGAAAGATTAGGCGCTTATGCTGATTGCGAAATCACTAAATCGCAATTACGAAAATTTGTTACTTTTTTGTTAATTCGAACAAGGTGTATTAGTATGGTCGGAAACAAGAAATATCGTAAAAAAAAGTTATTTAATTTAAATAAAGTGGTTAATTGGTATACAGCTTCAGGGCGAAACATTAATCACTACGGGCACAATCGGTTAGCACGGAGCAGTTCATGTTTGAGAATAAACACAGTATTACGCTTTTATTTAATGCCAATAAAATTTATGACCGACGCATTATTGCGGGGGTAGGTGACTACCTGCAAACCTCAAAGGTTGACTGGGATCTGTATCTGGAAGAAGACTTTATGGCGCGCCTCGACCATTTGGATGAATGGAGTGGTGACGGCATTATTGCCGATTATGATAACCCGGAAATTCAGGCTGCTCTGCATAAGGCCAATGTACCGGTGGTGGGCATAGGGGGCTCTTACGAGAATCCGGCCGATTATCCCGATGTGCCTTATGTTGCAACCGATAACTACGCCCTCATCCAGGCTGCCTTTGAGCACCTCAGACAAAAAGGTATCCAGCGCTTTGCCTTTTATGGTGCACCGGTGAATGAGCATCATCGCTGGGCTCAGGAACGCGAAAATGCGGTATTAGAGATCACCCGTTCACAGGGCTACGAGTGTCATGTTTACCGTGGACACCCGGTACGGCCCGAAACCTGGCAATACACAACCAAGCGTCTGGCCGACTGGCTGAGAAGCTTGCCTACCCCGGTGGGGATTATTGCGGTTACCGACTCGCGAGCACGTCATTTACTCCAGGTGTGTGACCATATCGGTATGCTTATCCCTGATAAGATGTCGGTAATTGGTATAGACGATGATGAACTGGCCCGTTATCTGAGCCGGGTGAGCCTCAGTTCAGTGCGTCAGGGGTGTTTTGAAATGGGGGTTCAGGCGGCTAAAACCCTGCACCGAATTTTGAAAGGCCATAATAAGCCACGCAAGCCGGTGTTGATCCCACCTGAATGTGTTGCTGAGCGTCAGTCTACCGACTTTAAAGCCATCAGCGATCCACATGTTATGCAGGCCATGCATTACATCCGGCAGAACGCCTGTCGTGGTATTAAGGTCGATCAGGTACTCGACTACGTAGGGGTCTCCCGTTCAAACCTCGAACATCGCTTTAAAGAAGAACGTGGCCACAGTATTCACAATGAGATCCACAACGAAAAACTGAGCCGTGCCTGTAAAATGCTGGAGAATTCTGACGAAGCAACCTCACAGATTGCCAAGATCTGCGGTTATCCTTCGCTGCAATATATGTATGCGGTATTCAAAAAGCACTTTGATCAAACGCCCAAGGAATATCGCGACGCCCGGCGCGATAGCGAAGAGCAGGACCTGTCTTTAAAGGCCTCTTGAAAGTGAAAGCCGGAAGCAGGTTTGAGTCATATCATCTGCTTCCGCAAGTTTTACTACTGATCTTTCCTACACTACGAACCTCTATTTATATCAGCGGCTTAGCCCAGTTCGGCTGGTCTCTGTCCAGACTTTTCTTATTTACATTTGGTTCACAAAAAACGCAATTCTGGTTGAGATTTTTCATAACGCCAACGCGTTGAAGCCTTGCTGGCTTTAACGTTAAATGCCAGTCACATTAGTATACAGAGAATGTTTATGAAGCAGCGTGTTATTCTATCGTTACTGACAGGTTTGTTGATGACCGGGTGTAATTCTCCTGGGTCCTCAGGGGCTGCACAGCAGGCAGCGGCTAAGCCAGAGGCGATGTCTGCAGAAGTGACCTTTGACTGGTTTAAGTATGCCACGCCGAATAACCGCCCCACGGCACCGGCCGGCGAATATGCCAATCCGGTTTTGCCGGGTTTCTACCCTGATCCGTCTATCACCAAAAAGGGTGATGACTATTACCTGACTACGTCTTCTTTCAGCTATACCCCCGGCTTGCCCATTTTACGCAGTAAAAATCTGACCGACTGGGAGCTGGTGGGCTATGCCCTTGACCGGGAAGAGCAAATGGAATTCTCCGGCGCGCGCATTTCCAGAGGTATTTTTGCGCCGACTATTCGTTACCATGACGGACTGTTTTATATCATTACTACTTCGGTAGACAATGGCGGTAACTTCATTATTACTGCCAGCGATCCGGCTGGACCCTGGTCTGAACCCATCTGGTTACCGGAAGTCGGTGGTATCGACCCGGACATCTTCTTCGATGACGATGGCCGTGTGTACATCACTCATAATGAAGCTCCTCCTGGCGAACCTTTGTATAACGGCCACCGGGCAATCTGGATGTGGGAGTACGATCCCGCCGCTCAGAAAGTGTTACCCGACAGCCGTAAACTGCTGGTGAATGGCGGTGTAGATATCAGCCAGGAACCTATCTGGATTGAAGCGCCGCATATCTACAAAGTGAATGACTGGTATTACTTATCCTGCGCCGAGGGTGGCACCGGGCCACAACACTCTCAGGTGGTATTCCGCACACGTTCTCTGGATGAGCCTTTTATTCCTTATGAAAATAATCCGATTCTGACCCAGCGGGATCTCAGTTGGCCGCGACCCAACCCGGTGGATACCGCAGGGCACGCCGACATGATTCAAACCGACGCCGGTGAATGGTGGGCGGTGTTCTTAGGCACCCGACCTTACGAGAACTACCTTTATAATACGGGGCGGGATACCTTTTTACTACCCGTAGAGTGGCGGAATGAATGGCCGCATATTCTGCCGGCAAAAACACCTATTCCGCCTACCAGCCCGCGCCCGGCCGGAACAAGCAAACAGCAGGGCACGGATTTTTACGATTGGGATGACCAGTTTGACGGCAATAGCCTGAGCGTGCGCTGGCAAACACCACGGGATTTTGATCGCCACTGGGTGAGTGTTGAAAACGGTGTGCTAACCATGTCGCCGCTGGAGAATGCCCTTTATAGCAAAGAGATGGTGAGCTATGTGGGCTCGCATCAGGCCGCTGCTTCTTATGCGGCGAGTACCGAAGTAACCATCGCCAACGCTTCATCTGCAGAGGCTGGTCTGGCGGTTTTCCAGAGTGCCAGCTACCACTATTTTCTTGGCTTACGCGGTGAACAAGGTCGCTATGAGGCGTTTGTTGAACAGGTGATTGACGGCAAGGTAACCACTGTTGCTCGCCAGTCCCTGACAACCCCGGTAGGCGAGCCGGTTAAAGTGAAAGTTCACGGTGAGGGAGCATTAATTGAATTTGCTATTGAGCAGAATGGTGAGTGGCTGGCCGTGGGCGAACCGCAGGATGCTACCTGGCTGAGTACGCAAAAAGCGGGTGGCTTTGTGGGCACCACTATTGGCCCGCACGCCAGAAAATAATCAGAGGTAAAGGCATGTTAAAGGGCTTTGTAAGTATTTTATTGTTTTGTTTGTGCGCACCGGCCATTGCCAGTGACTATGTTACCCACCAGTTTGCGCCAGGCGACTTCGTGGTGGCCGATAGCGCCGCACAAAAAATGGCGACCATCTGGGTGGACAGTAAAGCCAACCCGGGGATCAGAATGGCAGCCGAGTCGCTGCAGCAGGATGTCTTGCGCGTTACCGGCCTTAAGCCACGCTTAACCAGTAAAACAGATGATCTTTCGGGCCACGTGATCATCGTTGGTGAGCGCGGTCAGGCTGCGCTGGTGGACAAACTGATTGCCAGTAATCAACTTACAGTTCAGGCAAAGGCCCGGCAATGGGAAGGTTATCAGCTCGATACGGTAGCGAGCCCGCTTCCCGGCGTAGAACAGGCCTGGGTGATCAGCGGTAATGACCGCCGCGGCGTAATTTTTGGTATTTATGATCTGAGCGAAAAAATCGGCGTTTCCCCCTGGTATTGGTGGGCAGATGTGCCGATTGTCACCCATGACAAACTCTACATTAAGGCCGGTACGCACATCAGCGATGCCCCTAAGGTGAAATACCGGGGGATCTTCCTCAACGATGAAGCGCCGGCCCTGACCGGTATGGTGCATGAGAAGTTCGGCGGCTATAACGCGAAGTTTTATAAGCTTGTTTTTGAACTGCTGTTGCGGTTGAAATCTAACTTTTTATGGCCGGCCATGTGGAACAATGCCTTTGCCGATGATGATCCACAAAACATGTATCTGGCCAATGACATGGGCATAGTAATGAGTACCTCACACCACGAGCCCATGATGCGGGCGGACAAAGAGTGGAACCGCTATGGCAGCGGTCCGTGGGAGTATTCAACCAATCCCGACAAACTCTATGAGTTCTGGGTGGAAGGTGCTAAGCGCTACAAGGATAAAGACGGCATCTTCACCCTTGGCATGCGTGGTCAGGCTGATACACCAATGAGCGAGGGCGAAAATATTGGCTTGCTGGAAAAAATCGTCCACGACCAGCGGGAAATTCTCGCCAATGTAATGGATAAGCCACTTTCTGAGGTGCCACAGGTGTGGGCGTTGTACAAAGAAGTGCAGGGCTTTTATGAGCGGGGCATGCGCGTGCCGGATGATGTGACACTACTCTGGTCTGACGATAATGCCGGTAATATTCGCCGCCTGCCTACCGAAGCTGAGCGTGGCCGTAGCGGTGGTGCCGGGGTGTATTATCACTTTGATTATGTGGGCGGCCCGCGGTCTTACCGGTGGATAAATACCGTGCCGCTGGGTAAGGTCTGGGAGCAAATGAATCTCGCCTGGGAGTATGGTGCAGATAAAATCTGGATCACCAACGTAGGCGACTTAAAGCCTATGGAATTACCTATCAGTTTTTTCCTGGCGCAGGCCTGGGATCCGGAAGCGTTTAACGCGCAGTCTGCCAAACGGTTTACCCGGGAATGGGCAGCGAGTCAGTTTAATGGCCAGTTTACCAACGATATTGCTGAGTTACTGACAGTTTATACGCTACAAAATGGCCGACGTAAGCCGGAAGCGCTGAGCCCGGAAACATATAGCGTAATTAACTACAACGAAGCCGACCGGATAAGTGAAACACTGGCCGAAGCGGCGGATAAAGCCAATAACATTTACGAGCGCATCGACAGTGATTATCAGGATGCTTTCTTCCAGTTGGTTGCGCATCCGGTGTGGGCTACCCAGGCTATGTTTGAGTTAAACCGTGCTCAGGCGCTGAATGCTCTGTATGCCGAACAGGACCGCGCTTCTACGTCGGCCATGGCGGCCACAGTTAACGCGTGGTTTGAACGGGATGCCGAGCTTACTGAGATGTATCACAGTATTAACGGCGGTAAATGGAACCGTATGATGTCGCAGCCACACATTGGCTATGTGTACTGGAATAACCCGCCGGCCAATATACCTCCGGTAGTTCAGACCAAAGCGCTGGCACAACCTGCTGTGGCTGATATGGGCGTTTCTGTTGAGGGGAGTCGTGCTTACTGGCCAGCCACCGGCGGATTGTCGCTGCCCGAATTTACGCTCTATGGCGAAGCAACTCGCACCTTTACCGTGTACAACCGGCAGGGCAAAGCTTTCAACTGGTCGGCAAAGGCCTCACAGCCCTGGATCATTCTGGGCAAAAATAGCGGTGAGTTGCTGGCAGATACGCCCGTAGCGGTTTCTATTGACTGGTCACAGTTAGAGGCTGGCCATCACGAAGGCACTATAAATGTGAAAGGTACCGGCTGGGGCGGCGCGAACATAAAAGTAACTGCGCACAAACCAGAACTGACTGCCAGGCCGGTTAGCGGCGACTTTATTGAAGCAGACGGTTACGTGGCGATGAATGCAAGCGAGGCCAAAGTGAAATCGACCCCGAATGGCAGTTGGCATAAGGTCGCGGTACACGGGCGCACAGGTCAGGCGATGAGTGCGGCATTGCCACCGTATTCCAGCCTGACACACCAGCAGGCGCCGGCACTGGAGTTCCCGGTATTCTTTACTTCAACCGGCGAATTCCCGCTAACGCTACAGTTATCGCCTTCTTTGCCGTTTGATGAGGCAACGGGCATTAAGGTGGCGGTAACCCTGGATGGTGAACATGTGGCTACACTGGCGCTGCCCTCACAAAAAGACAAGCAAGCCTGGGCGCAGGGGGTAATGGATAACGTGAAAGAACTCACTACTACATTGCCCGTAACTAAGGCTGGTCGTCACCGTCTGGCGGTAAAAGCCCTAACGCCAGGAGCCGTATTGCAGCGGGTAATCGTGGACACCGGTAATCTTAAGCCCAGCTACCTCGGACCGCCCCAAAGGCGCGCACCCTAAAGTCAATATCAGGGGGTCAGAGTACATGAAGTTCATTCATGTATCAAGGGGTCAGAGTACATGAATGAACTTCATGTACTCTGACCCCTTGATTAGAAGCTAACCTGTTCCCCTTCGTTGAGAATGTGTAAGGGAGTCTCTGAATCTAAGCGCTTATGCATGGTTAGCAGCCGAAAGAGGGCAGAGTGTGAGGTTTTATCGCCCATCTTCCAGCTGTTATTGCCATAACCCCATGGCACCATCACTTTACAATTAAGTTCTTTTGCTGCGATAAGAGCATCTTCCGGGGTCATATGGACTTTTCGGTAAAAGGCTGGTGATTCCGCGCTAAAATAAGACGCAATGGGCAGCAAGCACACATCAATCTCTCCGTACTTTTCTCTTATCTGCTTAAAGTGGGGCGAATAACCGGTATCGCCAGCAAAAAATAAGGTGTTGCCCTGATGTTCGAGCAGCCAGCCGCCCCACAGGGTTTTGTTCTCGTCTTCATACAGATAAGGCACCAGAATCCGGTTGCTAAAATGATGGCCGGGGACAAAATGCACGTTCATTTTGCCCAGCTGCTTACTGGCATACCAGGCCATTTCGGTAATGTTAAAATCACCGCCGGGAAAGTGCTCAGCAAAACCTAAAGGCGTTAAAAACGCCGTATCGGCAGAGAATGCCTGGATATCGCCTTTGTTAAAATGATCATAGTGAATGTGTGAATACAATACCGCATCGGTTGCATTAAGCATCGAATCAGAGAGCTGTTCCGGTTCGTTACGATTAAAGCCAGCCGACAGGCGAAAAGCCCAGTTTACCGGCCAGTCAAACTGATTAAATACCGGGTCGAACAGAAACTGTTGGTTATCCGGGGTGGTAATGCGAAAGCTGGCGTGACCATACCATTTAACCGTGTACCCGGTGTTGAGCGACAATGGCGTAGAATCACCGTTATAAGTGCACTGTTCCATAGGCTCGTTACAAGTCAGAAGCTCACTGGGCTGGTAGCAGTCTTCGCTGCAGGTTACCGGGTAATCTTTAAATTTGGGAAACAAATTAATAAAGCGGTCCTGATAGCCCTCCATACTGGAATATTTCACCACCGAATCGCGCGGTGTTAACCGTTCTGTTTGGTTATTGCTGCTACATGCTGCAATACAAAACGCAAGCGCTGAGACAAGCGAAAAAGCGATGTACTTCACTGATGTTAAGTTCCCTTCAAATGTTCCAAAGGTAAGTTTACCAACTCATGGCCGACGACAAACGCAAAAAGTTGTAAACAAACTTAACGACGGTGGAAGGATAGTGACGTTTCCTGTCAGTTAGGCTGCTTAGAGTGATTGGCTGAGGCTCCTCGCCACAACGTTGGGAAGTAAACTGAAGACGATTGCCCCAAAATTCTGCGTTATATATTCCTAATTTTGCGGGATCAATCACCAGCTCAATGGTCTCACCATTAATAGTAATGCTACCAATGTGCTTAAGGGTGGCATCTTTTAAACAGTCTTTAAGCATAAACTGCAAACTATCTTCGGTTTAAGTCAGGCTTTCATGTGTATACATACAACTGGCGAAGCAACATACTAGGTATGTAGTGGCATAGTGAATTTGGCCACCTGATTAGAGCTGCTATGATAGCAGCATAAAAAAGCCAGCGACTAAGCGCTGGCGAGTGGTGACGCTTTATTATGATTATAGTGTGGGAGTGATTTTGTTTATCCCTGCATTTGCTCCAGCTCTTTGCCTTTGGTTTCGTTAACATACTTCACTACAAAGATTACCGACAGGAAGGCGAAAATGGCATAAATACCGTAAGCGCCACCCAAGCCGATACCGGCTAGTAGCATCGGGAAGGTAATGGTGATCAGGAAGTTAGAAGTCCATTGCACCAGGCCGCTTACTGCAAGGCCTGAACCACGGATCTGATTTGGGAACATCTCGCCCAGCATTACCCACATTACCGGGCCCCAGGACATATTAAAGAAAAACACATACAGGTTTGCTGCCACCAGAGCGGTGGTGCCCCAGTCACCCAGGATAAGCTTACCGTCTGGCCCTTGTGATGCATTTAAAAAGGCCACAACCATCACGCCAAGGGTAATTGTCATACCGATTGAGCCCCACTTGAGCAGTGGTTTACGGCCGATTTTATCAATTACCAGCAAGGTAAGAATACAGGCGGCGATACTGATAGCCCCGCTTAGTACGTTGATTAGCAGAGCGTCCGACTCAGAAAAACCAACTGCTTGCCAGAGTACCGCTCCGTAGTAAAACACCACGTTAATTCCAACAAGTTGCTGAAACGCTGCCAGGCCAAGACCTACCCAAACAATGGGGCGAACCTTTGTGGTGTTTTTGTCGATTAAGTCTTTAAGCTGAGGGCGGTGATCGTCGGCCAGCGATTGCTTGATTTCGTTGAGTTTGTGAGTGGCTGCATCATCGCCCAGTAAACGGGTGAGTACGCGGTGAGCCCGTTCGGTTTTGTTGCTGGATACCAGAAAACGCGGGCTCTCCGGAATAAACCATAGCATCACAAAAAACAGGGTTGCCGGAATAAGCTCAATCCAGAACATCCAGCGCCAGGCCTCAAAATTTAACCACAGCGTATTGGTTGAACCTGCTGCTTCATCAGCCAGCATATAGTTACTCAGAAACGCAGCAAACAAACCGCTGATAATGGCAATCTGTTGAATACTGGTTAGCATACCGCGGTAACGAGCCGGGGACACTTCTGAAATATAAGCTGGCGCCATCACTGAGGCCGCACCTACCGCCAGGCCACCAAGGACCCGGTAGATAACAAACTCAAAAGACGACGTAGCAATACCAGAGCCCCAGGCGCTGATGATAAAGAGTACCGAAGAGACAATCAGTAGCGCACGGCGCCCGTATTTGTCGGCAAAGCGGCCGGCAAAAAATGCCCCTACCGCACAGCCAAGCAGCATGCTCGATACATTAAACCCGGTACCGGCGCTGGCCGAGTTAAACGCCTGCTGTAAGCCATCTACTGTACCGTTGATAACCCCACTGTCGAATCCAAACAGAAATCCGCCAATAGTGGCCACAATACTGATAAAAATAACAAAGCCGATATTTTCGCCCGACGGACTGTCCATCGATGCTGGCGTTGCGGTTGATTCAAGCATTACTTCTGCTCCAGGTATGGATCGATGGTAACGATGCTGCCATCCGGGTTATAGGTAAGTTCGGTCATTTTTACGCTGCGTAGGTGCGTTTGACCGCCGGATAATGAGCTGTCGTGATAGAACAGGTACCATTTACCCTTAAACTTGGCGATAGAGTGGTGGTTAGTCCAGCCTTCTACCGGTTGCAGGATCACGCCCTGATAAGTAAATGGGCCGTAAGGGTTGTCGCCGGTTGCGTAAACAATTTTATGGGTATCGCCGGTAGAGTAAGAGAAGTAATATTTGCCCTGATATTTGTGTACCCAGGCTGCCTCAAAGAAGCGACGGTCATTATCGCCCTGCAGAATGGGGCTGCCGTCTTTGTCGAGCAATTCAATTTCTTTCGGCGTTTCGGCGTAAGAAAGCATGTCATCCGCCATTTTGGCGATACGAGGTTTTACTGCCGGTGCATCATCTGCCGGGTAAACATCTTCCGGATTATAAGTGCCGCCTTCATAGCGTTGTAGCTGGCCACCCCAGATACCACCGAAGTACATGTAATACTCGCCGTCGTCATCTTTAAACACGGCAGGATCCATACTGTAACTGCCGGCAATTGGCTCCGGCTCCGGAGTGAACGGACCTTCAGGCGTGTCGCTCACGGCTGCGCCAATACGAAAAACGTCGTTCTTGTCTTTGAGTGGGAAATACAGGTAGTACTTGCCGTCTTTTTCGGCAGCATCCGGCGCCCATAGCTGGCGTCCTGCCCATGGAATATCTTTAACTGATAAGGCAACGCCATGGTCGGTCACTTCACCGCCCACTTCGTCCATGCTCAGAATATGATAATCGCGCATATCGAAGTGATCGCCATTGTCGTTTTGAGGAATACCTGATTCCACGTCGTGAGAAGGATAAATATACAGGCGGCCGTTAAACACATGGGCGGAAGGGTCCGCAGTGTAAATATGTTCTACCAGCGGCTCGGCGAGGCCGCTTTTTACCTGTGGTTGTGTTTGAGGCTCAGCTTGAGCCTGTGTGCTCTGGGCTTCAACATTTTGTTGTTGTGGCTGACACGCTGTAAGCACAATAGCTGAAAACAACGCAGAAAAGGTCAGTGAATATTTTGGTTGAAACGTCACAATACGCTCCCGGTCAGTGATTAAAATTCAGGTCAAATAATGCAGCGACTGATGGCAATCGGCAATGTTAACGGGCTGTGAAACGATAAAAAGATAAAGCGGTACTGAATAACATAAATTTCACAATGTAAAGTGCTCATACTGCGTTCGATTTTCTGCTATGGAAAAAAATCTATTTGAAATAAGGCGTTGCTAATTAGTGGTTTATTTGATGATTAGTACGTTCACCCAAAAAACGTTGCTGGAATGTGAAAAATGACAATGTTGCCTGCCACTCGCCAGCGCTACCCTGACGCCTCTACGAAGTAATATAAAGTTAACTAATGGTGATACAGCATCGTCTGCACAATTTGATTTTTTGCTTTCTGCTGGCTTTTTTTGCTACCGGTAGCAATGCAGAGGCGGGCTCAGACAAAGTGACATCATTGAACGTGGTGACGTCACTGAGTAGCAGCGATCCCATGTACAAAGGCCTGATACGTTTTAAGCAATTGGTCGAAACGGGCAGTAAAGGCTCGCTTAGCATTAACCTGTTTATTGGTTCTCAGCTCGGAAACGACGACGACATTCTGGAACAGGCCATGGCCGGTGCTGGCATTGCAGTGCTGGTGGATGGCGGGCGTTTGTCTGTGTATGCCCACGAAATGGGGATCCTCGGAGCTCCTTACCTGGTGAACAACCTGGCTGAACTTCAGCACCTGGTGGGCTCGCATCTTTTTCAACAGTGGAATGGCAACCTGCAGCAAAACGCCGGTTTACGTGTGCTGGCATTTAACTGGTGGCAGGGCGCAAGGCATCTGCTAACCCAGCAGGCGGTAGCTCAACCTCAAGATTTGGCCGGATTAAGACTACGTACCATCAGTGCGCCGGTTTGGATAAGCACCATCGAAGCCATGGGGGCTACGCCCACGCCATTGAGTTGGTCTGAAGTCTACAGTGCTCTGCAGCAACGCGTTATCGACGCCGGTGAAGCGCAGCTGGCTGCGGTATGGGGCGCAAGGCTCTATGAAGTAATAAGTCATGTTACCAAAACCGGTCATATTCAACTGATCTCCGGCCTGGTGACCAGCGATGACTGGTTTAACCGGCTCACCGCCGCCGAACAGGATGTCATTATCCACGCAGCCACTGCAGCTGGTAAGTATGCCACTTCGCAAGTACTTACGGCTGAAAATGACATCGAGACAAAGCTAACCGCTGCTGGTGTTTCAATTTCTACCCCGCCGGTTGAGCCATTTATGCAGGCTACGGAGTCGGTTTATCAGGACCTCGGATACAGCGAGCTGCGCCAGCGGGTTCGTACATTGCTGGATGAGGGGAACGGCCAATGAACCACCTCGATAAGATAGAGCGCATGGTGTGCATTGGCCTGTTATCGGCCATTGTATTGCTGGTCTTTGCGGCGGCAGTGATGCGAACTGTGGGGCTACCGATTATCTGGTCGGTAGATATTGCCCAGCTCCTGTTTGCCTGGCTGTGTATGCTCGGTGCCAATCAAACCTTAAAACACGCACAACATGCCACGGTGGATATTGCTACCCAATACCTGCCTGCGCACTGGCAGCAGCGGCTTGCGGGGCTGGCATCACTTATTATGATCGGCGTACTGGCCGTTGTTGTTGTGTATGGCATTGCACTATTTAACCTTAACCCTCAGCGAACGCTGGGTAGCACGCCTATATCTTACCGCTACGTAGCCCTTGCACTCCCGGTAGGCGCCGGATTGATGCTGCTAACCCTGCTTGAACAAAGCTGGCTTAAATGGTTTTCAGTTAAACAGAGGGCGGCGCAATGATGATGCTGCTGGTTTTCTTGGCCTTGTTATTAGCCGGTGTGCCACTGGCGTTTAGCCTGATGGCCAGCGGCCTGCTGTTTTTTGTTATGCATGACTCCTTACCGGTGCTGGTAGCAGTGCAGCGGATGGTATCGAGTAGCCAGAGCTTTCCGTTACTTGCAGTGCCGTTTTTCATCCTGGCCGGGCACATTATGAACGCTTCGGGGATCACTTCGCGGCTGATAAGTTTTGCTAATTTGCTGGTGTGCTGGATCAGCGGTGGTCTGGCTCATGTCACTATTGTGCTCAGTGCTCTGATGGGCGGCGTTTCGGGGTCGGCTATTGCTGATGCCGCCATGCAGGCCCGTATTCTTGGTAAGCCTATGGAAGACTCAGGTTTACCGCGGGGCTTCAGTGCAGCCATTATCACCGTGAGTGCTTTGATCACGGCCTGTATTCCGCCAAGTATCGGCTTAATTTTGTATGGCTACATGGGCAATGTGTCGATTGGTAAATTGTTTATCGCTGGACTATTCCCCGGCGCTTTGCTGACTATCGCACTGATGCTCTGCGTGCGTTGGGTGGCAAGCTCTCAGAAGCTTGGTAACACCGAAACACAAAAGCCGCCGGCATTCCGGGAGGTTATGAGCGCGGCTGGCCGATGCAAATGGGCGTTATTATTCCCGGTGCTGCTGATTGTTACCATTCGCTGGGGGATCTTTACGCCATCAGAAGCCGGTGCCTTTGCCGTGGTGTACGCCGTTTTAGTGGGGCTGTTTGCTTATCGGGAACTCACCATTGCAGAACTATACAGCGCCTTAAATGAAAGCGTGCGTGATATCGGCATGATTATGTTGATTGTGCTGGCGGCCGGCACGGCAGGTTATGTGATTGCTTTTCAGCAATTACCGGTTGAGCTGGCCCAAAGCGTGTCTGCAGTAACTCAGTCACCACTGCTGGTGCTGATGATTTGCCTGGCACTGTTGCTGGTGATTGGTACGCTGATGGAAGGCACCATTACCGTACTGTTGCTCACTCCTATTCTGGTGCCCGTTATCCAAAGCGTGGGGATAGACCCGGTTCACTTTGGCATTTTACTCGTGCTGGTAGTGACCTTTGGCGGCACTACACCGCCGGTTGGAATTGCTATGTACACCGTGTGCAACATCATGGATTGCCCGATTACCCAGTTTATTCGTCATGTCTGGCCATTTTATCTCACCGTGCTGGTGGTGTTGCTGTTGCTGGCACTGCTGCCGGAACTGGTGCTGTTTTTACCCGACTATGTTTATGCCACGCCTTAACTGGCCTGAAGATGAGACTATATTATGAAAATTACTGATGCGTATGTGATTGTATGTTCGCCCGGTCGCAACTTCGTTACCCTCAAAATAGTTACCGACGAAGGGATTTACGGTATTGGTGATGCAACACTCAACGGTCGCGAGAAAACGGTAGTCAGTTATCTTGAAGATTACCTCATCCCGGCATTAATCGGTAAGGATCCGGCCCGGATTGAAGATATCTGGCAGTATATTTATCGCGGTGCCTACTGGCGTCGTGGTCCAGTGGGCATGACAGCCCTGGCTGCGGTTGATATGGCTCTGTGGGATATTAAGGGCAAAGTGGCTGACCTACCTTTATACCAGTTACTCGGTGGTCGTAGCCGCGATCGCATCATGACATATACCCATGCTAACGGCAGTGATTTAGCCTCTACGCTCGAAGCGGTGGGAGAGGCTATCGATCAGGGATATCAGGCTGTGCGAGTGCAGTCAGGCATCCCCGGTATGGCCAGCACTTACGGTGTGGCCAAAGACGGTAAAAAATATGAACCGGCGGATGCGGCACTGCCTTCCGAGGCTGTGTGGTCTACCGAAAAGTATCTTAATTTTGTGCCGCACCTGTTCAGTGAAGTGCGTCGTCAGTATGGCGAAGAAATACACCTGCTGCATGATGTGCATCACCGCTTAACGCCCATTGAGGCGGCGCGGCTGGGTAAGGAACTGGAGCCTTATCATCTGTTCTGGATGGAAGATGCCGTGCCCGCTGAAAACCAGCAGGGCTTTGAGCTTATCCGCCAGCACACCACAACGCCACTGGCCGTGGGAGAAGTCTTTAACTCTATTCATGACTGTAAGGAGCTTATCCTTAATCAGTCGATTGATTATATTCGTTCTACGCTGGTGCATGCCGGCGGCATTACACAAATGCGCCGGATAGCCGATTTAGCGGCCCTCTATCATATTCGTACCGGTTTTCATGGTGCGACCGATCTGTCTCCGGTATGCATGGGGGCCGCCCTTCATTTTGATTACTGGGTGCCTAACTTTGGTATTCAGGAGCATATGCCGCACAGCGAACTGATGGAATCGGTGTTCTCCTTTGATTACCAGTTTGACCGTGGTTTCTTCACTCCGGGTGAAGCCCCAGGCCATGGTGTGGATATCGATGAGAAGCTGGCAGCAAAATATCCTTACCAGCGAGCGGCGTTGCCAGTAAACCGACTCGAGGACGGCACGCTGTGGCATTGGTGATCGTTATTTCTTAGTTAAACAGACTCAGGACAAGCTATTTGTCAGGTTAATAAAGAGTTGATTTTTTATTCGGGTGAACGGTTATCGGGGCGATAGTTACTCCGAGGGTTAACTTTGTTTACATGGTTGTTTTACAAGGCTTTTTTTGTGAATTTTATTTAAGCAAAAGCAATGGGCTTACCAATAAACGTAAATCAAATGTTAATATAATAAGTTAATAATACCCTCCGGAATGAGTTGTACAAAGGAAACTCTGACACTCGATTGCGAACTCGATTGCGAACTCGATTGTAAATTCACAGTTGCCTCATTAAAGGCTGAGAATCACTGAAACCGGAGGGCTGCTACACATGCCTAAATCAAAAAGCAGAAAATTAAATTCACCAAGAGAGCAATACGGCTTGATGCCGGGGGAGTCATTCCCGCGGTTTAAACGGTCGGTCCTTGCCGCTGCCATTATGTCCTGTTCTACAGCAGTAATGGCGCAAGAAGCGGTTGATGAAAATAAAGACAATGAAGATGACAGCGTCGTAGAGGTGATCTCTGTAACCGGTCAGCGTCAGTCACTGGAAAGTGCCATCGACTTAAAAAAGAATGCCGATACCATTGGTGATTCCATTGTTCTTGATGAAGCAGGCAAAGTGCCCAGTACCTCATTATTAGAGATTCTGGAGCGTTCACCGGGGGTCACCATGAACCGGGTAAGAGCGGGCAGTGAAGGCTCACCGGATGGCTTCGCATTCGAAGGTTCCGGTATCCAGGTACGCGGCTTAAATAAATCCAAAACCCTGATCAACGGGCGCGAAGTATTTTCCGCTAACGGTGGGTCAGGGCTGAGCTGGGCAGATGTAGGCCCTGAGCTGTTAAAAGCGGTTACCGTATATAAAGCCAGCCGCGCTGACCTGATTGAGGGCGGCGTGGCTGGTACAGTAAATCTGCAAACCCGTATGCCTTTTGACTTTGAAGGCTTTAAAGCGAATGGCTCGGTAACGGCTGATTACGGTGATTTTTCGGAAGAATTAACCCCGGCTTATTCTGGCCTGATTTCTGACCGGTGGGAAACCGATTACGGTGAGTTTGGTGCGTTATTTAACATGGGCTATTCTAAAATAGCTTCCCATGACAGTAACATCATAATGCCACCGTATATGGCAACTCAGTACAATGGCGAACGTGTTTATGCGCCTGCTGGTGTACGTTTTACTCAGGATCAGTTTGAGCGGGAAAGAACCGGATATTATGCCGCCCTGCAATGGAAACCAAGAGAAAACCTGGAGTTTTTCCACACTACCTTTATCTCAGAGCGTGAAAGTAACCGTGATAGTCAGATCATGACTATCGAACCGGGCGCACCGGTGGGTGTGATGGATGGTGCCCAATTTGATGACGGTGTGTTTATTAGTGGTGCCATTTCGAGCACTAACCTAACGTCCGGGCTACCGGTAGCGATGAACTCAAGTTTTACACCCGGCTACAGTAAAACTGCCGATCACAGCTTTGGTTTTGAATACGAATCTGATTACTGGGATTTAAGCGGTAGCTATCAGTATGTTAAAGCTGAGTCACGTTCAGGCAAATACAGCTTGGGTGGTGCGGTACTGAGCAATATCATTGAAACTAACATTGACCTGTCGGGTGATATCCCTAATGTTTCTTACGGTAATCCGCTGTCTACCGATCCTGCGGATACTGGTATGTCGCGGATTAACTGGCTGGATATGGAAAATGAGGGCGATGCTCACGCGTTCCAGCTGGACGCCAATTTTTATCTTGAGCATGATTTTTTCCGTAAAGTCGCAGTGGGCGGCCGGGTAGTCGACCGCGAAGAATCAGACAGCTTTGTAGGCACCTGGTGGTCAGCAACTGGTCGTAACTGGAACGGTGTACCCAGAGCATTTGTTGATACGGCACCGGAAGGCGATTTCTATTTAGAAGAATTTTCCGACTTCTTTAAAGGTGATGTACAGGCGCCAGGCGCAGTGTGGGTTGGTACCGACCAAATCAACTCTGCCGACCAGTTTGCGCGTGTTTATAACACTTATACCGCTTGTGGACCAGACCTGTATTACCAGTGTAGTGATCCGGAAGCGAGTAATTATATCTACGGCAACCCGCCAAACCGTAACTTTGATCAGCGTCCGTCTTTCTACGATACCAAACATAAAACCCAGTCGTTATATGCCATGGTAGGGTTCGAGAATTACGGTGATTCGTTCTGGTCTAACTTTACCGGTAACTTTGGTGTGCGTTGGGTGAATTATGATATTGAGAGTATGGGTAACTTTGCTTTCAATGGCGGTGCGCGCTACTACGCCAGTGTTGCTGATGCTCAGGCGTCGGTAGAAGCCATGGGCGGATTGTCTAATGTGCTTGCTTGGCAGGAGGCCAACGAAGGGGTGCAACCACCGTTTACCCGCGAAAGTGTAGGGTTTGAAAACGAACGAGTGGGTGAATTGACGAAAGACTACTTCCTGCCATCCTTCAACATTAAGTTTGAACCGGTTGAAAACTGGATTGTTCGCTATGCGTTTACCAAAACCCTAACGCCACCGCGTTATCCGGACATCCGGGCTCAGGGTATTGCCTCAGTACAAACCACTGAGAATGTAATTAACCAGGAGCTGGATGCGTTGTATCCGGATGATGATGTATCGATTCCGGCCATCTTCTCGGGCTACACCAACACCTCTGGTAACCCGTTCCTTGAACCGGAAATTGCATATAACCATGATATATCGGTGGAGTGGTACCCGCGTAAAGGCTCTTCGGTGCATCTATCGCTGTTCCATAAAACCATTGAAAATTACATCACGTTCAACAACTTCTCTGGCCCGGGGGCGGAGTATTTTAATGAAGACAGCTATCCGCAATCGGCGTTTACCGACGGCAGTGGAAGTAGCTTCCTGGATGGGCCGGTACAGAGCCGTACCAACTTTAACGCTGAGGAAGATACCATTATCAGCGGTTTCGAGTTGGGAGGCAGAACCTACTTCGATGACCTGCCGGGTTGGTTAAGCGGCTTTGGTGTGGATGCCAACGTTACCTATATTGGCAATGATTCGCCGGATGCTTTCGCGCTGGATATTAATGGCGATGAGCTGAGTGTACCGGTGATTGGTTTGTCTGAATGGTCTTACTCAGCCACCCTGCTTTACGATAAAGGCGATCTGAGTGCGCGTTTGGCCTACAACTGGCGCGATCGCTACCTGACCACCACCAATGACTCAGGAACCACGGTCGTATATACCGATCCGTTTACCGGAGCTGACATTCAAACCGGATTACCGGTCTATGCTGCGGCCATTGGCCGACTGGATGCCAGTGTATCGTATCGAGTCACTGACGCTATCAACGTGAAGTTAAATGTGCAGAACCTGACAGATGCGGAACAACGTACCGAGATGGAAATTCTGGATGGCCGCTTTGTTGACCGGGCGGTATTTATTACTGACCGTCGTATCAGCCTGCACGTTGGATTTGACTTCTAAGCAGAGGGTTGAGATGGTTCCAATTAAGTTGTAAATAAAAGGTAAGTATAAGATGAGAAAGAGTGTGTTGATCGTTGGCGGCGGGACCGCAGGCTGGATTACCGCAGCGTACATGGCGCGGATGCTGGCAGCAGACACCCCCGGTGGCGTATCAATCACTCTGGTCGAGTCTGAAGAAATCGGTATCCTCGGCGTAGGCGAGGGTACCTTTCCTATCATCCGTAAAACTATGGGCCGTATAGGCCTGGATGAAAGCGATCTGATTAAACACGCGGATGCCACCTTCAAACAGGGCATCCGTTTTAATAACTGGAAGAAAAATCCTGCTGACGACCCGAATGACAGCTATTTTCACCCTTTTCAGGTAGCGTCTCAGCATACTGATATGGATTTGTTGCCCTATTGGTTGTTGGGCGTTGCCGGGGATGTACCCTGGTCCGAATGCTGCACAGTACAGGAACGGGCGGTGGAGGCTAAGCTGGCACCCAAGTTAATATCGCACCCCAACTATGAGGCGCCACTAAACTACGCTTACCATTTTGATGCGACCAAGCTGGCAGCGTTAGTACGCCGTCGGGCGATGGAGATGGGCGTCAAGCTATTGATCGATACCATCGACGATGTGAAGCTCGATGAAGACGGCGCTATTGCTGCGGTTACCGCCAGACAGCATGGCGATCTCACCGCCGATCTGTTTATTGACTGCACTGGCTTCAGAGCCACACTCATTGGTGAAACCATGGGGTCAGAGTTTACTTCCTATAAAAATGAGTTGTTCTGCGATCGGGCCGTTGCTCTGCAGGTACCTTATGAACAAGCCGGCGGCCCCATTCCATCCTGTACTTATACTACAGCTAAAGATTACGGCTGGATTTGGGATATTGGTTTGCATGAACGGCGTGGACTGGGGTATGTGTATTCCTCAAAGTATTGCGATGAAGAAACCGCAGTGGCTACCCTCAAAGCGCATATCGGGCCCGCAGCCGATAAGCTGCAACACCGCTTACTAAAATTTGAGCCGGGTTATCGAAAAACCCAGTGGCATAAAAACTGTGTGGGAATTGGCTTATCGGTGGGCTTTATTGAACCGCTTGAAGCTACGGGGATAAGTTTTGCCGAAGTGGCTGCATTGATGCTGTGTAATTTATTTCCGTGGTCCGGTGATTATGAGCGTTCTGCTACCCAGTTTAACAACGCCATGAGTAAACGCTTCGAACACGTAAAAGACTTCATTAAGCTCCACTACTATCTTACTGAGCGCGACGATACCGCATTCTGGCGGGACAACCAGGACCCGGCCACAGCTTCTGAGTACCTTAAAGGGAAGCTGGAGCAGTGGCGTCACCGACCGCCTTCGTTTTTAGATATTGATGCCAGCCACGATATTTTTGATGAAAACAGCTGGCAATATATTTTGTATGGCATGGGCTTTAAAACCGACATTTCAGCCCGTGAAGGCGCGTTGCGTTTCTTTGATGATGCACGAAATGAATTCGCCAGCATTCGCCAGCAAAGTGAGAATGCCAAACGGGCAGTGCCTACTCATCGCGATTTGGTGAATGAGATATGCCAGAGTGGCTTTAAACCACAGCCGCGGAGGGCCCGTCGATGAGCCATTCAGCTAACCCCGTTAATACACCTGAAGTAAAACGTGTGGTGATAGTAGGAGGGGGCACTTCAGGCTGGATGTGTGCTGCGGCGATTGCCCGCATTGCACCGCCGGATACCCGCATTACCCTGGTGGAATCTGAGGATATCGGCGTGATAGGCGTGGGTGAAGCCACAATTCCAACCTTGATGGAGTTTAATGATTTTCTGGGTATCAAAGAGCACGATTTACTCCGCGAGTGCCAGGGCACCTATAAGCTGGGGATTGATTTTGTCGACTGGTATCAAAAAGGCCAGAGCTATTTTCATCCGTTTGGGTTTTATGGCCGCGATACGCCGGAGTTCTCTTTTCATCAACTGTGGCTGCGCTTGAATGCAATGGCCGCAAAAGGCGAAATACCTGCCGACGCTCCGGGTATTATCAGCGATTATAATCTGTGTACCGTAGCGGCTATGCAAGGGCGTTTTGCTCCGCCTCAGGGGGGCGCTGATACCATCTTGTCGACCATGCGTTACGCCTATCATTTTGATTCTGCCCGCTATGGTCAGATGCTCCGGCGCTATGCCGAGCAACGCCATGTAGAACGCATTGAAGGCATTGTTAACAGTGTTGAACGGGATCACAATACGGGCCTGCTACAATCAGTAACGCTAAACAGCGGGCAGGTGCTGCAGGGTGACCTGTTTGTTGATTGCAGCGGCTTCAAGGCACTGTTGATTGATGGTGCGATGCAAAGCGAATTTGTCGACTGGCATCACTATTTACCCTGCGACCGGGCTATTGCTGTGCAAACCAAATTAGCCGGTGCGCCTGACCCGTTTACCCGTTCCACTGCCGACGATGCGGGTTGGCGCTGGCGCATACCACTGCAAACCCGGTTAGGGAATGGCCATGTGTATAGCAGTGACTTTATGGAGCACGACGAGGCACTGCAAAAGTTACTTGCCGGTGTTGAGGGAGAACCGGTTACTCAACCGCTTCCACTTAAGTTTCGTACCGGGCATCGCAAAGCATTCTGGGACAAGAATTGCGTGGCTATCGGCCTGGCCGGCGGATTTATCGAACCGTTGGAATCCACCAGTATTCACCTTACTCAAATGGGGATCCAGCGATTAGTGAATTTGTGGCCGGGGCGCGGCTGTAACCGTTCAGAGATAGCGCAGTACAATGCGTTAATGACCGCCGACTATGAGCGCCTGCGCGACTTTATCGTACTTCACTATAATGCTACCGAGCGCGAGGATACTGAATTCTGGCGCTACGTAAAGCATATGGCTATTCCGGACTCGCTGGCGGCCAAGCTTGAAATATTCCGCAGCAGTGGCCGGGTGATCCCGTCCCCCGAAGATCTGTTTACGCCGCATAGCTGGCTGGCCGTGATGCTGGGGCAGGGGATATACCCGCAAAACTACGATGTGCTGGTGGATCGGGTGCCTGCACAGGCGTTACTTAAAAACATGCAAATGCTGCGCATGTCTGTAGCGAAAACGGCCGGGTCCATGCCTACTCACGAGGAGTTTATCCGCCGTTACTGCCAGGCCGCGGCGGCATAATTGTGTTGCGCAATGCTAAGGAAGCAATGAGGACAGAGAAAGCCCCTCTACTCCAGAGCTTTAAGTATCAATTCAATCTGGATCCGTTCTCTAGTACTCATCAGCGTCCTTGCTGCAAATCTTACTCCACGCCAATGTAAAGCGGTTTTACTATAACTGAACCCCATCTGCCCTTTGTTTTTCTGCGCTGGGGCAAGTAAACTATGCGGCCCCATCGCCATGGATCTGCTTGATGGTTATGTCAGAAGTCAGTTTTCAATATAAATCGCAGAGGTAATGGTTGTGTCTATCGCTCCCTTAAATCGTAAAATTTCAGCGGCTCCAATGCTCGATAGTCAGGATTAACTTAAAATAGTATTGATTTATAAGGTGATTTCAACAAAAAGTGACAATTGTTGTATTCCCATTGTGTTCCTCAGTCTACTGAAATCGACGGAAAACGCCAGAAACCCACGTTAGTTTTTTTCTTCATTTAATTGTTCGTTGATTATGTCAATCAGTGTATCTGCTTCCTCGAAGCCTGCACGGGTGAACTTAGTGATATCAGTCTTGAGGCGTTCCAATACTCGTTCATTGTTGAGCAGAGTCTGCCTGATATAGTTTAAGGTATCGTCGAGTGCTATAGCAGCGACCTCATCAGCGAGCATCATTGCACTGGCTTTCATATCGTCATAATTCTGTAAATCCATGTACTCGCGCTCATAAAGGGCTTCAAATACGTCGGGAATTTTACCGTAGTGTTTTATGACGTAATAAATATCGATAGCGTCCTTTCCCTGGTACTCGCGACCTCGTTCTGTCCAGGCGATGAGTTTGAGTAACAGGATGCCAGCCGGAGAGGCTACTTTCACGCTAAGCGTAGGTTCTCTGGTAAGGAGCACGTCCCAGGCATGTTTGTATACTTCATCAAAGCCTAACACACTCATTTGAAAAGCATGTTCTGGCGGCCAGGTGATCAGGCCCTCGGCGTCACTGACGCCCCCAAATGGAATAAGGTCGATTTCCCAGGGGTGGCCGTCACTGTCAGTAGTATTGAGTTGATGTATTTTCATTGGGTGTGCTGTAAACCCAGATTGGATCAGGGTATCTCGCATTTTTTGGTAATGTTCCCAACTCGGCACTTCCAGGCCGAAATCCACATCCCGCGTGCCGCGTTCAATCGCAGCGCTATAACCATGAACTAAAATGATATCCCTTGCCGTCGCACCAACGATTAACAGTGGTATGTTTAAGGCAGAGGCAACACGCTGAATGCGGCCATAAACCTCAACCAGTCCTTCTGGTAGTTTGTTGCTGACATTAAGCGAGATAGTCATTGTAGATCCTTTTGGCGGTTTCCAGATTACGAGGGTCGTCGCTATTGAGCAATTCTGCATAGACCAGTAAAGGCGTGGCATAGCCTGGTAATTTACCTTTAATCTTCTCAATTGCGACAGGCGGCTCTACAATCCTGATTGGAGTAACGTCTGTTTCATTGGCATGTAGTCGGCGCAGTCTGAATTTTTTTAACAGTGTTTTATGCGCCTCGGCATCTGCGTAGATTTGATAGGTTTTCGGTTTGAGGTAATGGGTATAAGCGTCGGCTGCGACCTCACCGCCCCACAGTGCACCGTATGGTTCAAGCGGGGCATTGCGGATTTCAGTTAAATCTTGAGCGACATAGAGAGCCTGTTTCAGCTTTGCTTCCATGTTGTGAGGGTAAGCATCCAGCCATCGCGTTAGGAGCAGGTCTTGTTCATTGATGGCATACCCTTTTTTTCCTCTATCGATAATAAAGGTAAGTTGTTTGAGATCATCCAGGACTTGCTTTACGGTGCCCAATGCAATTTCTGCTTCATCTGCGAGCACGCGCATTGGTTGGTTGACAAGTTCTGGTCTCAACAACAGCATCATCACCAGTTTCATGCCTTTAGGCTGGAAAGCCTTACCTGTTAGCTGGCGAGTTAGTTGTATCTGGTGCTCTGGCGGTGGTTTACGACCCCGAATGTCTATATAAATCGGTGGATTATTGAGGTGAGCATTACCAGCGAGATCTAAGTAATCTACCTGCATTTCCCGACAAAGTTCGGCAAGCTTTTCATTAATGTAGGGAGCGATGATGAGCGCTTTTTCAT
Source organism: Alteromonadaceae bacterium UBA2620 (assembly GCA_002339125.1). Taxonomy (GTDB): domain Bacteria; phylum Pseudomonadota; class Gammaproteobacteria; order Enterobacterales; family Alteromonadaceae; genus Alteromonas. The sequence goes on from DDJQ01000148.1 coordinate 60,667, forward strand.
CATGAAGCACCGTTTTAACCAGAGTGAGTTTTGCCAGCACTTGACGTAAGAGTCTCTTTTTTAATTCAACGCCCCAGGTATACTTTTGTTGTCCGTTGGTAATAGTTAGATGCCCGTCGGTTCCCCTATCATTCTTTTCTTGGTCATAAGTGTATGTGACGTTTAGGTTTGTTGTTGCGGCTAACAGTTCGGCTGCTTCAGCTAATAGAGTGTCCATGTGTTCACTTATTGGATGCGTTCATTAATACTGAACAATGCACTAAAGTGAACAGTGTGGCAATATGTTGTTCATTAATTTTATTTGTTCATTTATTTTGAACATTGTTTAAAAGTGAACATTAAGAAAAGTCGGCGCGTTTCTGTCTGACCCTGGCGATGTAACACGCCGTTTTTTCTCGTCCCTTTACTTATGCTAATATTAGCCATCTTATTTTCACTCACTTTTTTTCACTCACTTTAAGTGTAACGCTGCCCAAAAGTATTCCCCTATTTGGGCACCGAGTTCCCTTGAAAGGGGACAAAACAGTGTGAAAATGCTCAACTCTTGAATGTTTAGTTTACCTGAGGAACGCCGTAAGTGGCTGATGTAAAAGATTTAAATAGAAAACTTGCGAAACCCACTTTGGACAGGCGAGTCTCTGTCGCTCCTATGCTCGACTGGACAGACAGGCATTGCCGGTACTTCTTGCGGTTGATATCCCGCCACACTCTGCTGTATACCGAGATGGTCACCAGCGGCGCAATTATTTATGGCAAGGGCGACTATCTTGGCTTTAACGAAGAGGAGCATCCTGTGGCGGTACAACTTGGCGGCTGCGATCCGGAGCATATGACACAGTGCGCGGTTAAGTCACAGGAATATGGCTACGATGAAGTGAATATGAACGTTGGTTGCCCTTCAGACCGGGTAAAAAACGGCAGCTTCGGGGCTTGTCTGATGGCCCAGCCCCAGGTGGTGGCAGATTGCGTAAAAGCCATGCAGGCCGAAGTGGATATTCCGGTTACTGTTAAATGCCGGATTGGCATTGATGATATGGACGAGTACGAAGACTTCAGCCGGTTTATTGATGTGGTGGCAGGCGCCGGGTGCGATACGTTTATTGTACATGCCCGTAAAGCCTGGCTGCAGGGACTCAGTCCGAAAGAAAATCGCGATATTCCGCCACTCAACTATGAGCGGGTGTACCAATTAAAATCGCAACATCCCGAACTGAACATTTCAATCAACGGCGGTATTACCAGCCTGGAGCAGGCCGAAGGGCACCTTAATCAGGTCGATGGCGTAATGATTGGCCGTGAGGTTTATTCAAATCCCTACATTCTGGCAGAGGTTGATAAGCGCTTTTACGGCAATACTGCGCAGCCGCTGGACCGCGCAGAGATTGTCCGCTTAATGCAGGCTTATATTGAGCGCCAGGATGCACCGTATTTTAAACCCTGGCATGCCGCCCGACATATGCTCGGCCTGTTTCAGGGGCAACCGGGTGGCAGAGTGTGGCGACGCTACCTGAGTCAGAAAGGCACTGGCAAGAATCCGGATCCGAATTTGTTGATGAATGGTTTAGCGGCAATGCAGGAAACCGCATCGAAAGCTATTGAGTATCAAACTAAAGAGGTTGGTTAATTTCACAACCTTATTTGGTTAAATTAACCAATAGTTGGTACGCTTCTTTTTTGTACGATAATTGGCATGCCAACACTAAAATTAAAAATCAATATATTTCAATTGCTTAAAATTTTTTGAAAGAATGGCACAGGTTTCGCTATCTAGTGTGTAACAAATCACTTGTTTAACTAAATAGAGGAAACACCATGAAAATCAAATCAATCATCATTACTTCAGTCGTTGCTTTAGGTCTGTCTGTAAGTGCTCAGGCAAATGCCCAGGAATCAGCAGTAGAGCGTTTAATGAGTAGCCTGATCTCCAGCGCAGTATCAGTAACTCAGGCCGAAATTAGCCGTGAAGTTCAGCAAAATATTGCTAATGCCACCTATCATGTATCACTGTCTGATGCGCCGGTAGGTAAAGTCTCTGTACAGGAACTGGCTGCCAATACTGAGCAAAACAACAAACAGGCTGATAGCGAGTAACAGGCGGCACTGGCTATGATGTTCAGCCATGCACTACTCGCCAGTTACGTAGTCCTTCTACCGATAGTCAGCATAGGCCTCTGCGCTCTGGTGACATCCGCGATACAAAGCTACGTACAAAGGGTCAGAAACATAAGACCCCATGTCTTACTAAGACAAATTCGAAGGCACAGGTAACCGTAAAAACGTTACCTGTTTTTTTTTGCACTGCTTTTTTCCTCTGCTAATCTTTGCTAATCCTCCAGTCTCTGTGTCCTTCTGCACGTCTTACCATAATGAATCCTTCACATCGCTGCTCTGAAGCTCTCCTATACGCCGACTGGTGCGGTTAATTGATGATTTAAACGCCTTATATGGCGTTGGATTAGGCTTTTGGTCAATTAGGCTAAGCCGTTAGTCAATTATGCCAATATGTGGTTCTGATAATTCAATATTCACTGTGAGAAACACGTGTCTTTATTTTATTTCCTTATAATCAATGGCTTATAAGTTGGCATGCGAATTGTTATATCTAAGCAAGTGTTAAGTAACTTTTTAAACAACGTTTCGCCAATCGGAGATTTAATTATGGGAATGTTCACACGTATCAACGACATCATTCAGTCTAACATTAACGCGCTGCTGGATAAGGCAGAGGATCCTGAAAAAATGATCCGCCTGATTATTCAGGAGATGCAGGAAACCCTGGTGGAAATCCGTACGCTGGCTGCGCAGCATATTGCTGAGCAAAAGCACCTTAACCGCCAGATTGACAACCTGGAAAAACGCGCCGCTCACTGGCAGGAAAATGCAGAGCTGGCAGTCAGTAAAGGTAAAGATGATTTGGCTCGTGCAGCGCTGAAAGAAAAGAAAGAGCTGGAAGCGAAGCAAGCCGAACTGCAGGAGCAGTTACAGGTAATCGATGAAGCACTGTTGAAAGTGCAGGACGATACCGGCCGTTTAAACGAGAAGTTAAACGAAGCCAAAGCCAAGCAAAAAGCGCTGGCAGTACGTCGTCAGTCTGCCTCAGTAAGAATGCAGGCCAAACAGGCAACACACAGCGACAAGTTAGATAGCGTGATGGGCCGTTTCGATCACTATGAACAACGGGTTGATGAACTGGAAGCACGGGTTGAAGCCTACGATTTAACCGACAGCGCTGCAAAAAGCTCATTACAGGCTGAGTTCGACGCCCTGGAAAAAGACGAATCAATCGAGCAGGAACTGGCCGCGTTAAAAGCGAAAAAAGTCGCGTAAACGCATGATGGTCCGCACTGTGCGGGCCTCGCAACCAACCAGGTCATTCAAGCAGGAGTAAGGTTATGAAAACTATTTATGAAAAAAAACGTGTATCAAGAGATTTAGGTCGGGCTGTTATTTCAGGTGTGTGTGCTGGTGTAGCCCGCTATGCTGACATCGATCCGGTTTGGGTTCGCGCCGGTGCCGCTTTAGGTCTAGTGTTCATGCCAATGATTACTCTGCCTGCTTATATTGCGGCGGTGATCCTGTTACCAGGGAGAGCATAATGAAAAACTTTATTCTTGCCATCCTGATTGCCATCGTGCTGACCAAGGTTTTGGGCGGTGTAGCATCTGACTGGTTCGATTTACACCTGGTCATGGGTGACGAACTGGTAAGTGGTACCCTGGAATGGATAATTATGGCCGGAGTTGGTGTACTGTTGGTGGTTATTGGCTTTGTGGTCGCCATGAGCATTGCCGCTGCTGTGGGCATCGCCGCCATCGCGGTACTTGGCGGACTGGTGTTTGCCGGACTGGGTGTGTTCTGGCCGGTATTGTTAATTGTTGCCATTGTAATGCTGGTAGGGAAGTCAAATAACGCAACAGCCTGATTCCCCCTTCGCCAGCCTTTACCAATCACCGTGGATTTACTTTCAGAGATGAACAACTTAGCATAATGAGCCATACTTTGAATGTATGGCAGCTTGTTCACCTGAAAGGCCAATCGCAAACAAGGAAAACTATGAAACAGTATTTAAATGTAAAAACCATTAGTATTACCGTAGGTGTTTTGTTTCTGCTTCTCTGGCTGGTTGGTTTTTACTGGAGTTTCGAGCCCGATACGTTCGACGTTAAAGCTAATGCCAGGGCACAAATGAGCAGCACCAATGCGCAGCCCGTCCCCGGCTATACCGTTACTACCACATTAATCACTGTTGCCGATACTCTCATGGATAAACCGGGCGGCTACTTATCAAACGACGTAATGCCCCCTTCGGTGTTCCTCGACAACATGCCCAGTTGGGAATTCGGAGTGTTGGAGATAGTGCGTGATATGTCATTATCAATGCGTAAGGATTTTAGCCGTTCACAGTCGCAATCTGTTGAAAACGCTCATCTGGTAAAAGCACAACCGAAATTCAACATCGACAGCCGCAACTGGTTGTTTCCTTCCGCTGAGTCACAGTACGCTGAAGCCATTGATTATCTGCGTGAGTACCGTGATGATCTGGCCGATCCTACGCTTGGAGATAGTCAGTTTTACACCCGGGCCGATAACCTTCGTGAATATTTAAAACAGGTTGAGAAAAAGCTAGGCAGTTTGTCACAGCGACTCAGCGCCAGTGTTGAGGCGGAGCGGGTAAATACCGACCTGGCCGGAGATAAGTCTGCATCCAACAGTACACCGCGTCCCAGTTCTATTCAAACCCGTACCAGTTGGTGGCAACTGGATAATGTATTCTATGAAGCTCGCGGCTCTACCTGGGCTCTTTTACACCTTTTGAAAGCTATCGAAGTGGACTTTGCCAGTGTTCTGGAAAACAAAAATGCACTCGTTAGTTTACAACAGATAATCAAAGAGTTAGAAGCAACTCAGCAGACTATCTGGAGCCCGATGATTCTTAATGGCAGTGGCTTTGGTATGTTAGCTAATCACTCGTTAGTAATGGCGAACTATATTTCTCGTGCAAATGCAGCCATAATTGAGTTGTCTGAATTACTCAATCAAGGATAAACGATGAAAAAACGTGTCATTGCCGCCGCTCTTGGGGCGTTATGTCTTGCCCCTGCCACTCATGCAGATACGCTGCTTGGCCTCTATGCTGGCGCTCAGGGATGGAACACTTCAACTTCGGGCGGTTTCTCAGAAACCTCTAACACGGCTGATTTTGATTTTGACAGCAGCACCAATGCATCTGTATACGTTGCATTTGAACACTTTGTACCGCTGGTTCCTAATGTAAAAGTTAACTACCTGCAACTGGATACCGACGGTGTAACTAATCTGAATGCGGCCTTCGAATTTGAAGGCACCGTATACGAAGCCAACACGTCGTTATTAACCGATGCGAGCATCGATAGCGCCGACCTTATTCTGTATTACGAGATCTTTGATAACGATCTGGTTAGCTTTGATATTGGTGTTAACGGCAAATACATCGACGGCACATTTTATGTTGAAGATGTTGATAGCGGCGAAAGTGGTGAAGCATCGTTTAAAGGTATTATCCCAATGGCTTACAGCCGGGTGGAGTTCGGCCTGCCGTTCACTGGCTTAGGCATTTACGCTGAAGGTAGCTACCTGAGCTTTGATGATCACGAGGTTCGTGACATTCAGGCAGCGCTAACTTATTCTTTTGTCGAGAATTTAGCTATCGATATGACCTTACAGGTTGGCTATCGCGACATCACTGTAGACATTGAAGATCTGGACGATATCTACGCCGATCTGGGCTTTGATGGCGTCTTTGCCGGTCTTGAAATTCACTTCTAGTATTTTAAGATATAAAAAAGTAATTTTAATTCTTTCCAGTTATCAAGAAAACTCATTAGCCTAGTAGTATGCAAATAAGGCTAATGAGTTATGTCAGCAAATTCTAACAACCAAAACACTTCAGTCGGTGCACCGGGAGCAATTCTGAGTGAACCGCAATGGAATGCGATCACCCAGTCGATCTCTGGGCTGAACGCACAGCAATTAACCTGGGTAAGTGGTTACCTGGCGGGTCTGGCAGCGTCCGGACAAGCGTTACCGCAAGGGCAGGCTGCTGCCGTGCCAGCGGTGGCCGGAGAAGTGCCGGTATTAACCATTTTATTCGGCTCTCAAACCGGTAACGCCAAGGGTATTGCCCAGTCGTTACAAGCTAAGGTTGAAGCGGCAGGTTACTCCAGCAAATTAATCAGTATGGCCGATTACAAACCGCGCCAGATTAAAAATGAAACTCACCTGGCTATTGTGGCCAGTACCCATGGTGAAGGCGAGCCGCCTGATGATGCCATTGAGTTACATGAGTTCCTTGGCACTAAAAAAGCCCCTAAAGTGGATAAGCTGAAATACGCAGTGTTGTCGCTAGGCGATTCAAGCTATGAATTCTTCTGTCAAACCGGTAAAGACTTCGACGAGCGTCTGGCGAAGCTGGGCGGTAAGCTGATTGTGCCTCGCGTAGACTGCGATGTGGATTATGAAGCTGAAGCCGAGGCCTGGGTTGCCAAACTGATCGAAACGTTAAAAGACGATTTCACTTCAGCAGGTTCTGCCGCTGTTGCCATGCAAACTGGTTCTGCAGTCGCCGCCGGCACTGCGGCGCAGGTATACACCAAGAAAGCGCCTTATCAGGCAACCTTGTTAACCTCGCAAAAAATTACGGGTCGCGACTCGGTGAAAGATATCCGCCACATCGAAATCAGCCTGGAAGATTCTGGTATTACCTATCAGGCCGGTGACGCGCTGGGCGTTTGGTTTAAGAACGATGCAGCACTGGCCGACGAAATTATTACCCTGATCCAGGCCTCTGCCGATCAGGAAGTTACCGTTGCCGAGCACAAACTGTCGTTTAAAGAAGCGCTGATCAACAAGCTGGAACTTACCCTGAGCTATCCGGGTTTTGTAAAAGCCTATCAGGAAGCCTCCGGCTGTGAAGCATTAGCGAAGTTGCTGGAAGACAAAGCTGCACTGCGTGACTATCTGGCCGATCGCCAGATTATCGATATTGTTCGCGACCATCCGCATCCGGTTACAGCTGAGCAATTTGTGGCAGCTTGTCGTCCGTTAACACCGCGTCTGTACTCGATTGCATCAAGCCAGTCTGAAGTAGAAGACGAAGTGCATTTAACCATTGCCCACGTTGATTACGATGCCTTTGGTAATCGTCATCAGGGCGGCGCATCAGGCTACCTGTGTGAGCGTCTTGAAGAAGGCGGTGAAGTAGAAGTATTTGTTGAGCCAAACGATAACTTCCGTCTGCCGGAAAATCCGGATACGCCGGTGATCATGATTGGTCCGGGTACCGGTATCGCACCGTTCCGCTCGTTTATGCAGGAACGCGATGCCCAGGGTGCCGAAGGGAAGAACTGGTTGTTCTTTGGTAACCCTCACTTTACTCAGGACTTCCTGTATCAGCTTGAGTGGCAAGGCTACGTGAAAAGTGGCCTGCTGAGCAAAATCAGCCTGGCCTTCTCACGTGATCAGAAAGACAAAATTTATGTTCAGCATCGCTTGCTTGAAGAAGGCAAGGAGGTTTACCAGTGGTTAGAAGAAGGCGCTCACCTGTACGTGTGTGGCGATGCTAACCAAATGGCCAAAGATGTTGAAAATGCGCTGCTTGAAATCTTCAGGACCCACGGTGGTAAGAGTGATGAAGAAGCCAAGGCTTACTTACTGTCACTGCGCAAAGCAAAACGATATCAGAAGGATGTCTACTAATGAGCGATACTAAGTCTCCTTATATTGTTGAAGGCAAACTGGCCGACAACGAACGCCTTAAGGCAGAGAGTCGTCATCTGCGCGGCACCATTGAGCAGGATCTTAAGGATCCGTTAACCGGTGGCTTTACCGCAGATAACTTTCAGCTGATCCGCTTTCACGGCATGTATCAGCAGGACGACCGTGACATCCGCGCAGAGCGTACCAAGCAAAAATTAGAGCCATTGCATAACGTAATGCTGCGTGCCCGTTTACCGGGTGGTGTGTGTAACCCTGAGCAATGGCTGGCCATCGACAAGTTTGCCGATGAGTACACCATGTACGGCAGTATTCGTTTAACAACCCGTCAGACGTTCCAGTTTCACGGCGTGTTAAAACCGAATATTAAGCTGATGCACCAAACCCTTAATTCCGTAGGTATTGACTCAATTGCAACAGCCGGTGACGTTAACCGTAACGTGCTGTGTACCTCTAACCCGGTTGAGTCGGAAGTACATCAGCAAGCTTATGACTGGGCCACTAAGATTAGTGAGCACTTACTGCCTAAAACTCGCGCCTATGCCGAGATTTGGTTAAATGGTGAGAAAGTAGAAACCACCGATCAGGAGCCAATCCTGGGTGATACTTACTTACCCCGTAAGTTTAAAACCACCGTGGTTATTCCGCCGCAAAACGACGTAGACGTTCACGCTAACGACCTTAATTTTGTGGCGATTGCTGAAAACGGCAAGCTGGTGGGCTTTAACGTATTAGTGGGCGGTGGCCTGGCCATGACTCATGGCGACAAAACCACCTTCCCGCGTAAGGCCGACGACTTTGGCTTTATCCCGTTAGAGCATACGCTGGCGGTTGCTGAAGCCGTGGTCACCACCCAGCGTGACTGGGGTAACCGGGTGAATCGTAAAAATGCGAAAACCAAGTATACCCTTGAGCGTGTTGGTGTGGATAACTTCCGCGCTGAAGTCGAAAAGCGTGCCGGTGTTACTTTTGCTGAAAGCAAGCCCTATGAATTCACCAGCCGTGGCGATCGCATTGGCTGGGTAGAAGGCATCGACGGTAAATTCCACTTAACGCTGTTTATCGAAAACGGCCGGATTCTGGATTACCCGGGGAAAACCCTGAAAACCGGTTGCCGCGAAATTGCCAAAATCCATAAAGGTGATTTTCGCATGACGGCTAACCAGAATTTGATTGTGGCGGGCGTACCAGCCGATCAGAAAGAGGCTATTGAAGCGCTGGCCAGAGAGCACGGTTTAATTCAGCCAGACGTATCGGCACAGCGTTTAGATTCCATGGCTTGTGTAGCGTTACCAACCTGCCCGCTGGCAATGGCGGAAGCCGAGCGCTTCTTACCCGGTGCAGTAGATCAGCTCGACGAGCTAATGGCTAAGCACGGTTTAAGCGACGAAAGCGTGATCTTCCGGGTAACCGGTTGTCCGAATGGTTGTGGTCGCGCCATGCTGGCTGAAGTCGGTTTGGTGGGTAAAGGGCCGGGCCGTTACAACCTGCACTTAGGTGGTAACCGCGAAGGGACCCGTATTCCTCGTATGTTTAAAGAAAACATCACCGAGCAGGAAATCATGACTATTCTCGATGAGCTTCTTGGCCAGTGGGCCGGCTCGCGTGAAGCGAATGAGTCATTCGGCGATTTCGTAGTGCGCACAGGCGTGATTGCCCCGGTGATCAACTCCGCTCAGGATTTTTATGACTGATCACGATCTTCAATCGATTCGTCGACCGGTTACCTCTGATACTACTGACGAGGAACTGGCGGCGATCAATCAGGTGCTGGAAACACTGGATGCGTCAGCGCGTATCCGGTGGGCCCTTGAGTATTTGCCGGGTAACCATATTGTGTCGTCAAGCTTTGGCGCGCAGTCTGCGGTTATGCTGCATTTACTTACCCAGGCAAAGCCTGATATTCCGGTTGTGTTAACCGATACCGGTTATCTGTTTCCGGAAACGTACCGGTTTGTCGACGAACTGGCAGAGCAGCTCAAGCTCAACTTAAAGGTGTATCGCAGCGATATCTCACCCGCCTGGCAAGAGGCGCGTTTCGGCCGCTTGTGGGAGCAGGGCATCGACGGTATCGAGCGTTACAACAAGATGAACAAAGTTGAGCCTATGCAACGGGCGTTAAAAGAGCTTGAGGCACAAACCTGGTTTGCCGGATTGCGTCGTAGCCAGGCTGATACGCGTCAGCATTTGCCCGTGCTGCAGCGCTCTGGCAACCAGTTTAAGTTGTATCCGATTATCGACTGGTCGAATAAAGACCTGCATTATTACCTTAAAGATAATGGCTTGTCTTATCATCCACTGTGGGAGCAGGGTTATGTTTCCATTGGTGACTGGCATACCACCCAGTCATTGCAGGAAGGGATGAGCGAGCAGGATACCCGTTTCTTCGGGCTTAAACGCGAATGCGGCCTGCACGAATTCGGTGACGGTATCTAAAAAATGGTTGTTTACTCCACACTGAAATGTGGGGTAAACAGCGATTTAATATGCGCAGTAAATGCCTCAGACTTTTGTTTTGGTAACAAACGTGCCAACTCACTGCCCACCGAAGTAAACTTATAATACGTCATCAGCAATTGCTTACTTCGCGCTTCTAGCGTTAAACTTTCGGTTGAAAACTTCAGGGTCATGGATGCTCCCTTGTCCAGCAGGCCGGTTTCTATCTCTGTGGCATACAATAATTTCATGCTGCCCAGTGCCAGAATATCAGTGTAAGACAAGCCAAACTGAGCCAGTTGGGTTTGTGCGGCCGGGGCCGGAAACAAGGCATTAAGTAATCCGGGTTGTTGATGGTACCCGGTAATGATAATTGGTGCCGGGTCACTGTTGCGCCGACAGGCTAACTGGCAAGCCTTGCTGAATAAACCTGCATCCCGTTGGGTGAGTTTTGTCAGCGTTTCCAGACTCCGTAGTGAAAAGCTGCCTGGTCGCTGCACTTCCACTGCCAGAATCTTGCCCCACAATTCCTGCATGGTAGGGGAATAAATATTTTCAGCCATGGAAATAAACGAATGAAACCAGTCCGGGTCGACCTGCTCCTGAGACTGTTCGCCGCTGGAAACGGATAAAGCTACTGACATAATTTTTTGCAGGTTAGCCAGTCGCTTCTGTTCGCGCAGGCTTTGATACTGAGCTATCTGCCTGGACGGCTGAGTGGAGTAATCCAGCGCCGATTGCTCAATGCCGATGGATGAAAACCAATGGGTTATACGGTGTTGAGTTGAACTACTATGCTGTGTAGAGCGGCGTTTGGCGGATGAAGGTTCTTCACTGGCAGGCTTAGGGACTTTACGTTCCTTACTGGTAGCGCTGGTCCACTGCGTGGCTGATGTGTGCGTGGGTATTTTCATCTTATAACATTCGCCGTAAACACATAACTAAAAATACCCTGTTTCGACTTTAGTGTATAGGAAGTTTACTATGCAAAGGTCTATATTAGGGGTAGGATACTAATAATATTGGTCACAACGTAAACAAGATGTCCGCGGAATACGATAACGACGAGCTGGTATTTCTTGATGAAGACACCCATCAGGAATTAGAACATAGCAATAAAAGAGAATGGAATATCTTGATCGTAGATGATGATGAAGAAATTCATACCGTTACCCGCCTGGCCTTATCTGATCTTGAAGTTCACGACCGCAAGTTAAACTTTCTCCATGCCTATTCCGGCACAGAAGCCAAAACCATACTCGATGAATACGGCAGCAGCATTGCTATTATTTTGCTCGATGTAGTGATGGAAACCGATGACGCCGGCCTGACAGTAGTACGCTATCTGCGTGAAACACTGAATCACCATGAGCCGCGAATAATTCTGCGTACCGGCCAGCCAGGTTTTGCCCCTGAAGAAGAAGTCATTAAAACCTATGATATTAATGACTACAAAACCAAAACAGAGCTGACCCGGGCAAAATTGCTTACCACGGTCATTTCTTCGGTGCGGTCATATCAGCAAATTCTGACCATTAATCAAAGCCGGATTGGTTTACAGAAAATCATCCACTCAGCCTCCAATTTGCTGGAAGAGCATTCCATTAAAGGATTTTGTGAGGGGATCGTTACTCAAATCAGCTCGATGGTAGGGCTAGAGGCCGAAGGCATTGTGTGTGCCCGGGCGGGGTCTGTGCTAGATCGCGACGATGATGGTGTTTACGTGCTCGGCGCGGCCGGCGATTACGCCACCTACATAAACGAACGTATCGAGTCGTTGCATAATGCCCTGATAGTAGAGCATGTCAGCCGCTGTTTACGGCTTAAGAAGCATATCTTTGAAGCCGGCGTATCCGTGCTTTACTTAAATAGCTCAGGCTTTGAAGCCGCTGTGTACTTAAACCTGCACAGTGAAATCAGCGAATTGGATAAACAACTGCTGGAAGTGTTCCTGTCGAGTATTTCTGTAGGTTATGAGAACGTGTATCTGTTTCATGAGCTCAGAAACGCTGCCTTCAGAGACTGGCTCACACGGCTGCCCAACCGCAACGAATTTATTAATATTCTCGACCACTCAAAAAACTACCACACCCAGGAGCAGCTCTGCGCGGCGTTAATTGATATTAACCAGTTTTCAGATATTAACGACGGGTTAGGGCAGGAAGCCGGTAACGAACTTCTTAAAGCCGTGGCGCAGCGGTTAAATAACTGCTTTGGTGCAGAGGTTAAAAAAAGCCGTATCGCAGCAGACGTATTTGGCCTGTTTGGTAAAGCTGATAAGGTGACTCCGGCACTGATTAATCAGGCTTTTCAGCAGCCCTTCAGTGCCGGTGATAACACTATGCCACTGAATGTCACAATTGGTTTGTGTTTGCTGGGGCGTAAGCCCGAAGCCGGCGTGGATATTCTCAAGCGCACCAACATCGCACTTAACCGGGCCAAGAAAATCCCCACTACCAACTTTGAGTATTTTGCCCCGGAAATCGAAGAGCAAACTACCTGGCGACTGCATATGATCCGTCGTCTGCGCAACGATTTTACTGCCCGCAAACTGGAACTCTGGTTTCAGCCGCAGGTCGACCTTTCCAGCGAAAAAGTGATTGGCATGGAAGGCTTATTACGCTGGCCTGACGGTAACGGTGGTTTTATCTCACCGGCTGAGTTTGTGCCTCTGGCCGAGTATTCCGGGCTGATTGTTGATATTGGCTACTGGGTGGTTGAGGAGTCTTGTAAACGTCTTCAGGAACTGGCGAATCTGGGTTATCCGAACTTACGGGTTGCGGTAAATGTGTCGATTCCGCAGTTCCGGGATCCGCAGTTTGTTAAAAGCATCAAACGTTTAATTACCGAATCTGGTATCAGCCCCAGTTTACTTGAGCTCGAAATTACCGAGAGTGTGGTGATGGATGAACCACAAATCGTCATCGATGCACTCACAGACCTGAAACAATTTGGCGTGACCATCGCCATTGATGATTTTGGTACCGGCTTTTCGTCTATGAGTTACCTGCAAAAGCTGCCGTTGGATCGCCTCAAGGTAGACCGCTCCTTTGTGGCCGAAATCCGTCCCGGCGAAACCGCCTTCATTGTCGAGACCATTGTGACCCTCGGCAGTAAACTAGGCCTTACCACCATTGCCGAAGGCATTGAAAAACGCGAGCAGGCGAGCTTTATGATCAAGCTCGGCTGTGATGAAGCCCAGGGATATCTGTTTGGTCGCCCCATGCCATTTATCAGCCTGGTAGAGTTTCTGGCCGAAAGAAGCTCAGGCTAAACCCAATTAGCGAAATTTTTTTGCTTTGTTACACTCACTGTAATATTACTGTCATATAGCTGTGATTTGGCGTTTGCTAATTGGACAAAAATACAGTAAAGTAAAATTATCGTTAACAAAAGGAGATTATCTCATGCGTAAAGTTGTATTAGCATCACTGTTGCTTGCTGGAGCTAGTGTGGCGCATGCTGACACCGGTAACGATAAAGCATTTTCTTGTATGGATGCGAAGACGTTTGAAATTAATAGTACATGTATGGTTGATAAAATCAGCAATAACATGGACTTCCAGGCTGCTCAACAAACTATTGTTGAAGCTGCTGATACCAACAGCAGCAAGTACGCGATGGCAACTATGACTTTTAATGTCGAAGAAATGACTATCGATATCGTCGCTCACAGAGACGCACTGTTAGTGCGTAACGCCACCGAGCAGAAATAGCCTTCAGCAATGACTGAATAAAAAAACCGGAGTTTATCTCCGGTTTTTTTTCGTTTAAGGCCCTGATGATTAGTCAGTAAAGACCCGGTTTAAACCATTGAGTGCGGCCACCCGATAGGCTTCGGCCATAGTGGGGTAGTTAAACGTGGTATTGATGAAATACTCAATAGTGTTACTGGCGCCCTGTTGCTGCATAATCGCCTGGCCGATGTGAACAATCTCCGAGGCACGTTCACCAAAGCAGTGAATACCCAGCACTTCTTTAGTTTCACGATGAAACAGAATTTTTAAGCTACCAACCTGAGTAGATGCAATCTGTGCTCTGGCCAGATGTTTAAACTGAGCACGGCCTACCTCGTAAGGGATCTTAAGTTGGGTGAGCTCCTGCTCATTTTTACCCACAGAGCTAATCTCAGGAATGGTATAGATACCGGTTGGAATATCTTCAACCAACTGCGCATTAGCGTTGCCGTGCAACATGGCTTCAGCAGCGAAGCGACCCTGGTTATAAGCGGCGGATGCTAAACTAGGATAGCCAATAACATCACCGATGGCGTAAATGTTATCCACTTCGGTCTGATAATTGTGGTTTACTTTTAGCTGGCCGCGGGAATCGGCTTTCAGACTGATGTTTTCCAGCTTGAGCATATCGGTGTTACCGGTTCTACCGTTTGCAAACAGCAGGCAGTCGGCGCGCATCCGTTTACCGGACTCCAGGTTCAGGATAACCGAGTCTTCCCTGCCTTCAACCGAGCTGTAGGTTTCGGTATGGCGGATCACCACGCCGTTATTCCATAAGTGATAACTCAGGGCGTCAGAAATCTCGGCATCAAGAAAAGACAACAATCGATCACGCATGTTTACCAGGTCTACTTTTACGCCCAATCCACGGAATATCGACGCGTATTCAGTACCGATAACCCCGGCGCCATAAATAATGATGGATTGCGGTTCATGGTCGAGGTTTAAAATGGTATCCGAGTTATAAATTCTCGGATGGTTAAAGTCGATGTCCTTAGGACAATAGGGGCGGGAACCTGTAGCAATAGCGGTTTTTTCGCCGGTGATAATTTCTTTAGAGCCGTCGTTGCGGGTGATTTCAATGGTGTGAGCATCAATAAAGCTCGCTTCGCCATGAATCAACGTGACTCTGTTGCGGTCGTAAAAAGTAGAACGAAGCCGGGTCTGACTACGAATAACGCCGCTGGCATGTTTCATAATGTCGGAAAAGGTCAGACTGCGGGAAACGTGATTATCGGCGAATAACGGCGTGTTGTTATATTCAATTAAACGACTCACCGAATGCCGTAACGCCTTTGACGGGATGGTTCCCCAGTGCGTACAGCCTCCACCCACTGCGTTATATTTCTCTATTACTGCGACCCGTTTGCCAGCCTTGGCCAGCTGCATGGCAGCACCTTCACCACCAGGACCGGTACCAATAACGATCGCATCAAATTGATAGTTGGGTTTAGCTGTTTTCTTTTTGGTTGTCATAATTGTGCGCTGTTCAACTTGCGTTAAGTGAATGAGTGGGAGATATCAAAATTATAGTAGCAAAAAATACTGATATGTTTAGGATTTTCTGCCGGACTATTGCCCTGAAGGGGGCTCTCTTCAGGTAAATGGGTTTTCCGGGATCTTATCTTTGGCTATTCGCTCTGTTAGTTTGCGTGCCGAACGAAATGTCAGCTCAAAGATGGTACCCACGCCAGGTGATGATTCAACCTTAATGTCACCGGAAAAAGCCTGCTCAATCCAGACCCGGGCCCTATGCAAGCCCAGCCCGCTGTGTTCCTCTACACTTAACACTACTCAGTTTTTTGCGATGGCCCTGCGGTATCTTCCTCTGCACTAAACTCAAACAGCTCGTTCATTCACTTTCCCTCACCTCCTGACCGTATTCAAATTCTTTGCGGTTGTGCGTCGAAATATATATAAGGAGTACTGAATAAGTGTTGACGAACTTTGGTAAAGATCAAGTCAGGATGACAGAAATTGGCGGAAAGTATAATGTGCAGAAAGTGGTGGTGGGCAGAAACCCACCACGGGTAACGCGGATAATAGATTAACTAAAAGCAAATTCCATCTGGCTCAGCTTAAGCCACTTTTCTTTTTGCAGTAGTAAGGATTGCTTAAGCTCTTTGTATTTAAAGTCCAGCTCAAGCCGTTCCATGCTTTTCAGCAGGTGCTTTTTGCGTAACGCCATAATACGTTTTTTAGTGGTGTAGTAGTCGGTCATTTTCTGCATCAGCACGTCATATTCGTGTTGCAGAGTTTGCATCACTTCTTCTGCGTTAGGCAGTTTAGACACCTTCTGGCTGGCATATTTTAATTGCATCGCCAGACGTGCTTTTTCAATACGCTCTTCGGGGCAGGTACGCAGGTTTTTGGTTAACCCCACGTAAGAAAGTCCTTTAATCAGCCATTTGGTTGGATCGTACTGGTACCACTTAATACCATTGCGGTAATCGTATTCAAAAATGTGGTGGTAGTTATGATATCCCTCACCAAAGGTGAACAGCGCGATAACGCCGTTGTCCCGGGCGGTGTTGGTATCTGTGTAGGGACGGCTGCCCCAGATGTGCGCCAGGGAGTTGATAAAGAAGGTTACATGGTGAACCATGACCAGACGGAATACACCGGCAATCAGAATCATGCTCAGAACATCACCATTGATCCAGCCAAGTAATGCCGTAATACCAAAGTTTGCGGCTAATACGATAGCCAGATAGTGGTTGTGTTGCCACATGACCACTTTATCTTTGAGCAAATCCTTACAGTTACGGTAATCACCGTAACTCTCGGCCTGATATTCGCGCAGCATCCAGCCCATGTGTGAGAACCAGAAACCTTTTTTGGCCGAATACGGGTCTTTATCGTTCACATCAACATGGCGATGGTGTACCCGGTGATCTGAAGACCAGTGCAAAATACTGTTTTGTAGTGCCATGGCGCCGCCAATGGCCAGGAATACTTTTACAACAGGATGGGCCTCGTAGGTTTTATGCGCCCACAGGCGATGGTAACCGGCAGTAATCGACATGCCAGTAACAAAAAACAGCACCACGGTAGTGATGATTTCAGTGGTATCAAATCCGTATGAGAATGCCCAGAATGGAACTCCTACAAATGCGATAAGTCCGGTCACCACAAAGACCAGCACATTAGTAACGATTAAACGTGGCTTATTCATTGATTTCTATCTCAGCTTACAACTGTACGCTAATTTAGCTTTAAAAGAGGTGTTTCGCAAGGGAAATACCGTTAAGATTAGTCTTAAGAATAAGCCATAGGTATAAGTCGGGGACAGTCGTTGAGCCGTCAGGAACAAAAACAAAAAACCAGGCAAAATATAATAGCCGGGGCATTTCAGTTACTTAACGAAAATCGCACCCTGTCGGCCATCAGTTTACGGGAAGTCGCCCGGGAAGCCGGCATTGCACCAACGTCTTTTTACCGTCACTTTAAGGATATGGACGAACTGGGGCTAACCCTGGTAGACGAAGCTGGTTTAGCCTTGCGCCAGTTAATGCGCCAGGCCCGGCGACGGATTGCATCTGGTGGGGGCGTGATTGATACCTCTGTGGATACCTTTATGGAGTTTATCTCTGCCAACAGTAACGTCTTTCGTTTGTTGCTGCGTGAGCATACCGGCACGTCGGCCGCTTATCGCCTGGCGGTGTCTCGTGAAATTCAGCACTTCACCGACGAACTGAGCGACTACATCATTGAGCAGCTGCGCATTCCCCATGACATTGCCGTGTTACAGGCAGAAAGCATGGTACGGCTGGTGTTTAGTGCCGGCGCCGATGCCCTGGAAGCCGACACCATTTTGAAAAATGACATCAGCGACCGACTTAAGCGCCAGCTACGGTTTATTCAGCTGGGCAGTCTGGCCTACTGGCAAACCATGCCAGAGGCCCAAACACAAAAGTCTTAAGCTTTGCGGGTGAGCAACACACCTGATTCCATGTGCTCGGTGAACGGGAACTGATCAAACAAGGCAGCCCGGCTTACTTCATGGGTTGCTGATAGCGCTTCAAGGTTATCAACCAGTGTGTGCGGGTTACACGATATATAGATAATGTTGTCAAACTGACTGATCATTTGTGTGGTGGCGGGATCCAGCCCTGCTCGAGGCGGATCTACCAGCACGGTATTAAATTGTCGCTCAGCCAGCTCAATGCCTTTTAACCGTTCAAACTGGCGTTTACCGGCCAGGGCCTCAACAAACTCCTCAGCAGATAGCCGGGCTATCTGGACATTATCAATCTGGTTGACTGCAATATTAAACTGCGCTGCTTCCACTGAAGGCTTTGCTATTTCTGTGCCTACTACATGATCAAAGTGTGCGGCCAGCGGAATAGAAAAATTCCCCGCGCCACAATAAAGCTCCAGCAGATCGCCGGTTAACACCTGGCTTTGTGCAATCGCCCATTCAATCATATGGGTATTCACATAGGCATTAGGTTGGGTAAAGCTGTTTTCGATATGTTTAAACTGGTAGGTTTTTCCGTCGGCGGGCAACTCTTCAATAATAAAGTCGTCACCTAGGATGACCTTTTGTTTGCGGGCACGACCAATAACGCTGACCTTAAATTCTTTATTCAATTCGGTACGAAGTGCTTCGGCCTGCGCCTGCCATTCGTCATCTAACTGGCGATGGTATAGCAGGCTGATTACACACTCCTGCGATAAGCCGCTGAGAAAATCGACCTGAAACAACTTTTTGCGCAGCACAGCGTTGGGCTTTACCAGCTCAATAATACGCTTCATTAACGCATTAATAGTTTCTGAAGCCGCTGGGAATTCATCTACCCGGTAGGGGGTCTTAGTTTCTTTATTAAACATAATGTAATAAAGGTCATCACCATCATGCCATACGCGGAATTCAGCGCGCATACGGTAATGCTGCTCAGGCGACGGGTAAACATCCAGCGCTTGTTTATAAAAAGGGCTCAGCAGCGACGTTAAGGTGTCGGCTTTTGCCTGAAGCTGGTCCTGATAGGTGATGGTAGTAGTTGGTACTGTGCTCATTTTGTTCCCCGTGCCGCATTTGCAGCGGCATTGTAGAGACTTTTCAAAAAACTTCCAATGTAGCGGCGCTAAGCTAATTATGTATTAAAATTAAACAATCCTCATTAACTGCCGATAACACTAGTGAGGTGTGAGAGGATTAAATTATGAGTGTGGATTCAATTCCTGCTGCAAAAGGCGGCCAGGCGACCGTTGAAAAGCCTGACGTTACCCTTAAAAAGCAGCTTCAACAAGAAGGCTTGCGTCAGGCACGCGAGTTTCAACAAAGTAGTCAGGCAACACAAGTGACTGTGTCTCAAACCCGGGTGGGTAGTACCGTACTGGTGAGCTCCCTGGAACAGGAAGTTGTGTTAAACGAAAGACGCTTCGATAAGCGACAGTTCGACAAGGCTGAGGAAAACAAGTCTGCCTTTGACTTTGAGGAGGTCGCTTCTAATGTACTGAAGTTTGTCGGCGGTGTTGTGCGTGGTGCAGCGAAAAGTGGTGCAGATGAAGCGCAGCTTACCGATCTGATTGGTCAGGCCCGCTCCGGAGTCGCTAAGGGCATTGCGCTGGCAGAAAAAGATCTGGCCGGGTTTATGAACCAGGAAATCACCGATGGTATTCGCAACAGTAAAGAAGCTATCGGCGAAGGTATCGATAACATCGAGAAAGAAGTTCTATCGCCGTTTCGCGGTACCATGGAAGTGGGCGCATCGTTATCTGCTCAGTATGCCCAGTTACAATCAGGCGGGTTAAAGATAACCACCAAAGACGGTGACGAGGTAGAAATCAGCTTTGGTCAGTCGCGTCAGTATCAGTACAGTGCCAGCGAACGTATAACGTCGTCGGCCAATAGTAATGGAGATGCTAATGCTCCTGCGACGCCGGAAAGCGATGTTGTTGCCCGGCGCTCACTGAATGTGCAGTTATCAGAATATCGTGGTATCAGTTTTTCAGTGCAGGGCGAACTGGACGATGATGAACTCGGCGCTATCTCTGATTTGGTTAAACAAATCACTGATGTCAGCAAATCATTCTTTAACGGGGATTTGGATACTGCACTGGATAAAGCCCTGAATCTTGGATATGACGAAAAGGAACTGGCGGATTTTGCATTAAAGCTTAACAGTCGTGAAGTTGTCAGCGAAAAGATCTCGGCTTATAAAGAAGTCAGTGATGGGAATTCATCAGAGCTTAAAAAATACATGCGTCCTATTAAAGAATACATGGATGAGCTGAAGGCATTAAATCAGTTACTCGATACGACGTTAAAAGACGGTGAGGGCTATAAAGAGTTGGTCACCGGTGTTATTAATCAGATGAAAGAGGTGCACGTGCCGGATGTGCTTTCGGCGATAAACCGCTTCCATCTATTTAATGGGCGTATCAACGCACTTAAAGCTGAATAAAAAAAGGCCCCTTAATAGGGGCCTGCTTAGATGGGTTAGTCAGTGACTTTGTCTTTAGCCGGTCGGACCTTCAAAGTACGATCCTGAAATACCGAATCATTAAACTGACCGATAATGGCCTCAACGTCACCATCGATGACTTCAATAAAGCCATATCCTTTACGCTTACCGGTTTTCTTATCCTTCATTAACCGTACCGATTGAATACGAATGTGATCTTCAAAGTAAGCTTTTACTGCTGCTTCATTGGCTTTGTACGGGAGGTTACCTACATATAATGTAGAAACGTTATCAGACGAAGAGTCGGCGCTGTGATTAGTGATGGGGGCAGAAGTCTGAGAATGGCTTTGCTTATTCGTCCCTATAAAAGAAGCTATCCATGGCGTAACAATACCACTAATCAAAAGAGACAAAGCAACCATGGTAGGTGCCTGCCCTTCAAATGAAACCTGTTGAGTAATTACAAATCCTAAAACAGCCAGAACAAGACTGACTAAAAAACACTGCATTAAGCTGACTTTCATAATGCTACCTTAATAATTGTTATGAGAAAAAAGTGTCGGCTATCTAAATTTTACTCATTTATAACAAAATGAACAATATTGATTCACATATATAGACAAAAGAATAACTCTCCATATGCCTTTTGCTGTAAAAATAGACGCTTAACACCTATTTCGACAAAAAACCGTTAAAAAGACAAAAAAAGGCTTGATCAAAATAATCGGGTCTGTAGAATGCGCGCCAGTTTCGAGGGACACAGAGCAATAAGCGAAGACGTCCATCAACGCAAAAACTTAAAAAATAAATTAAGAAAAAGCATTGACATCGAAAATAAACAGCGTATTATACGCATCCCGCTTCGGCAGGTTCTGAAAGAACGTCGAAGCAAAGAGTGTAAAAGCTCAAACAGCAAAGAGTACTGGTAGTTCTCCTTGCGCAGAAAGAAAAATCC
>DDJQ01000001.1 GCA_002339125.1 Alteromonadaceae bacterium UBA2620
CCTGTGGCTGGTATTGCTATGGGTTTGATTAAAGAAGATGCTGGCTTTGCTGTATTAACAGATATCTGAGGTGATGAAGATCACTTAGGTGACATGGACTTTAAAGTGGCTGGTACTACCGAAGGTGTTACGGCGCTGCAGATGGATATCAAAATTGAAGGTATCACTAAAGAAATCATGCAGATTGCCCTTAAACAGGCAAAAGAAGCCCGTTTACACATTCTTGGCGTAATGGACTCTGCTCTGGGCGGCCACCGCGAAGAAATGAGCGAATTTGCACCGCGCATTTACACGCTGAAGATTGATCAGGACAAGATCCGTGATGTTATCGGTAAAGGCGGCGCGATGATTCGTTCAATCACTGAAGAATCTGACACTAACATCGAAATCGAAGACGATGGTACAGTGAAGATCTTCGCAACTGAGCGTGCTAAAGCGGAAATCGCCATTGCTAAAATTGAACAGGTGACTGCTGAAATCGAAGTAGGTAAGACCTACAACGGTAAAGTAACCCGTATCGTAGACTTTGGTGCTTTCGTTGAAGTACTGCCAGGCAAAGAAGGTCTGGTTCACATTTCACAAATCGCTCACGAGCGTGTGAACAAAGTGACTGACTACCTGTCTGAAGGTCAGATGGTTGACGTAAAAGTAATGGAAATCGACCGTCAGAACCGTGTACGTTTAAGCATTAAAGAGTTGTTAGAAAAGCCAGCAAAGCCTGAGTCTTCTGACGACGCTTAATCTCAAAGCGATATTCGTATGTATAAAGGGGCTATAAGCCCCTTTTTTCATGCATGAACAGGCCTTAAGGAAAAGTAACATGGATAAATCCGTACAAACTGAAATCGAAGCAGCCGTATTCCGCCGCTTAATCACTCACCTGGATGAACATAAAGACGTACAGAATATCGAACTGATGATTCTGGCTGACTTTTGTCGTAACTGTCTGGCTAAATGGTACAGCAAAGCCGCCGCAGAACGCGGCGAAGAGGTGGATTATGATGAAGCCAGACGCGTAGTTTATAAAATGCCGTACAGCGATTGGAAGGAAAAACATCAGCTGCCCGCCACAGAAGAGCAACTGGCAGCTTTTAATGCCAAGCAGGAAGCCAAAAAGGCTTAACCGCGGTTTTCTTCCTCCGGCAGACTATAAGTGTGGGGGAGCAGTTCACTGACGGTGGTTTCGGTGCATTCGCCACTAGCGGTAAGCATAAACACCGGTGTGTCTGCACTGGCAAACTCGGCGATTTTCTGGCGACAGCCACCGCAGGGATAGCAATAATCATCATTGGGACTGGCTACCAGAATTTGTTTAATCTGTGTGGCGCCAGCGGTGATCATAGTACCGATAGCCGAGGCTTCGGCGCACTGTCCTTGTGGGAACGCGGCGTTTTCAACGTTGCAGCCGTAATATACATTGCCGTCCTCGGCGACGATAGCCGCGCCAACCCGAAACTTAGAGTAGGGAGCGTAGGCGTTTTTCTGAGCCTTTAGTGCGGCATCTTTTAACTGTTGTAACAATTTACTGCTTCCTTAACTGTCGTTATTTTTGTCTACTATCCGGTGAGAACTGATATAGTCTCACTCATCAATACGTGTTAGCGTCTGACTTCTGTTATAGTTGTATCAAACGCGGCGAATAGGAAAGAAATATATTTACCATGCTTAGTCGATTGAGTCTTATCTTTTTTGTTTTAGTGGTTACCGGTTGCGCACAAACTGCACCAAAACAACAGCAAACCGAAATGGGGAACCTGTTAGTGCCGGAACCTGCTCCCCTGAGTATTCGTTCGCAGGTGGCTATCGCCCGATTCGGGCAAATCCTCTCCAATGCCGAGCTAACCGACGAAGATAAAGCCCAGTTACATTTCCAGCGTGGCATGTTATACGACAGCGTAGGTCTGGGTGGACTGGCGCAATTTGATTATAACCGGGCAATTAACTTTAAACCGAATATGGCTGAAGCGTACAACTCACTCGGTGTACACATGGTACAGCAGGAAGAGTTTAGTCGTGCCTATGAAGCCTTTGATTCAACCCTGGATATCGACCCGGGCTATGACTTCGCCTTTTTAAACCGTGGTATTGCTTTATATTACGGCGGCCGGGCCGATTTAGCTGTGTCTGATTTAGCGACCTTTGCTAACAAAGCGCCTGAGGATCCCTTCCGGGTGTTATGGGCCTATTTTGCAGAGTCAGAGTACGCGCCGCAAACAGCTCAGCAACAACTTAGTCAGCGCCGGGAAAACCTGCCCGACAGCCATTGGGCTACCGGTCTGGTAGATTTGTTTTTGGGTCAGCAAACCGAAAAACAATTGCTCGACTCCCTGTTAAACGGTATTACCAGTGAGAAAGAACTGACCGACAGGTTGTGTGAAGCTTACTTTTATCTGGGTAAGTATCACGAGGAAAACAACCAGCCTGGCGTGGCTTCCAATTATTTTAAGTTTGCCCTCAGCACCAATGTGTATGAGTATGTTGAACACCGTTATGCCCGCTTGGAGCTGCAACGCTTAAGGCAAAACACGGTTACCGACTAAGTCATGATGTTCTTCAGAGCAACCTGTCTGGCGGTGTTTACTTCATTAACCATCGCCGCAGACAGCGGTCATTTGCCCTCCCAATTGCTCAATAACGCCGAGCAGGCCGATAAGCCTGCACCGCTGTTATGGGTAGCTGTGCAGCAAAATAGTCTGGCAGCTAAGCAGCGCCTGCTGGAGTTTGCTAAGGCGAACCGCAATCAGTACTGGCTGGAAATGCTCATTAAGTCCGGTTATTCCCCGGCAGCACTGACACTGTCCAGGATAGAGGACAATCCGAGGATCACTCAGCGACTGGTGCGTCTGGCGGCGCGTGGTGGGGTGGCCGAAGCACAATACGAATATGCCCTCACACGGGATGATTTTGCTCATCGTGAAACCTGGTTAAAAGCAGCCGCTGAGCAAGATTTTTTTGTGGCGCAAACAGCCCTTGCTGACTGGTATCTGCTACACGAACAACAAAGTGAAGCCGAGCCCTGGCTGCAAAAAACCGCTAGCCGGGACAGTCAGAGCGCATTTCAGCTGGCTTATATTCGCTGGCAGCAGGGCCGCGAAGACGAAGGATACGAATTATTTAAGCAAGCGGCAGAGCAACAGCACGAACAGGCCATGAATGTGTTAGCCGTGCTGCAACAGTACCAGCCTGAGTCAATCGCTGGTTTGTCGGCTAAGCCCGCCAGCGGTAATTCACCGCAATGCCGGCAGCAAATCCAGCCCTTCGCTACCGGTCTGGCGGAGATGGTGCAGGCGAATCGTATTTACCAGCAGTTTTTAGCTGATAAACGGCTTAAATCTTTACCCTTGTGCGTTAACAAGCCCATCTGGCTGGCCCGCGAGTCACTGAAATGTGATGCAAACTGGCAGGGCCAGGGACGCCTCGGTTGTAACATTGAAGCGTTTGAGCCGGTAGTCAGGCAGCGCGGCTTTACCCATGCTGTGGTACTCGCTAAATCGGGCAAGGCGAATGTTAATAATGGCGTGATGTATCTCGATGTTGGCGATACCTACAGCGTATTTGTTCACGAACTGGCGCACTTCGTCGGGTTTGTCGATGAGTATCCGTTAACCCGCAGTTTTGCTAAAGAGTACTGCGCCCGCCAATCCGCGCCTAATCTGGTGTTTTTGGGCGCGCTGACTTATGCGCCGCTGAGTAACATTGAATACTGGCAGTCTATCGAGTTCCCGGTCACCCTTTATCCGTCGCGTACCTGTAATAACATTGGCGTAGCGAGCTTTAAACCCAGCGATCGGATCACCTTTATGGAAAATCACGACGCTAAATATATTCCGCCTATCTACCTATCTATTTGGAGTTCGTTACTGAACAACCCCAGGGCACAGCGTCCTATCGCCATGAATCTGTTTCAGTATTATGAGCAGGCAGGCAATACTCAGAAAGCGGCATACTGGCTGGATGTCTTTCGCCAGCAGCGGACCGGTTTAACAACCGACCCGGCGGCAGATGCTACGACAGAAAATATCAGTGCCGACTGAGCACATCTGAGCGGTATTCGTTGACCCACATCGCAGTGGCACCGCAGATTGCCACCGGCATCACCAGAAAATTCACAATCGGTATCATCGCCATTACGTTTACGGCAATGCCAAACGAGTAGCTGAGGCCCTTACGATCGCCCAGCCGTTGGCGCATTTCGCCAAACGGCACTTTGTGGTTATCAAAAGGGTAGTCGCAATACTGGATGGCCATCATCCAGGCGCCGAATAAAAACCACAATATCTGGCCAATTACCGGCAGAAAGAAAAATAACAGCAAAAAGCCGATGGCGCGGGGCAGGTAATACACCAGTTTGGTGATCTCCCGGCCCAGCGTACGGGGAATATCTTTAATGATTGCCATTACGCCGTCATCGCCGAGTGACTGTCCGGTAAGATGCCGTTCCACTTTTTCGGCCAGCAAGCCGTTAAAAGGGGCGGCTATCCAGTTGGCCAGGGTACCAAACATCAGGGCAAAGCTGAGTAAAATACTGATCACCGCCAACGGCCAGAGTAAAAAAGTGATGGACGCCTTCAGCCAGCCCAGCCAGTCCGGAATAAACCCGATGAGGTAGTCCACACCGGCCTGAATTTCGCCGAGCAGAAAATAAAAGGCCACTGAAAATAACACCAGATTGATCATCAAAGGAATAAACACAAAGCGCTTTAAGCCTTTTGTGGTAATTAAATCAAACCCTTGCCCGAAATAACCGATACCGCTGCGTTGTGCCATTAAAACTCCTGCTGTCTGGTGAAAAGAACATGCCCTTATCTGCAGAGGGGGCGATAAAAAATTGCATATTTTCAAACACCCACAGTATAAAACCCTGGGATCTCACTGTGAATTCATAATTGTTACAGTTCATGAACTTTGTTACATTCAATTTATAATAACAACCACAACAACGCGTGCGCATATTGAGAATTACCGGTTCAACGCTATCGACAGGATCAGCGGGTATCGCTATCAATAACGCTCTTTTAACAGAGTGGTGGTGTTGTGCGTCTTAAGAAAATCCGCCTGGCCGGTTTTAAATCTTTCGTTGATCCCACCACGATCCCCTTTCCCGGCGATATGACAGCCATTGTAGGCCCGAATGGTTGTGGTAAGTCTAACGTAATTGATGCGGTTCGCTGGGTGCTGGGGGAAAGCTCCGCCAAAAACCTGCGTGGTGATGCCATGACCGACGTAATATTTAATGGTTCGTCGGCCCGTAAGCCCGTAGGACAGTGCAGTGTTGAGCTGGTGTTTGATAACTCCAGTGGCCGGATCGCCGGTGAATATGCCAAATACAACGAATTGTCGATTAAGCGCGTTGTTACCCGTGACGCCATCTCCACATATTTTTTAAATGGCAGTAAATGCCGTCGCCGTGATGTTACAGACCTGTTTTTAGGGACGGGATTGGGCCCGCGCAGTTATGCCATTATCGAGCAGGGCATGATATCCCGGCTAATCGAGTCCAAGCCCCAGGAGTTGCGGGTGTTCATCGAAGAAGCGGCTGGTATCTCTAAGTATAAGGAGCGTAGGCGGGAAACAGAAAACCGTATTCGCCATACCCAGGACAACCTCGAACGTCTGGAAGATGTGCGCGGAGAGCTGGGCAGGCAGCTTGAAAAGTTACAGCGTCAGGCAGCAGCAGCCAAGCGTTATACTACGCTTAAAGCGCAGGAACGTACGTTAAAGAGTGAACTGGCCGCTATTCGCTGGCTCAAACATGATGACCATTTGCAAAAACTGCAACAAACGCAGCAGCAACTGGATACCGATATTGAAGCGCTCAGAGCGAGGCAACGGGGCGATGAGGCCGGTATCGAGAAATACCGTGACACGCAGCAAAACTGTAAGCAAGAGCTTGATTACCTGCAGCAGAATTTATTTACGGTGAGTGCTACGATTTCCCGGCTGGAGCAGTCAGCGCTGCACAATCAGCAACGTCTGAAGCAAATTGATAGCGAACTAAGCGACATCCAGACCCAGCAAGAGGCCCTGAATGAAGAACAACAATTACTGACTGTACAGGCTGAAGAACACGCGGAACTGGTTGTGGAATTAGAGCCCGCTTACGAGATTCAGCAAGCTGCCTGTGAGCAGTTAGAGGTTACGCGTGACCAGGCTGAGGCCGCATTACACCAGCATCAGCGCGATTTTCAGCAAACCGACCAGCAGTACCATCAGCTTAAGCAGCAAGTGCATTCTCACCACAGTAAAGTGCAGTCGTTGTTGCAGATGCAGATGCGCACACAGCAACGAATTGGTGAGCTGGAACGCGAAATACAGGAATTTTCCCAGGCCGACCATCAGCAGGCCATCGACGATTTGCAGCTAGAGCTGGAAATGCTGGCAGAACAGATCCTTGAGCAGCAGGATAAGGTACAAAGCGCCAGGCAGACCCTGGAGCAATCCCAGCGCCACTACGAACAGGCGCGGCAACACACTCAGTCAATGCGTGCTGAGTTACAGCAAAATCAATCCCGGCTCGTAGCGCTTGAAACCCTGCAACAAGCCGCCAGTCCCACCGGGCCTCAACCTGAAGGTGTGGTTCCGCTGTGGCAGCAGTTAACGCCAAAGCCAGGCGCTGCGGCCATTATTGAACATGTGCTCAGTGAGCTTGGTGATGCGCAACTGGCGAGTGGCGAGAGCCTCGCAACACTAACCGAAAATCAGGAAAGTTTAAGCGCAGGTGTTAAGTATTTTAGCCAGGCAGCTTTAACTCGGGATAAGCAGTCCGGTAGTGTAGCGGCCTTATTGGAAGATGAATGGGTTCCTCATCAGTTTAATCAGATACTGGTGGCAGAAGATGTCGAAAATGCTCTGGCGATGCGCCAACAGGCTGGTGAAAATCAGCTAATCGTTACCCATGATGGCCAGTGGTTTGGCCCCGATTGGTTTCGCTATGGTGAGCAGGATACCGAGCAGGGCGTGTTACAGCGTGCCGAACAAATCGAGGAACTCAATGATACTATCGCCGCTCAGGAAGCAAAGCTTGCTACGCTTGAGGAACAGGAGAGCGAAGCGCAGAACAACATAGAACAGGCGCGGGAGCAGGTGAGTGCCAGTGAGGGCGGATTGAATGAACGCAATAATCAGCGCCAGCAACTGACTCAGCGTTTAAGCTGGTTGAGCGAACAACAACGCCAGGAAGCACAGAAACGCGAACGCCTGGACGATGAGCTGAATCGCCAACAAGAGCAGCTTGAAGAAGAGGCTACCGAACTGGCTATGCTCAATGAAGGGCTGGAAAACTATGAAATGGAGCTGGCAGAACAGGCGGAGCGCCAGGCGCGGCTGCAGGATCAGCAACAGTCGCTCCAGCAGCAGCTTAGCAGTCAGCGTAGCCAGTATGAGCAAAATACCCGTGAACTGCATCAGATGGCCCTCAAACTGCAGGAGAGCCGTAATAAGCAGCAATCGTTAAATTCACAGCAGCAGCGGATTAGTCAGCAACTTACCAGTCTCGGGCAGCGCGCCGCCCAGTTGGAGCAAGAGCAACAATCGCTCAATCAACCACAAACCGAACAAGCTGCGCAACTGCAGGATTTGCTGGCCGAAAAAGCGGCGCTTGAAGAGCAGCGCTACAGTTTACAGCAGGATCTGGAACATGCCCAAGAGTTGCTCAATCAGGCAATGCAAGGGCAGCAGGCAATTGTTGGTGATATTGCCAAACGGCAGGAGCAGCTCGACAGCCTGAAAATCGAGGCGGAAGGTTACCGCGTGCGGGGCACGGCCATTCTGGAACAACTCAGCGAAATTGGGGTCACACTTAAAGCGGTACTGGAAACCCTGCCGGCCGAAACCAGCGAGACCAACTGGCAACGGGAGCTGGAACAGACTACCGCGGCCATTAGCCGGCTTGGTGCTGTTAACCTGGCGGCAGTGGAAGAATACGACGTTCAGGCAGAACGCAAAGCGCACCTGGACACGCAATTTGACGACCTTAATGACGCCCTTGAAACATTACAAAACGCTATACGTAAAATTGATCGTGAAACCCGCTCCCGCTTCAGCCAGACGTTTGAGCAGGTGAATGAAGATCTCAAAATGCTCTTTCCCAAGGTATTTGGCGGGGGCTCGGCTTATCTTGCCTTAACCGATGATGATTTACTGGAAACCGGTGTGACCATAATGGCCCGTCCGCCCGGCAAGAAAAATAGTACAATTCATCTGCTTAGCGGTGGAGAAAAAGCCTTAACCGCATTATCATTGGTGTTTGCAATTTTCAGGCTTAATCCGGCGCCATTTTGCCTGTTGGATGAAGTGGATGCGCCACTGGATGATGCTAACGTCGGACGCTTCTGTAACCTGGTTTCTGAAATGTCGAAATCGGTACAGTTTATATACATATCACATAATAAAATTGCGATGGAGATGGCGAGTCACCTGACAGGTGTCACCATGGCTGAACCGGGCGTATCACGCATGGTAGCCGTGGATGTCGATGAGGCCGTCTCCATGGTAGACGCATAAATTTAAAGGCGAAAGAAGTCGATGGAAGAAGAATTACGTTTGTCATTGTTGCTACTGGGTGGGTTCTTTATCCTTGGTGTGCTGGCACATGGCTTATGGAATATCCGCAAAAACAGTCAGGCCAAAAAGCCCCAGCGGCGTAGTGAGCCGGAGGGCTGGCAGGATGAAAAGCGTGACGACGAGCAAAGCAACCTGAAATCTGCTGCCGAGTTTGATGAGTATGGCATTGGCGAAGTGCGGGTGGTTCGTCATTCGACAACCGACGCTGATGAGTCAGAGTACGATGCCGTCAACGTGAAAGACGAAACCTCTGGCGAAACTGAAGAGGACGACACCGTTGAGTCTTCCGCTTCGGCTGATAATGACGACACTGATACCACTGAAAGTGAGCCCGCTAACAAGCCTGCCGAGACACCTAAAGAACAGCTTTATGCTTCGGTAGTGACCAATCCGAAACCACAGTATCAGCACGATAACGTTGTCGAGCTACCGGATTCAGTGCCGGCACCGCCGTCATTCTTGTTAAAGGAAGAGCAAAGTGCTCAGCCTGAGGCAAAACCAGAGTCTGCACCGCGTGAAGAGCAAGACAACTTTTCTCTGGATACCCAACCCGCGCCGCCAGAATCCAAAACCGCGGCAACCGAAGAGCAAACTGAAAAAGCGCCGGAAGCAGCGCCTGCGTCACCTAAAAAGCGCAGCCGCCCGGCCAGCCGCAAGCGCCAGGAACCGCGTTTTGGTGATGAAGATCAGATGCAAATTGATTTTGATGATTCGGTTAAGGCTGCCGAGGCCCAAGCTGCTCAGCCTGCCGCGCAGGTAGAGCCGGAAGTGCTGATCCTCAACGTACGGGCCCCGGAGGATGCACCCATCAGTGGCGCGGCATTACTCCCGATGCTGTTAACCCTGGGCTTTAAGTTTGGTGATCAGGACATTTTCCATCGCCATGTTAATTCCAATGGCAAAGGCCCGGTGCTGTTTAGCTTAGCGAACATGTTCAAACCGGGTAATTTTGATATTGATAACCTGGAAACTTTCACAACACGCGGCGTTTCACTGTTTATGCTACTGCCAATAGAAGGCGACCCGCATCAGGTATTTAATATGATGCATAATGCCGCCCGTAAGATTGCTGATGAGTTTAATGCTCAGGTGCTCGACGGTCGCCGCAGCGTGTTATCCAAACAGGGCTTACAGCAGTACGTTGAAAAGATCCGCGACTTTGAACGCAAGCGTATGATTGCCCGTCACTAAGTTTACTATCCTGAATTCGTTGTACTACTGTTAGAAGGCAGCAGTACAACATCAAATGAGCAATTCCCATGAGTGATCAAACTGTCATCGCGCAACTCAAAGCATTGCGCGAGAAAATTAATGACTATAACTATCAGTACTACGTACTGGATGATCCCAGTGTGCCCGACAGCGAATACGACCGTCAGATGCAAGCACTACAGGCACTGGAAGCCGAACACCCGGAGCTTATTACCCCGGATTCACCCAGTCAGAAGGTAGGCGGAGAACCGCTGGGGGCCTTTGAACAGGTAACCCACGAAGTGCCAATGTTGTCGCTGGATAACGCTTTTGAAGAAGCCGATCTGAAAGCTTTTGAAAAACGCCTGCTCGACCGCCTTAAAGCCGATAATAAGCTGGCCTTTAGCTGTGAGCCAAAACTCGACGGACTGGCCGTGTCGATTTTATACGAGAATGGCGTGCTGGTACGTGCTGCTACCCGCGGAGATGGCCAGGTAGGTGAAAATATCACCGCCAATGTTAGGACTATCGC
This sequence comes from Alteromonadaceae bacterium UBA2620, assembly GCA_002339125.1. GTDB lineage: Bacteria > Pseudomonadota > Gammaproteobacteria > Enterobacterales > Alteromonadaceae > Alteromonas. The sequence goes on from DDJQ01000001.1 coordinate 10,286, forward strand.
CAACGTGCCACTGAAATTACGCGGCGCTGACTTACCCGAAAGAATTGAAGTGCGCGGTGAAGTGTTTATGCCTCGCGATGGGTTTGAAAAACTCAACGAAAACCAGCGTAATGCCGGGCTTAAGGTGTTTGCTAACCCACGTAACGCGGCTGCCGGCAGCTTACGTCAACTGGACTCCCGGATTACCGCTAAACGCCCGTTAATGTTTTATGCATATTCGCTGGGTGTTGTGGCACCGGACGATTTCACCTTACCGGACAGTCACCATGAGCGTCTTAGGCAGCTAGCAGAGTGGGGGATCCCCTTATGCCCGGATATCGGCATTACGGAAGGATCCAGCGGTTGTTTAGCGTACTATGAGCAAATCCTGTCGCGCCGTGATGGCCTTGCTTACGATATCGATGGCGTAGTGTTTAAGGTGGATGCTATCGCCCTGCAACAACAACTGGGATTCGTTGCCCGGGCACCTCGCTGGGCTATTGCACAGAAGTTTCCGGCGCAGGAAGAGATGACCCGCTTGCTCGACGTAGAGTTTCAGGTTGGACGCACAGGTGCGATCACGCCGGTTGCCCGCCTTGAACCGGTATTTGTTGGCGGCGTAACGGTATCAAACGCTACCTTACACAATCAGGATGAAGTAGAGCGGCTGGGCGTTTGTATCGGCGATACCGTGATTATTCGCCGGGCGGGGGATGTTATTCCGCAGGTTGTTTCAGTGGTTGCTGATAAGCGACCGGATGACGCCCGGAAAATTCAGTTTCCGGCTCAGTGCCCGGTGTGTGACTCCCAGGTAGAAAAACTGGCCGATGAAGCCGTGGCTCGCTGTACCGGAGGGTTAATTTGCCCGGCCCAACGCAAGCAGGCATTAAAGCATTTTGCATCACGCAAAGCGCTGGATATAGACGGGCTGGGTGACAAACTGATAGAGCAATTGGTAGACGCCGGGCTACTAAAAACACCAGTGGATATTTTTAACCTGACGTTCCCCGCGTTGATTCAACTGGAGCGGATGGGTGATAAGTCGGCGGCCAATTTGTTGCAGGCAATTCACAATGCCAAGCAGACCACATTACCTAAATTTCTGTACGCTTTGGGGATCCGTGAAGTAGGCGAAACCACTGCGGCTAATCTGGCACTGCATTTTCAAACCTTAGAAGCGATCCAAAACGCGAGCCTGGATGATTTACAGGCAGTGCAGGACGTGGGGGTTGTGGTCGCTGAGCATGTGTTTAACTTCTTTAATGAGTCGCACAATACGGAGGTGCTAGAGGGTTTACTTAGTGCAGGCTTAAACTGGCCGGAGATTGAAGCGCCTGACGAGGCGGATCTGGTGCTCGACGGCAAAACCTGCGTGGTTACCGGCACGCTGAGCCAAATGTCCCGGAATGATGTAAAGGCATTACTGCAGCAGGCGGGCGCCAAGGTGGCAGGCAGTGTATCTGCAAAAACCGACTTTCTGGTGGCCGGCGAAAAAGCCGGATCCAAACTGGCCAAAGCCCAGGAGCTGGATGTGGAAGTGTGGGATGAAGAACGTTTAATGGCGTTTCTGACGGATAACGGTTTGGTATAACTAACATGCCGGACGACGTCCGGCCGTCCTGTCTGTAAGAGAACTTCCTTCTTCGATTATGGACAGGCACTCAATTATTTAATAATTCAGCTTCTTGGTTTGATGCATAAATTAATTTTCATTGCATCAAAGAACTGACCTGGGAGCTTTTTATTTTTCAAATTGCGTAATTGAAGTGATTGGTCTTAGTAAAACGAACAAGGCTGTTAAATAGCCGGCAATCACACTTCGCTCAGTGTTAGGTGATATGGGGTGAAGAATTATGACTAATACTGTCGTTGCCTTGTGAGTATAGGCATGCTTTACCCGAACCCCGTTTGTTTTTGGCGTTGATTGTGCAGTTTTTCAATGCTTACCGATGATTTAAAAGCTGTTTCAATACCGGTTACCATCTTTTTCCAGTCACAATAAGTTAATCCAACCCGGCTCAGGATAGGTGATAATGAATAATCGATATTGCCAGATTTGTTGGGATGTAAATAGCGGCCTGAATATTCAACCAGTATAAAATACTCTCCTAGTTGAAAAGGTAAGCCGTCAGGCATGTTGTTACGCGGATTGCCTGCAAAGGGAAGTAATGAATTTGGCTGTTTGTTCGATTTAGCCGCACTAATACGTTTTTGAATGCTGGTGTGGTTTGATTCTTCTGGGGTATCAGCCAAACAGGCACGTACTGGATTTAAGTCAACATACGCCATGCAGGCGGCTATCGATGCTTCATCCAGGAGCGCCTG
>DDJQ01000144.1 GCA_002339125.1 Alteromonadaceae bacterium UBA2620
CAGTTAATCCGAACATAGCCAATGCATTAAAAGTAATCCAAGCCTTGGGTTTTCACAAGTTTACCCGCGGCTTTATTTGCTGCATGTGCAGGGCTGCGAGCCTTAAAATAAGCTTACTGGCTTTATCGTCATTACAAAAACGCTGCAAAGTGAGCGGGCTTTTCTTACAAAATACTGTTGCTTAATGGCAACAAATAAGTGTTATCAGAACGCTGCAATATCCTTATTATTTAACTAAGTTATTGAAAATTGTATGAAATAATGTTTTGGTACGAGTTCTGCTCTAGTCAGGTGACATAACCGAAAAAAGACAATGATCGGAGACAGCCATGCGTACTATTATTCTGGCCTTAGCAGCGGTAACAACCTTTTCAGCAGCAGCGATTCCAACCAGTCAGGAATTCATGGAAAAAATGGACTCAGACGACGATGGATTTATTACCCTTCGTGAAGCGGTAAAAAACACCGATTTGTTGCGCGAGTTTGGTGACATTGATATTAACGAAGATGGCAAAATCAGTGAAGCCGAATTAATCAGCTCAGATTATGGTCGTGAAGTACTGTCGCTGTCAGTGTGAATCAGCGTTTTGCAGCCAGTTAGTCCGGTGAATTTGCTAAATAGGCGTTAACACGTTGTCGAACTCTCAACGCTATGCGATGCTTGCGTCAGGTTTAATTGATAGTGGTTCGCTCTTGCGTTTAGGGTCGTTACGTCAGCTCATTATTGGCAGCTTTTTAGTTGCCCTCATCCCGTTGGCCGCTTTGTTGTGGCAAAGTCATACTGACTTAACCAGAGTCAGCCGGATGACAATTGATGAAACTCAGCAAATCGCGAGGATCGTCTCTAAAGTGCAACAACTTGAAAGTGTCAGTGTGGTGCTTGAGCGAGCTCTGCGTCAGTATCAGGTACTTAAAAACGACGTTGCGGAACGGTTGGTACAAAATGCCTTGACGCGTTTTGACGAACGCTATGCGGCATTATGTGATGCTGAAGTGAGCGTAGATGGCTGTGAATCGGTTAATACCGTTTTGGCCGAACTTAAATCTTTTTCGGCCTTTACCAGCGAGGCCGATTTAACGCCCGGGCTGGGGCGCTTACGCACAGCGCTGGTGGATGTCCATGAAAGTGTTGATGATGCCATTGAGGCGCGCTTAACGTTACAGCGTCAGGATGTGGCGGACATGCAGGTACAACAGTCCTGGCTGAGCGCATTGTTAGTGTCGGTATCGCTGGCGCTGATTTTGTTAGGCAGTCAGCTGGTTATCAACCCGGTGCGTAAGTTAAAATTAATTATCCGCATGCTTGCCAGACAACAGGGCAGATTACCGCCGTTGTCAACCAGAGCGCCAAAAGAACTAGTGGGTGTAGAGAAAGATCTTCACTGGCTGGGTGAGCGCCTGGCGCAGCTGGAGCATATTCGCACTGCGCTGCTAAGACACGCCGCTCACGAATTAAAAACCCCGTTAGCGAGTATAAAGGAAGGGTGCGCATTACTTACCGATGGCACGGTCGGGGCATTATCCGAACCCCAGCAAGAGGTAATGAGTTTACTGGCCAGCAGTACGTCGCGGTTAAACACGTTGATTGAGAAATTGCTGGATTACAATCTGCTGTTGCAGCAAGCCCAGGCCAGTTTTACCCGCGTGGATGTGGACCAAATGGTTAGTCAGTGTATCGAAGATTATCAATTGGCCTTGCAGAACCATAAATTAGCGGTGAATATTGAAGCCAGCACGATCACCGCAGACGCTGAGCTGTTGCGCCGTATATTCGATAATTTGTTGTCTAATGCGGTGGCTCACGGCGCGTTAGACAGAACCATTTATATCCGGGTGACTGTTGAAAATGATACCGCGCTAATCGATGTAGCGAACCACGGTAGCAAAATACCGCCGGAGAAAATTAATAATTTATTTGAACCCTTTGTGCGGGGTGATGGTGTCCGGAACGATAATGTAATCGGCACCGGACTGGGATTGTCCATTGTGGCCGATTGCGCCAGGATCATGCACGGAGAAGTAAATGTGATCGATGTCGATTACGCCGAAGTTTGTTTTCGGGTTGTAATCCCTCAGCAGGAAGACCAATAACAATGAAGCACTTTGCTGCCCTGAGTGCAGCTCTCATTTTAACCGGTTGTACGTTAACACCGGACAAGGAACCGCAGACTCAGTCTGACAACTATCAACCGGCTGTAGAGTTGACCAATGAAGATTGTGTGTTTGAGTCAGACGCGCAGTTAGATCCGGCCCGCTGTGATTTAAGCTTCTGGCTTGATTACTGGGCGCAGGTCGATCAGATGACCTGGCCAAAGCGGGAATCACTGATTGAGCAGCTCGGGGATGCCCCGGATATGTTGTTGCAAAAAGTGATTTTGTCGCAGCCGGTAAATACACCCTATAAAGCCAGATTACGCGCTCAGCACTGGTTTGAACAACTGCTGCCGGCGTTATCGCCAGCCAATCAGCAGCGCTTGAAAGCGATTATTCATAAGCCGAGTGAACATATGCTGGAGTTTGAGTCAGCGGTGACATTGCTTAGCAAAATGAATAACGGCCAGGATAAAACCATTGAGGCCCAGGAAAACCAAATTAATGAGTTAAAAGCCCAGCTTGAGGCATTACTCAATATCGAATCAAACCTGATGAGTCAGGAAGAGGAGACACAGCAGTGAGTGATAACGCAGAGCAGCCATCGCATATTCTTTTGGTCGATGACGATCAAAGCCTGTTACGCTTAATGACCATTCGTCTGCAAAGCGAAGGATTTCAGGTAACCGCGGTTGAAGATGGTCAGGCAGCCCTCAAAAAAATCAACACCGGCACCTTTGATCTGGTGTTAAGTGACCTGCGAATGCCGGGGCTGGACGGCCTCAGTTTGTTTGAAGAAATTATGGCCATCCGCTCTGATATCCCGGTGATCCTGATGACTGCCCACGGCACCATCTCCGACGCCGTTGAGGCAACCCAGCGCGGCGTATTCGGCTTCTTAACCAAGCCGGTGGATCACGATAAATTACGGGAGTTGCTGGGCAAGGCGCTGCAACATTCAAAAGCCGCCGAGCCGGGCGAGTGGTGTAAGGAAATTATTACCCGCTCACCCGAAATGTTGCATGTGCTTGATCAGGCATACCGTATTGCCAAGCGGGAAGTCAGTGTGCTGGTTACCGGCGCCAGCGGTACAGGTAAAGAGTTGCTGGCAAATGCTATACATCGCGCCAGCGACCGTGCGGGTTACCCGTTTGTCGCTATAAACTGCGGAGCGTTGCCGGAAAACCTGCTGGAATCAGAGTTATTCGGTCACGTAAAAGGCGCATTCACCGGCGCTGTTACCGCTAACCAGGGCCTGTTCAGAGAAGCTCACGGCGGCACCTTGTTCCTTGACGAAATTGGCGACATGCCCATGACTTTGCAGGTGAAACTACTACGTGCATTGCAAGAACGTCAGATCCGCCCGGTGGGCAGCAGTAAGTCGGTGGATATCGATGTGCGGGTGATTTCTGCTACGCACAAAGATTTACACAAGGAAATGGAAGAGGGCAGTTTTAGGGAAGACCTGTTCTATCGCCTGAATGTGGTTAATCTTAAATTACCCGCACTTAAACAACGCAGTGAAGATATTCCGCTACTGGCCCGCAGCCTGCTTAAACAAAGCGCTGAGCGCCACGGTGTAAAAGTGACCCAGTTTTCAGAAGATGCCATGCAGTTACTGGTTAAAAGTGACTGGCCGGGTAATGTGCGCCAGTTGGTTAACGTAGTGGAGCAGTGTGTGGCCCTAACGCAAACGCCTGTGGTGCCACTGCATCTGGTCGAGCAGGCCCTGTCTGCTACCCGCCAGAGCTGGCCAACCCTGACCGAAGCCCGCGATGCCTTTGAACAGAAATACCTGTTTAAGTTGCTGAAAATGACTGATGGCAACGTTACCCGTGCAGCAGAACTAGCCGGTCGTAACCGCACCGATATGCACAAGCTGATGAAAAAACATAACCTCGACGCCGGCGACTTCCGCTAGGCTTATATTATCTGGTCACGCCGGGGGACATTGCTTTCCCTGGCTTTCCGGGTCCGCCATCCGGTAGTTAATAAATCGTAAACAGCGCCCATTTTTGGGTTGGCAAAGTGAGTCAGTCGTGGGATAGTGTGTCGATATTGGACGATAACTAACTTTTGACCGCTAGTGATGGAACCACGTATTAAAATCTGGATTATTGTAGCAAGCTTTATTGTTATTGTTTGTGGGCAGCCTGCCCAGGCTCAGGCAATGAAAGAATCACAGATTGTCACCCGGTTAAATGACATCATCCGCGCAAAAAATACGCCCGCCAATCAGCAAATCGACCAAATTAATGAATTACTCGCCAGCGCCAATGCATTGCACGCTGACGCAGTCGAAAACGCTATTCTGGCTTACAAGCTATTAATTACGGCCGAGCAGGAAAACTTTGAACCGGTTCGCAGCATGGCCGATGAAGTACTGACCACAGCTGTCAGACGTCAGGATTATCGTTCACAGGCTTTTACCCTGCGGGCTAAACTCCGCTATCAGGCCATCGCTTCCCCCGATGACGTTGAGTCTAGCAAGCAACAGTTGCTTGGCCTGCTATCACGTCGTTTATCCGATGAAGATAAAGCACAAATCTTATTTGATATTGGTCTGGCAGATATTCAGACCGGCAATGTCATGTCGGCACTGGAATACTTTAATCAGGCGCAGGAAGCGTTCTGGGCACAGAGTAACTACGTTAGCTGGCGTGAAGTGGTGAATCAGCAAATTGAATTACTGGTGGCCATGCAGTGGTTTGACAGGGCACTGGAGAAAGTGACTCAGTTAGTCGACTTTTCAAAAGACGTCGGTGGCGAAGCCGGTATAGCGTTACACGATAAGGCACTGGCCATTATGGCAGCAGATAATCAATGGCAGGATATGGAAAAAGTTGCGCTGACGCTACTGGAAGAAAGTGCGGAAAGTGGCAGTATTAAAGGGCAGTTTATTGCTAGCTACTGGCTTATGCATGTTAATGTGCAGCAACAGAATATGGATTTGGTAGTACGCTGGAACCGTAAAATCGAAGACTGGCTGGAACAACACCCGCAACTGGTGGCTCCTAAACTTTATACCCTGAATAAGATTACCTATCTGATTGAATCCGGTAACCTGTCTGCAGCGAAGGCATTGCAGGAGTCGGTAACCGAGGACAGCGACGAAGGCGTGTTACTTTCCTATCTGACAACCCGCCAGCATTTACTCAATCAGGTTGGCCTTGCCGCAGCAAACAACAATATCGCAGGTATTACATCTGCCTATGAAGAGCTGATTGCCTGGATGGACGCCGAGCGCAGCCGAGTGTTAAGCCTCACCATGGATCAAATCTCGCAGGATTTTGCGGCCATGCAGCGGAGCACTCAGCGGGAAATTCTGTCGCTTAGTCAAACGCTCGAAAGTGAGAAAGAAGCGGTAGGCAAAGAAGCCACATTTAATAACCTGTTAATTGTTATTGTTGGCTTACTGATGGGCATCATCGCCGTTTTAAGCTACTTCTATATTCGTCTCAAAAACCAGAAGCAATCTTCACGTCGCCGGCGCAGTTCGCGCTCCCGTACTTAAAGGTTGATCAGAATAGCTGGCTCTGCAGGTCATCCTGGCTGGGAGCAAAGTGGAGTGCTGGCAGGGCAGAATCCGGAAAACGCTGATTATAAGCAGCAATAAACTGCTGAGCCAGCCAGGGGGCGTCCTGATTGTCGGGACGATGAAAGAACAAATAGCAGGATTTCCCCTGTTCCCGCCATTGCTGACACTTATCTATCCAGGGGTGTAAACAGGCTGCATTGTCCTGATCGTTATTGTTACCTACAAAGCGCATTACCGGCTGGTTTGAGGTAGCGATAACATTGACTGGCACCCGTGGCTTCTTAGTTCTCACTTCGGCGGTCAGCGCACTATCCGCTGGCCCGGTAAACAAAGCCCGGGTATCCATTATCACGCGGTTAACACCGTGCGCCATGAACAGCCTGTTGAGGGCTTTTTCTTGCTCTCCTTTTGCAAAGAATGCCAGATGACGAACTTCCACCGCATAACTGAAAGCCGGCGATAAACGCTTGAGGAATGACTCCAGCAACGGTAGCTGAGCAGGTCCGAATCCGGCGGGTAACTGTAGCATCACCTGGCCCAGCCGATGTTCTAAGCGGGCCAGCAGGTTAAGTTGCTCCGTTACCAGGGTGTCGCAATGTTGTAAGCTGCTTTTGTGACTGATGTCACTATGAAATTTAAAGGTGAACCGAAAGTCTGCTGGTGTTGCTGCGGCCCAGTTATCCACGGTCTGAGGCGAGGGGAGATGATAAAATGTGGTATTCCCCTCAACACTGTTTAACTGCTTGGCGTAATCGGCCAGCTGCGTGCCGGATGGGTTAGCAAACCAGCGTTTTGGCCAGCTGCTGTGCTGCCATTGAGGAAGACCGATAAAAACAGGGCCTAATGTGCTTGTTGAGTGGATATTTGTCATTGGGCTTTGGGTAGCATTTGTTTATACTATGCGGCCTTAAATTTAAAACATAACAGACGCGTTGGCGGTCATTATCCTCATGCCGGTAAAGCAGGTAAAGGAATAATCAGGTGATTATCGGTAGATTCAGGTCGGTATAGCCAGCACCTTCACGCAACGACAAAATAGCTAACAAAGTAATTAGGGGTCGAAGACCATGCGCACAGATTACTGTGGGAAAATTAACGCATCTTATATTGGACAAGAAGTCACGCTGTGTGGCTGGGTAAACAAACGCCGCGACTTGGGTGGCCTGATTTTTATCGACCTGCGCGACCGCGAAGGTTTAGTACAGGTCGTTTTTGACCCTGATTTACCTGAAGTGCAGGCGCTGGCCAATACACTGCGTGCCGAATTCTGTATCAAGTTAACCGGTACGGTGCGCGCTCGTCCTGAAGGCCAGGTAAATAAGCAAATGACCACCGGTGAAGTGGAAATTCTTGGTACTGGCCTGGAAATCTTTAATAAGTCTGCCGTGTTACCACTGGACTGGAACCAGGAAAACTCTGAAGAGCAGCGCTTACGCTATCGTTATCTTGACCTGCGTCGCCCGGTAATGAGCAACAAGCTGCAGTTTCGTGCCAGGGTTACCGCAGCAGTACGCCGTTATCTGGAAGGCGAAGGTTTTCTGGATATCGAAACGCCGATCCTGACCAAAGCTACGCCGGAAGGAGCTCGCGATTATCTGGTGCTGAGCCGTACCCACAAAGGTGAATTCTTTGCTCTGCCGCAGTCTCCACAATTGTTTAAGCAATTGCTGATGATGTCGGGGATGGACCGCTACTACCAAATTGTTAAGTGCTTCCGTGACGAAGATTTACGTGCCGATCGTCAGCCTGAATTTACCCAAATCGATATCGAAACCACCTTTTTAGGGGCTGATGGCGTAATGGCCATTACCGAAGGTCTGATCCGCGATTTGTTTAAGCAAATGCTTGATGTGGACTTAGGCGACTTCCCGCAAATGACCTACGCCGAAGCGATGAAGCGCTATGGTAGTGATAAACCGGACTTACGTAACCCATTGGAACTGACCGATGTAGCAGATCTGCTGGCCAACGTTGACTTTAAAGTATTCAGTGGTCCGGCTAACGATCCGAAAGGACGCGTTGCCGCTATCCGCGTACCCGGTGGTGCATCGCTGTCGCGTAAACAAATTGATGAGTACACTAAGTTTGTTGGTATCTACGGCGCGAAAGGCCTGGCCTGGGTTAAAGTTAACGAAAAAGCCAATGGCCTGGATGGTTTACAGTCGCCAATCCTTAAGTTCCTTAACGCTGAAATCGTTTCCGAAATTCTTGCCCGTACCGGCGCTGAAGATGGCGATATTTTGTTATTTGGCGCTGATAATGCAACGGTTGTTACCGAAGCCATGGGCGCACTGCGCCTGAAGCTGGGTGAAGATTTTGAGTTGCTGGAAGGTGAGTGGCGTCCGCTATGGGTGGTTGACTTCCCAATGTTCGAAGAAGCCGATGGTCAGTTACATGCGCTGCACCATCCGTTTACCGCACCGCGCAACTTAACCCCGGAGCAACTGGCAGATGCGCCCGCAACAGCTTTATCTGATGCCTATGACATGGTATTAAACGGGGTTGAATTAGGCGGTGGTTCGGTGCGTATTCACGACCAGACCATGCAATCAGCAGTGTTCAGCATTCTGGGTATCGATAAAGAAGAAGCAGAGCTGAAATTTGGCTTCCTGCTTGAGGCGCTACGCTACGGTGCACCACCTCATGCTGGTCTGGCTTTCGGTCTCGATCGTCTGGTGATGCTGATGACTGGTGCTACCTCTATCCGTGATGTGATGGCGTTCCCGAAAACCACCACTGCCGCTTGTCCGCTAACCGATGCGCCGAGCCCGGCTAATCCTCAGCAACTGGCCGATTTAGCCATCGCAACAGTGAAGAAAGACGCCGAATAATGGCCTATAAGCGTCCCGAGTCGGTCCTGGTTGTGCTCTACAATGAGCACAACCAGGTGCTTATTATGCAGCGCAATGATGATGCGGACTTCTGGCAGTCGGTAACCGGCACCATCGAAGAGGGCGAACTACCGCTCGCGACAGCTTATCGAGAAGTCGCCGAGGAAACCGGCGTTGTGCTGTCTTCCGAGTCAGGCGACATTATTGATTGCCAGCATATTAATCAGTATGAGATCCGCCCAGAGTGGCGCTACCGCTATCCCCCCGATGCCTTTGTAAACACAGAATATGTATTCGTAGTACAAATCAGCAGTCAGGTACCAATCATTTTAACTGAACACTCCGCCTACGAATGGGTAGAAAAGTCCGTTGCGGCAGAGCGTGTTTGGTCACCTTCTAATCAAGCTGCCATTCTGGCATTTGTACCTGAGTCAAAATAATGGTAATACTGGGTATAGATCCAGGTTCTCGCGTCACCGGGTATGGTTTAGTCCGTCGGCACCAGGGAAAATTGCATTATGTTGCCAGCGGTTGTATTCGTTTAACCGATAAACCACTGGCGCCGCGTCTGGACAAAATTTTTATTGGTGTGAGTGAGTTAATCGAGCAGTTTAAACCAGATTGCCTGGCCATTGAGCAGGTGTTTCTGGCCCGTAACCCGGACTCAGCGTTAAAGCTGGGCCATGCCAGGGGAGCGGCGATGATTGCCGCAACGCAGGCCAGTTTAAGTGTGTCAGAATATTCCGCCCGGCAAATAAAGCAATCCGTGGTAGGCACTGGTGGTGCAGATAAAACCCAGGTGCAGCACATGGTGAAACACTTGTTAGGGTTATCCGGCACACCTCAGGCCGATGCGGCCGATGCGCTGGCAGTGGCATTGTGCCATGCCCACAGTGAGCAAAACCTGGTGAAGTTAGCCGGGCAGGCCCGTAAGACTGTACGTGGCCGGTTGCGGTAAACGCCTCACAGCAGGCATAGCAAAACGGAGTAAAAGAATAACATGATTGGACGTATTCACGGCCAGCTATTGGAAAAAGCCCCCCCTGATGTGTTGGTAGATGTGGGCGGTGTGGGTTATGAGCTGCAACTGCCTATGACCAGTTTTTACCAATTACCCGCAGTGGGAGAAACCTGCACCTTATATACGCACTTTGTGGTGCGTGAAGATGCCCAGCTGCTATTCGGTTTTGCCGATAAACTGGAACGTGGCCTGTTTCGTGAACTGATTAAGGCCAATGGCGTGGGGCCAAAACTGGGCCTGGCCATTTTGTCGGGAATGTCAGCCAAGCAGTTTTTACAGGTGGTTCAGCACGAAGATGTAACCTCGCTGACCAAGCTACCGGGTATCGGCAAGAAAACCGCGGAACGATTAGTGGTAGAGCTACGCGACCGGCTGGCTAAGTTTACTCAGAATCTGGAAACTTCCGGCAGTGAACTGCTTGTTGCTGGCGGTATCGACAATGGCGGCGAAAACGCGATTGTGGCACTCAGCGACGTAAAAGAAGAAGCCATGAGCGCATTGGTAGCCTTAGGTTATAAACCGCCGCAGGCAAGCAAAATGGTGAATGCGGTGTTTCAGGACGATATGGATAGCGAAGCCCTGATTCGTCAGGCGCTAAAAGCCGCTCTGTAAACGCCAGGTAGTAGCGTAGTGAATTTAGCAATAAGTATCAGCAGTGATAGAGAGAACAGTAAATGATTGAAGCAGACCGTTTAATATCTGCCAGTGAAAGCGACGAAGATGCCGTGATTGACCGGGCGATTCGGCCTAAGCTGTTGCAGGATTATACCGGGCAACAACATGTCTGCGATCAGATGGAAATCTTTATTGAAGCTGCCCGTCGTCGTGAAGACGCGCTCGATCACCTGCTGATTTTTGGCCCGCCTGGATTAGGGAAAACCACACTGGCTAATATCGTGGCCAATGAGATGGGCGTAAATATTAAAACTACCTCCGGGCCGGTACTCGAGAAGGCCGGGGATTTGGCGGCACTGCTGACCAACCTCGAACGCAACGATGTGCTGTTTATTGACGAGATTCACCGCTTGAGCCCGGTGGTGGAAGAGATACTCTATCCGGCCATGGAAGACTATCAGTTAGACATTATGATTGGCGAAGGGCCGGCAGCCCGTTCCATCAAGCTCGACTTACCGCCTTTTACCCTGGTGGGAGCGACCACGAGGGCCGGCTCACTAACTTCACCACTCAGAGACCGGTTTGGCATTGTTCAGCGCCTGGAATTTTACTCGGTAAAAGATCTCACCGACATCGTTGCCCGCAGTGCTCACTATATGCAACTGGAAATGGACGAAAGCGGTGCATTTGAAGTGGCTAAACGTTCTCGTGGTACGCCGCGTATTGCCAATCGGCTGCTGCGCCGGGTACGGGACTACGCCGAGATTAAATCTGATGGTACGGTGAATGGTGAGGTAGCTGCTGCCGCACTGGATATGCTCGATGTGGATAAAGAAGGCTTTGACTACATGGACCGCAAGCTGCTAAATGCCATCATCGAAAAATTTGATGGCGGCCCGGTGGGACTGGAAAACCTCGCTGCGGCCATCGGCGAAGAAAAAGAGACCATAGAAGACGTTATTGAGCCCTTTCTTATTCAACAGGGCTTCCTGCAGCGCACCCCGCGCGGGCGCATAGCCACCCAACGCGCTTATCTGCATCTGGGATTTCAGTTGGACAGCTAATTGCTGTCCAACCAGTGTCTGATTTTAATCAGTGCTTAATTTGCCCGCTCTACCTGCCATTAGGCCTCTCTTCCTGAAAAAAGAATAATCCGCTGGTTTCCTGAGCCACTTTAAAGCAGCGCAGGCCACAGGTTTGTGGCGTAAGGTGATAATGTGATAAAAGTCACCTGAAAAACAGGCAAAAAAAACCCGCTTCAGAGAAGCGGGGTGAGAACAACAAGTGTTGAAGGAAAAAATCCAGGGAACTCATGTCTAACAGGCAATAAATAGAGAACTCATTCATCTGTCGACTTGATGAGGCGTATTATAGAGATAATTTGGTTGCTCACAATTGAGAATATTTTAGTTTTAAGATTAGAAAAACTAATCTGTAAATAAAATGTTAATTTCGGCCGGGTTTTCTCCATAGGCTAGTAATAGTAAGCTTTTGAGGCAGATCTCTGGTGGCTGATGTAATTCGTCTTGCGATACATTTATTTGGTCGTAGTTCTCAGGCGCTATAGACAGCAAACCGCCTTTTACCTACCATGTGCAGCATCTTAAATAACAGAGATTTCAAGGTGCACACACTCAGTATACGGGTCTACTACGAAGATACTGACGCCGGTGGCATAGTGTATTACGCTAATTATTTAAAGTTTGCGGAGCGTGCCAGAACCGAGTGGTTGAGAGATTTAGGCTTCGAGCAGGACGAATTGCTGGAACAAAACATTGCCTTTGTCGTCAAACACGTTGAAATGCACAATAATGCGCCTGCTCGCTTCAATCAAATGTTGAGTATTCACTCGCACATTGTAGAATTGAAGGGCGCTAGCATGACATTTAAACAAGATATTATAAATGCACAGGATCAGAAGCTTCTGGTTACCGTGCAAGCAAAAATCGCCTGTGTGGATTTGGCCAATATGCGGCCGCGTCGGATACCAGAGGCAATGTTAGGGGAATTTTCGCGTGTCATCTGATTTAACCTTTATTGGCTTGTTTTTACAGGCAAGCTTTGTAGTACAGCTGGTTATGTTATTGCTAATCAGTGTTTCCATTGCCTCCTGGGCGTTCATTTTTCAGCGTCAGAAAGCGCTTAACGGTGCACGCAGTGAAATGAAGAACTTTGAGGATGAGTTCTGGTCGGGCGCCGATCTTAACCGTTTATACCAACAACTTTCCAGCGAAGAGCAGGTAAGTGGTATGGGGCATATCTTCTGTGCCGGCTTTAAAGAGTTCGTACGACTGCGCAAAAGCAATACCAACGCTAACGTGGTTGTCGATGGTACCTACCGGGCGATGCGCGTAGCGTTATCCCGCGAAGTGGACAACCTTGAAAGCCGCCTGTCCTTCCTTGCCACGGCCGGCTCTATCAGCCCCTATATCGGCTTATTTGGTACTGTATGGGGTATCATGAATGCTTTTATTGCACTCGGCGAAGTCCAACAGGCGACGTTATCCATGGTTGCGCCGGGGATTGCTGAAGCACTGATTGCCACCGCAATAGGCTTATTTGCCGCGATCCCGGCGGTGATTGCCTATAACCGCTTCAGCCACCAGGTCGAGAAACTGGAAAACAGTTACGTCAACTTTATGGAAGAGTTTTCAGCCATACTGCAGCGTCAGGCCCATGCGTCGCAGCAAAGCGCGTAACATCCTAAGTTAACAGGAGAGTCCCGCTATGTATGTGCGTAAACGCCGTCGTCCGGTTTCTGAAATAAACGTGGTGCCTTATATCGACGTGATGCTGGTGCTGCTGATTATCTTTATGGTTACCGCCCCCCTGATCTCCCAGGGCGTTAAAGTGGATTTACCCAAAGCCAGCGCCCAGCCTATTGAGCAGGAAGAAAAGCCACCCATTATTGCGTCGGTGGATATTAAGGGCGACTATTACCTTAATCTGGGCGATAACCAGGAGCAGGCCGTTGATGAAGAAGAAATGGCGGCGCTGGTGCAGGCGCAGTTAAAGCAAAGCCCTGACACGCCGGTAGTGGTAAAAGGGGATGGTCAGGTTGCCTATAACGAAGTGATTCAACTTATGGTACTGCTGCAAAAAGCGGGTGTGCCTTCGGTCGGTCTTATGACCGATCCGGTTGAAAAGTAAAACAGGCGCAGATTGTGGATCAAGCGGATAAATCGGCCCTAGTTAAATCACTGGGTTTGCACCTGCTCCTTGTGATAGTGTTGCTAATAAGCGTCAGTTTGTCATCGTCACCGGTAATGCCAGTGGCCAACAGTACGCCTGCGCCGGTGATTAAAGCCACCTTTATAGATGCGCAGGCTATTTATGATCAGCAGCGTGCTCAGGCCCAGGCGGAAGCTCAGGCCCGGGCCGAAGAGCAGCGTAAACGACAAGCGGCTGAAGAGCGCAAGCGTCAGGAAGCCGCTGCACGCAAAGCCCGCGAGAAAAAAGCCCGGGAAGCGGCAGAAGCAAAACGCCAGTCAGAATTGCGGCGTTTAGCCGAACAAAAGGCGCGGGAACGTAAAGAACGGGAAGAAGCCGAGAAAGCTGAAGCGGCACGTAAAGCCAAAGAAGCAAAAGAACGCGCCGAGATGGAAAGAATTATGCAAGAGCAGCTGGCGAAAGAGCAGGCGGCTATGCGCCAACAACGTCGCCAGCAGGTGTTGTCGGAAGTTGAGCGTTATCAAATAATGATTCAACAAACCATCATGCGCTATCTGAATGCGGACTTTAAAGATAAGAGCTGCCGTCTGAAATTAAAACTGGCAACTACCGGTTTTGTTTCCCAGGTCAGCATAGTTGACGGCGATGCCGCATTGTGCAGGGCTGCCGAAAGCGCGGTCAGACGTGCTGAAACACTGCCTATGTCAGAAGACCCGGCGGTTTACGAAGAACTTAAAGACATTGATTTGAAGGTGGAGTTGTAATGCCTATGAGAAAACTGGGTTTATGGATTACCCTGGCCTATTTTAGCGTGGTTGGCCAGTTACATGCTGCGCTGGAAATTGTAATCACTGAAGGCGTGGACAGTGCGCGACCTATTGCAGTGGTGCCTTTTAAATGGGAAGGCGAGGGCATGTTACCCGGTGATCTGACCGATGTGGTGATGAACGACTTACGCCGCAGTGGCAAGTTTAACCCGGTAGCGCGTTCAGCCATGCCGGAATACCCGTCTACCGATGGCGAAGTTAACTACGGTGCCTGGGCAGCCCAGGGCATTGACACTGTGGTAGTCGGCAGCGTTAAGCCACAGGGCGTCGACCGTTATCTGGTGAGTTTTGAGATCATCGATGTGCTGCGCGGGCAAATAACCGGTGGTCAGTCGAAAGTACTTAATAAAGACGGCGGTCTGGTTAATAGTAAAGACCATATTATAGATGAGCGAGCGGTAGTTATTGGCGGTGATGATTTCAGACAATACTCGCACCGTATCAGTGATGTAATCTATGAAAAACTGACCGGCGTTAAAGGAGCCTTTTTGACTCGCATTGCATACGTGATTGTGCGCGACCGTACCAAGGAAAAACTCCCTTATCAGCTGGTAATCGCGGATTACGATGGCTTTAACGAAACCCGATTGCTGTCGTCGCCAGAGCCATTAATGTCACCATCATGGTCTCCGGATGGCGAAAAACTTGCCTACGTGAGTTTTGAAAATAAACGCCCACAAATTTTTGTGCAGAATATCTATACCATGGAGCGTGAGCGGGTCACGAACTTCCCGGGTATCAATGGCAGCCCGGTGTTCTCGCCGGACGGCAAGCAAATGGCCATGGTACTGTCGAAAGATGGCAACCCGGAAATCTATGTAATGGATTTAGCCAGTAAAAATTTACGCAGAATTACCCGAAATCGGGCAATTGATACCGAGCCAGCCTGGGCTCCCGATGGCAAGAGTCTGATATTTAGTTCTGAACGGGGTGGTAAACCACAGATTTATCGCGTAAATTTAGATACTGGCACAGTTAGGCGTTTAACCTTCGAAGGTGAACAGAACTTAGGAGCCACTTTTACACCCGACGGCCAGGAGGTCGTTTTGGTGAACAGGACCCGCGGCGACTACCACATTGCCAGACAAGATGTGGATAGTGGTGCGATTCAGGTACTGACGAGAACATATTTAGATGAATCTCCCAGTATCGCTCCGAATGGAAGCATGATAATTTATAGTACATTATACGGGGATACTCAGGTATTGTCGTTGGTGTCACTGGACGGGCGCTTTAAAGCGAGATTACCGGTGGCTGACGGGCAGGTTAAATCGCCGAGCTGGTCACCTTATTTGTTTTAACAGATTTGATAGAATCACAACTATATAAGTATAAGGATTAAGAGGATGCAAATGAATAAAGTAATGAAGAGCTTCATCATCGCCCTGCCAGTGGTGACTATGATGGCATGTTCATCAGGTCCTAGCGAAGAGGAACTGGCTGCAGAGCGTAACCGCATCGCGCAACAACAAGCAGCTGAAGAGCAAGCCGCTCAGGAAGCAGAAGAAGCGCGCGTTAAAGCTGAAGCAGTAAAACGTCAGCAAATGGCTGAAGAAATGGTTAAACAAGAGCTGCAGGCTCTGCAAAATGAACAGACTGTTTATTTTGATTTCGACCGTTCAAATATCAAATCTGATTTCTTCCCGGTACTGGATAAGCATGCCGAGTTCCTGATTAAGAATCCAGGTACTAAAGTGGTGATTGAAGGTCATACTGATAGCCGTGGTACGCCTGAGTACAACATCGCCCTGGGCGAGCGTCGTGCTAAATCTGTACAAACTTACCTGCTTAACGCTGGTGTTAGCTCAAACCAGATTTCAGTAGTGTCTTACGGTGAAGAGAAGCCAGAAGTGATGGGTTCTTCTGAGTACGCATTTGCTCAGAACCGTCGTGGTGTAATTGTTTACCAATAAGATGAGCAATCCCAACAAATCCTATAAGAAAGCCATTGCACCTGTTGCAATGGCTTTGTTGTGTCTGCCGTTAGGTGCTTTAGCGCAGTCAACAGGTGCACCTGTTTACAACGTTAATGACAACGACGTCGAATCACGGTTAACCGTGTTAGAACGAAAAGTCGATAACCGTTCGCAAATGCAACATCGCCTGCAACAGCAGATCGACAATATGCAAAACGAGCTGGATGAGCTGCGCGGAGCCGTTGAGGTACATACCAATCAACTGCAAAAAGTGCTCGACCGACAACGCGAATTGTATCTGGAAATCGATAAGCGAGTAGAGGCGTTAAAACAGTCAGGATTTAGTGGTGGGGCAGGCAACGGCGCTGCGGCCGCAACCGGCACTCAGCCAATTGTGACCCCGTCATCAACGCCTGCTTCAACGGCAACCGCTGCGGCAGGGATGTCGGAGTCTGATGCTTACGAAAAAGCGGTAAATCTGATCCTTAAGTCCCGTGAGTACGATAAAGCGATCCCTGAGTTTCAGGCCTTTATTGAACGCTTCCCGGATAGCAGTTATGCGCCTAACGCCCATTACTGGCTTGGACAATTACTGTTTAATAAGCAACAGTGGCAGGATGCCGCCGCGCAATTTGAAGTGGTGGCGACTAAGTTTGCGGATTCAGCTAAGCGTCCTGATGCATTACTTAAACTCGGTGTCATCGCCGAAAAAGTAGGTAATCAGGCTCGGGCTAAAGCGTTATTCGAAGAGGTGATTAACACTTATCCGGACTCGTCGGCTCGAAAATTAGCCGAGGCCAGACTATAATTTTCTGACGCGGTATCAATGTTTAAAAAAAGGAGCCAGCGGCTCCTTTTTATTTTGGTGCGCCGGGCATGGCGCGTAGTGCGAAAGCACTGTTCGACTCATTGTGGTGGTGAGTCGATGACTTGGAGGGGAAAGTCCTCTGCATACCCGGCAAGGGGAAGTGCTAGCCGAACGGAAAGGGTGTTCATCGCG
>DDJQ01000030.1 GCA_002339125.1 Alteromonadaceae bacterium UBA2620
AGTTAATTAGGTGCGGAATGACGGTTGATTACGTTCTTCCCCCCCCTTTTTTTGTTATAAAACTTGACCTGATCCTACATCGGGAACAACGGTGTTTTTGGACAATCATGGCCTGGCATTCAGGCCTCATCAATTAACGGCCTTGGTTAAAAAGTACCTGCTAAGCGCTGGCATAGAGGTTGGTGCGGCTTGTAATGCGTTTCGACATAGTGCAGCGACACATATGCTTGAGAATGGCGCTAATTGTCGTGAACTTCAGGAATACCTGGGGCACGCTGACTTATCGACCACGCAAGTCTATTTGGAGGTAACACAAACACAGCTCAAAAAAACTTATTCCAAAACACATCCTGCGGCCATAGCTGGAAAACGACTAACTAAAGGAGAAGTTAGCTCGTATTTACATCATCTTTCTTAATTGCTCGCCGGTTAGAAA
This sequence comes from Alteromonadaceae bacterium UBA2620, assembly GCA_002339125.1. Lineage (GTDB taxonomy): Bacteria > Pseudomonadota > Gammaproteobacteria > Enterobacterales > Alteromonadaceae > Alteromonas. Next base: position 437 of record DDJQ01000030.1, read on the forward strand.
TCTGTACTTCTTTGGGAAGGCTTATAGCCGGAAAGCTCTGTTTCTTGTATGCCTTCTTCAAGCTAATGAGCATTAAAGCCTAAAAACAACAAGTCATTAAAACCTACAAACCAAGTGACATTAAAACCTATAAATGGTATAACGCTAAAACCTAGAGGTGAGGATTGATAAATGGTAAGTATCACGAGTAATAGCTGGAGTGAACATGAATGACATATCACAAAAACTAGCAGATTCGCTTGAGCAATTACAACAGCTTCAAGAGTCTGGGGTTGTTGCTATCCAGTCAAAACAACTCAGCAGAGTGCACCGAGAGCGGCTATTGAAGCATGGGTTTATTCGCGAAGTTATTCGGGGTTGGTACATACCGGCGATGCCTGATGAAAAGCCTGGCGACAGTACATCTTGGTATACCTCTTTTTGGGATTTTTGCGCCGCTTATTTGTCACAGCGATTCGACCAATTCTGGTGTTTATCACCAGAGCAATCACTTAGTCTGCATATCGGTGATAGAACCGTTCCTCAGCAATTGCTCGTACGCTCCCCAAAAGGCAATAATAAACCCACCGCCTTTTTGCACAACACCTCGATTTTTGATGTCAGGTTGAACATGCCAGCCGCAGAACACATTGAAAATCTAGAGGGGCTCAATGTATACAGCCTGGCGGCTGCGCTTGTTTACTCTTCGGCAAATCAATTTCAAAACGCCCCCGTCCATATGCGTACAGCCTTATCGATGGTGACAGATGCATCCGACGTATTGTCCGTTTTACTCGCAGGTAATCACAGTGTAATTGCCGGCCGATTAGTGGGGGCTTTTAGAAATATAGGCCGGGATCTGATTGCTGACAATATCTTAAAGGGCATGCAAGCGGCCGATTTGAAAATGCAAGAAGATGACCCTTTCGCAGAGAAGGTACAGATTAGCTTTGGTCGTCGTGACGTTTCGCCCTATGTTAATCGCATGCGGCTGATGTGGGCGCAAATGCGTGAAAGTATTATCGCACACTTTCCAGAACAACCACACCAAACCATTGATATCGAAACCTACATGGCCGAAGTGGAAGACAAATACGTCACAGACGCCTACCACTCACTGTCCATTGAAGGCTATCGGGTGACTCGCGAATTGATTGAACTGGTTCGTTCAGGCAACTGGCAAGCTGAAGGTTCAGACCACAGCAAAAAACACCTAGATGCCATGGCTGCTAGAGGCTACTGGGATGCGTTTCAGGAAGTTAAAAAAGCCGTGTTAGCAGTATTAGAAGGTAAGAACCCTGGCGATGTTTTGGAACAGGCACACAGCGATTGGTATCTCGCCTTATTTGGCCCTAGTGTGGCCGCAGGTATTATTAAACAATCGGACTTGGCCGGTTACCGGTCAGGGCCTGTCTATATTCGCCAGTCTATGCATACTCCACCAAGCAGAGAAGCGGTTCGTGACATGATGCCGACACTTTTCGACTTGCTCGCAGAAGAGGAAAATGCAGCAGTCAGAGTGGTACTGGGTCACTTCATTTTCGTCTACATCCACCCTTACTTTGATGGTAACGGCAGAATGGGAAGATTCATCATGAATTTAATGATGGCATCTGGTGGTTACCCATGGACAGTCGTACCTGTCGAGCGAAGAGATGAATATATGCAAGCGTTGGAAGCAGCCAGCGTAAAACAGGATATTGTGCCTTTTACACAGTTTTTGGCATCGCTACTTTAACCAAAGAACTGGTTATAGGCTTATTAACCCGTTTAATATTAACTTTCATGGCTATTACTGCTAACTCTTCTAGCTCGTCAGAAATTGAGGATAATATTGTTGCTTTAAGAGCAACAAGCACAGGAAATAGGTGGTATACGGGATCTCCTGAGCAGGTTGGCTCAGTCAAAGTAGCTTTTATAGTTGATCAGAAACATTAGCAATTTGTCGGGTCGTTGACATAATGCTGAGAAATTTTGATGTTCTGAAAAAGCACTCATTGGTATTAAAGTGCGGAAATTTTTAGCCCACGATAACATGCAAGGGGGTCCCGGATAGTCCCTTCTGGATGACATTCAGACCCCGGATAACGCAAAGCGTTTCCGGGGATATCTAGGCTTGATTAGCATTGATATGAGTACGAGAACAAGCTAATACAACATTGTCATACCGACATTAATATTCCCGTCATCCCGGAAAGTACGCAGTGCTTATCCGGGATCTCCTGAACAGGCTGGCTCAGCCTATTAACACGCGATTATTCCTTTCGCTGCATGCCATCAATTTTTTGTTCGAGCCGTTTTAAATGAGCGGCGATATCATTGATGGTCGGTTCATCTTTGTGCGCTTCACGGTAAGCCTTGGCGTTTTCTTCTTCCATTACATTGACCACAATACCAATTACCATATTTAAAAACGCGAAAGCGGTGAAAAAGATAAAGCTCAGGTAAAAGAACCAGCTTAACGGATAGACCTCCATGGTTTCGTACATTACATCTGTCCAGTCTTCAAAGGTCATCACCCTGAACAGGGTGAGCAGTGAAATGGTAATGTCGCCCCATAGTTTAGGGTTGATGTCTTCAAATAGCGTACTGCCGATGGCCGCGTAAATATAAAAGATGATAAACATCAGCAGCATCACATAGCCAAGCTGAGGCAAGGCCTTCATCAGGGAAACCAGAAGTATTCTTAATTCCGGAATGATAGAGATCATCCGCAGCACTCTGAAAACCCGCACCAGTCGGGCTATCAGTGCAGTATCGCTGTTTTCCAGTGGTAATAAACTGACTAATACAATCAGCGTATCAAACCAGTTCCAGAAGCTTTTAAAGAAATCGACTTTGTTTTTCTCACCCAAAAAACGAATGGTGATTTCTATTAAAAAGAACGCGCTAATCAGCCAGTCGAGTACATTGGTGACCTGATTAACGGTACTCGGCATGTCGTAGGTTTTTGCTCCTACCAGTAACGCCGAAAATAAAATAACTGCAATAACAAAAAGTTCGAACACTTTATTGGTTCGAACCTGTTCAAATTTGTGCTGTAGATGAGATGCCTTCATGGTCAGTTAGTTTCGTTTGAGAATCGTGAAATAAGACTATATGATTGTGAAATATCAATTTTTCAGGCCGTATCATGGACGACAGCAGTGAAAGTTTGCAAGCTAAATTAGCGCAACTGGCAGAACAATTAAATAACCATGCGCCGAGTGTTGAAGAGACCCTTAAAATTAAGGCGTCTATGGAAGAAATCCTGCAACGTCTCGAGGCCATACAGTTTATATCTAAACCCTGATAAATCATCGTGCAATAAAAAACGCGCCGCAAGGGCGCGTTTGTTGTGTATTGTAAAGCGAATTACTCGCTGTCCATTGGCGCATCTTTCAGGCCCTGACTAATTAGCTCAAGGTCACTGGCGGTCAGATTACCAGCCGCTTGTTTTAGCGTAACCATAGCCTGGATAAAGTCATAACGCGAACCAGACAAGTTAGCGCGAGCGTTGAAAAGATTACGGGTGCTGTTGAGTACGTCAACAATAGTACGCGTACCCACATCAAAACCCGCCTCAGTGGCTTTTAATGCACTTTCGGCTGAAAGCACAGCTTGTTCTAGTGCGCGTATAGTCGAAATGGCAGCCTTCACATCGTTGTAAGAACTACGAACCGACTGAACGGCCTGACGATGGGCAAGTTCTAAATCTTCACCGGCACTGATAAACAACGTGCGGGCACGATCCGTTTGCGCTGATACCTGACCGCCCTGATAAATAGGTACGGACACATTTACACCAATGCTCTGACTATCCTGAAATGGCGTTTCGTTAGTGAAAAACGGTGATGAAACTTCGGTTTTTGAACTGCCATAAGATGCTGATAAGCCAAGCGTTGGGTAGTGACCCGCTGTGGCAATGTCGATTTCCATCTTCGCTACATCCATGGCCAGACGCTGCGCTAGTAGGGTCAGGTTAGACTCTTCGGCGATGTCCAGCCATTCGGTAACGGCCTGTGGCGATGGTGATGAGGCGGCGAAACGTTGGGTATCCAGCACGTCCAGACGGTCGTGATATTTACCGGTAATCACACGCAGTGCTTCACGGGCCAGCTCGATGTTGTTTTCTGCGACAATTTCCTGAGCAACAGTATTGTCGTAATTGGCCTGCGCTTCGTGCACGTCGGTGATGGCAGTTAAGCCCACTTCAAAACGTTGTTTGGTTTGTTCCAGTTGGCGTTCGATGGCTCGTTTCTCTGCCTGCACAAAATCCAGGTTGTCCTGGGCACGCAGTACATCAAGGTAAGCCGTAACGGTACGGACGATAAGTTGTTGTACTGCGGCAGCGTACGTGGCATCGCTTTGCTCTGCGGTTAATTCAGCCTGGTCCAGACCTAACCAGCGAGAGTGGTCGTATAACGACATACTGAGGTCAATGCCCCAACTGGTTGAGTCACGGTCAACTTCTACGTCAAAAATTTCGAAGGTCGGGTTGCCGTTTTCGTCTTCACGTTGAATGTTCTGGGTAGATTCACTGGTCGATGTGGAATAGCCCAGTGAACCTGAAATTTGTGGTAACAGCGCGGCACGACTAATTGGAATGGCCTGATAAGCGGCGTCGCGTTGTGCTTTTGCACGATTAACAACCGGATCGTTGGCCATGGCTTGTTGATAAACGTCCAATAAGCTATCTGCTAATACCGGTGTGGTCATTCCCAGACCAAGCATTAGCGATAAAAGTGTTTTTTTCATGTTTGTGCCTTCAATCTCAACTGTGTTTACTAACTAAATGGGTGATATGGGTAGCAAAATTACGCTAGTATGGTTAACGGGTATGCCTTTGCCCGAACCATGCACCCAAATGACGATCTCACTTCAACTACATTGGTGTACTTTAAAAAAATCGCATAATAAAAGACACAACTAAGTCGTAACAGAGCTTGCGCAAGTGTAACAGAATATGTGTCTTATTTGTCTGAGCGTGTTTATACAAAAATTATATATACACTCATGATCGTAAATACTCAATCGCGTATATTAACTGGTTTAACCAATAAATGAGAATGCAATGACAGCGAAAATTCAACGTTTCAACTCAGAAGACGTCAAAATCGCCGCAATTGAACCCTTGTACGAAGGTTTCTTCACGATGGTTCGCTACGACTTTTCGCACAAGAAATACGACGGTACCTGGACCGGAAACATCAGCCGGGAAATCTTCGAGCGGGGCCACGCGGTTGCCGTGCTGCCATACGATCCGGTTCGCCAGGAGTTTGTGTTGATTGAACAAATTCGGATTGGTGCGTTGCCTACTACTGATTCCCCGTGGTTGATAGAGATTATCGCCGGTATCATCGACGAAGGGGAAAGTCAGGAGTCAGTCTGTCATCGCGAAGCGCAGGAAGAAGCGGGGATTGCACTCACTCACCTTACTAAAGCCTTAAGTTACCTGGCGAGCCCTGGCGGTACCACCGAAAGGTTGCATGTGTACGTGGCCTGTACCGATGCGGCTAATGCGTCCGGTGTGCACGGACTTGAGTATGAATCAGAAGATATATTAGTCCACCGGGTGGCAGAAGACACAGCCCGTGAGTGGCTGGAATCCGGTAAAATAGACAACGCTGCAAGCATAATTGCGTTACAATGGTTTTTTATGAACAAACACACTTTGTTAGAGCAGTGGCAGTCCGGTGACCAGTAATAAGCGTAAATATGTACCTAATTTACCCACCTTGCAGGCAATCTGCGAGCGTAATTATGTGCATCTTTTAAGCATGTTACCCGACTGCGATACCGAGGACCTCACCTACCGCTTTACGGCCGGACTGGGGTTGTCTTACCGTATTCAGATTATTGAATCGGCACGCTACACCAGTACCATTTTGGTGGAACAGGTGAACGTTGCAACGCCCGGTTATCTTAAGCCATCCATGACAGTCAGGTTGTATCATGATGCGCGAATGGCCGAGGTGACCTCCAGTCAGAATGCCGGCGCACTGGCGCCTTCTTACGAATACCCCAATGCTAAAATGCGCCTTCGCAACGAAAAACACATGGTGAATTTATTTTTAACCGAGTGGCTGCATTTTTGTTTAAATCACAACGCACAGCCTATTGCCTCAACTTAAATGAAGCTGATCCAAATATCTGACTGTCATTTGTTTGCATCACCCGAATTATCCGCCTACGGTGATATTAATCCCGCGCAATCTCTTACTGCTGTGCTGGTTGCCGCCGCTGAGCAACAACCAAACGGCCTGTTATTTACCGGAGATATTTCCGGCGACGACAGCGCCGCCAGTTATCAGTTATTTCTGCGTCTGCTGAATCGGTGGGCAGGGAGAATACCCTGGCGGGTGATACCGGGTAATCACGATAATAACGCCTATTTTGAGCAGGCGCTGAAGGCCAACTGGTTACAGGCTGATACACCCTGGGTGCTCAAAGGCAACTACATTCATGGCCTGGATACGCGCCTGGAAGGCACGCTTGGCATGATTGATGAGGAGCAACTGGCCAGTGTTGCAGCCAGCATGGCCCGGGCACCTGATGCCGGGCATCTGCTGGCCATTCATCATCATCCGGTAGCCACGGGCAGCTGGATGGATAAACATGCGTTGCAGAATACGGCGGCGCTTACTCGCTGGCTTTCAAAGCACCCGGTAACAGCCGTATTACATGGTCACATTCACGCCGCAACCCAGGCTCAGCTTAGCGATACGCCGGTACTTGGCGTGCCTTCTTCGTGCTGGCAGTGGCAACTCTCCAGCAAATTTGGCCTGGCCAGCGAAAAACCAGGCTTTCGGGTAATTGAATGGGCAGAAAATGGTACTTTTACCTCCCGCATACACCGGATAACGCAATAAAACAGGAGTCGTCATGGCGTCGATACTTTATCTACATGGATTCTTAAGCTCTCCAAGCTCGTTAAAAGCCAATCAAACCCGGGCGTATCTGCTGCACCATTATCCAGACACTTCCTTTATCTGCCCGGAATTAGCTAATAGCCCGGCCGAACTCGAGGCGCAATTGCAGTCGCTGCTAAAAGACCATCCGGAGTTACTCACCGGGGGCCTTAAAGTGATAGGTAGTTCTATGGGCGGCTATCTGGCAAGCTGGTTAATCGAGCAATACGGTGGCAGAGCGGTACTAATCAATCCGGCGGTGACCCCTTTTGAATTGCTTAAAGACTATCTGGGCGAACATGAAAACCCCTACACGAATAAACGTTTCGTTCTTAGCGAAGATGATATCGGCCATATCCGCGGATTTTATCAGCCGCAGCTGAGTCATCCCGAATGCTATAAGGTGCTGCTGCAAACCGGCGACGAAACCCTTGATTACCGTCAGGCAGTAGAGCGTTACGCCGGCGCTGATGTGTATATAGAGGAAGGCGGCGATCACAGTTTTGTGAATTACGAAGCGCACCTTGATGGAATAATGGCTTTCCTGAATTCGGCCAAAGCAACCCAAAGTTAGGTCAAATTGCGCTTCTACCAGACCCCTGATAACATCAGTTAAAAGGTTGTTCTGGTGGCGTCTGCTTGCAACGCTACCATTGCAACACGTGTGCAGCTCAAACGAAGAATAATCACAACAATGTCGAATCAATATAATTCAGATGCAATTGAGGTCCTAAATGGTCTGGAGCCGGTTAAACGGCGTCCGGGAATGTACACAGACACGACCCGCCCGAATCACCTTGGTCAGGAAGTGATCGACAACAGTGTGGATGAAGCACTGGCGGGGCACGCCTCGAATATCAAAGTGGTACTGCATGAAGACCAGTCCCTGGAAGTGGTGGATGACGGTCGTGGTATGCCGGTTGATATTCACCCGGAAGAAAAGATCTCCGGGGTTGAGCTTATCATGACCAAGCTTCATGCCGGCGGCAAGTTTTCCAATAAAAACTACGAGTATTCCGGTGGTTTGCACGGGGTGGGGATCTCGGTGGTCAACGCGCTGTCTAACCGGGTGGAAGTGACCATTCGTCGCGACAGTCAGGTGTATTTCATCGCCTTCGCCGATGGCGACAGAGCTGAAGACCTCAACGTTATCGATACCTGCGGCCGGCGTAATACCGGCACCAGCGTGCGCTTCTGGCCCGATCCGCAATATTTTGATTCGGCAAAATTCTCCGTAGCAAAACTTTGTCATAACCTGCGTGCCAAGGCAGTGTTATGCCCAGGCCTGCGGATCAAGTTTGAAGACAAGATCGGCAAAGAAACGCACGAGTGGCATTATGAAGACGGTTTACAGGATTACCTGATAAGCGCCGTTAAAGATTACATTACCGTGCCCGACGATGTGCCCTTCACCGGCAGCTTTAGTGGTAACGGCGAGGCGGCTGACTGGGCTGTAATGTGGTTACCGGAAGGTGGCGAACTGACCACCGAAAGTTACGTAAACCTGATTCCTACCGCTCAGGGTGGTACACACGTTAATGGCTTGCGCCAGGGCTTGTTAGAATCTATGCGTGAGTTCTGTGAATTCCGCAGTCTACTGCCACGCGGGGTTAAATTAACACCCGATGATATCTGGGATCGCTGTGCATATATTCTTTCTACCAAAATGCACGATCCGCAGTTCGCCGGCCAGACCAAAGAGCGACTGTCCTCGCGCCAGGCGTCGGCGTTTGTTTCTGGCGTGGTTAAAGATTCATTCAGTCTGTGGTTGAATCAGCACACCGACATCGCCGAAGCGTTGGCCGAAATGTGTATCAACAATGCACAGCGCCGCCTGCGTCAGAACAAAAAGGTCGCCCGTAAGAAGGTGACTCAGGGCCCGGCGTTGCCAGGTAAATTAACCGATTGTGGCTCGCAGGATATTACTCAGTCTGAACTGTTCCTGGTGGAAGGAGATTCCGCTGGTGGTTCTGCCAAGCAGGCTCGCGATCGCGAATTTCAGGCCATCATGCCGCTACGCGGTAAAATACTTAACAGCTGGGAAGTGGACTCCGGGCAAATACTCGGCTCGCAGGAAATTCATGATATTTCAGTGGCGTTGGGTATTGATCCCGACTCCGAAGATTTAACCGGTTTGCGTTACGGTAAAATTTGTATTTTGGCCGATGCTGACTCAGACGGTCTGCATATCGCTACCCTATTATGCGCGTTATTTGTGCGTCACTTCCGTGCGTTGGTGAATGCTGGTCATGTGTACGTTGCCATGCCGCCACTATTCAGAATCGATGTGGGCAAGGAAGTGTTTTATGCGCTGGATGAAGCCGAAAAACAGGGCATTCTGGATCGCATCGAAGCAGACAAAAAACGTGGCAAAGTAAACGTACAGCGCTTTAAAGGCCTTGGTGAAATGAACCCGTTACAACTGCGCGAAACCACCATGGATCCAAATACCCGTAGGCTGGTGCAATTAACGGCTGACGATAACGATGAAATGCTCGAAATGATGGATATGCTCTTGGCCAAGAAACGCAGTGGTGACCGTAAAACCTGGCTGGAAAGCAAAGGTAATCTGGCCGAGGTAGTGTAATGGCAAACCCGGGAGCAGCGCTGCAGGCAATTTTATTCGACCATGACGGTACGCTGATAAACTCAGAGGCCGTTCATTTTAAGTTGTGGCAGCAAACGCTTGCACCCTTTGATGTGGATTTAACCGACGCTTATTATAACGAGACGATGGCGGGGGTGCCCACCTCGCAAAATGGTGTGGATGTAGTAAGGGATTTCAATTTAGCAGTTGAACCGGCGGCGTTAGCCAATACCAAAACCCGGCTGACTGAAGAACATCTGCATAAAGCGCCCTTCCCGTTAATGCCTGGCGCGCTGGAAACGATGACGCTCTGTCATGAGCTGGGGTTACGTATTGCCATCGTGACAGGCGGCAGCAAGTATTCGGTGCAACGCACCCTGGAATGTTATGGCTTTGCCGACTGGGTGGAGTGTGTAGTAGCGGTAGAGGACGTTGAGCACAGTAAACCAGCGCCCGATTGTTACTTAATGGCTTTGAAGCACATGAGGCTGACAGCAGAGCAGGCGATGGCAGTGGAAGATACCGAGCACGGTCTGGCTGCCGCGGTAGCGGCAGGTCTGCAATGTGTGGCGATACCTACTGAACAATCCATGGGCCATGACTTTTCTGCCGCGGCCGCGGTATATCAAAGCTTGTCTGCGTGGACTAATGAGCAATTTAGCTAACTAACCAACCCGGTGCTGATAGGATATCCAAAAACATGTTCGGCCGATTTCTGTTTATTATTGTACTGCTGTTTGTTGCAGCGCTAACCCTGCTTGCCGTGTTAGTGGTAGACGGCTCGCCCAAGGTCAGTCGGGTTTCTTCGCAGCAAGTCGATAACGCCGAAACGGTGCACGCTTTGCTTCGCCAGTTAAAAAACAGCCTTGAAGATCGCCATTCACAGCAGCGTGTTGAAGTGTCTCAAGCACAGTTTGAAAGCCTGATGGGATTCGCCCAGCGTGCCTTGCCCGGCTTTAACGGGGCTGTAGAGGTAGAGGAGCAACAAACCCAAATTGCTGCCAGTATTGCGTTGCCGGCGCCGGCTGATGACTTTTACATTAACCTTTCTGCCCAGGTGTTTCCGGGGGAGGGGGTTAATATCGATCACGTAAGGATTGGTAATCTGGTGGTACCGGGAGATACTGCCTTATCCAGCGCGGTATGGCTGGTGGACCGTTTTACCAGTAGTGATGTAGCCAGTACTGCTGCAAATCAGATCACCCAAATCACTATGTCTGATGAACTGCTGGTACTGGACATGCGGCCGTTGGATGAATTACTCCAGCAAATCGATGTTGCCCGGGAAAACATCAGTACCGGTGTGGACGAACTCGGCGAATTAACTACCGATTATCTGGCTTACATTAATGGCTCGCCTTTAGGGCGGTCACCGTCGCCGCAGTCTGTTGCTAATTACCTTAACCTGATGCTCAGCCGGGCCGCTTCACTGAGTGCAGAGGGCGATCCGGTAATGCATAATCAGGCTGCGCTGCTGGCTTTAGCCATCTTTCTGGGCGACCACAGAATCAGCGGACTGGCCGGGGCAAGTCAGCCAGAAGGGGATTCGCCGGTTGAGTCTAAAGCGCCGGCTGTGCTGGCTCAGCGTAACGATCTGGCCCGACACTTTACCATTTCTGCAGCTTTGCAGATCCTTTCTCAGCAAAACATGACTCTGGCGATTGGCGAATTTAAGGAGCTGATGGACCGGGCCATGGGCGGCAGTGGTTACAGTTTTGTAGATCTGGCGGCGGATATGTCGGGCATGGCGTTTGCCCGTATTGCCACTCAGCCAGACAGCGCAGTGCGACTCCAGGAACTGGCGCAACAGGGCCTTCGAGAGCGGCATATTCTGCCCTACATCGGTGGCTTACCGGAAGGGCTAAGCAAGCAGGAGTTTCGGCACCGTTACAGCGAGGTAGACAGCCCCGCTTACCGAAAACAGGTTGCTGAGATTCAACAGCGTATTGAAAATCTGCCGCTGTACCAGTAATTGCGGCAGGCTTTACGTTGCAAATTTGCCCGCCGGGCTTACTTCTTCACGCTGCTAACAAATTGCTGCAGCGTGCTTAATGCCAGTTCTATCTTCTTCACTAACGGCACCAGTGCCTGTTTAGCGTCTTCATCGCTAAGTTGTTTGACGGCCTGCCAGTCGGCGGCAATTTCTTCCACATAGGGGCCAAAGCGTTTTGAGCGGGTGGTAAAACCGCTGTCGTCGGCAAAGATGGCAGCAAACTTGCCCTGTTGCTGGTGCTGCAACTGATCAAGGATCTGATCGGCATCCACCGCTTTGCGATAAAGTGTTTGTAGCGTTTCCTGTAATTGCTGGTGAACAGAATCCAAAGAGCGCTCCTTAAGTAAAACAGAAAAAGACTAAAGAATGGTTAAGGTCTGCCGATATAGCAGTGAGGTGGGCAATTCTGCCCACTTTTTAACGTTGCTACAAGCAAATAAGGAAACTGGTATGGATATTCAAGGTGCAGGTGCCTCTGGAACGTCCGGTGCGTCGCTTGAGTTGGCTTCTCTCAAACTGGCTAAGGGTCAGCAAGAGCAGGAAGGAAAAGCGACGCTTCAGCTGCTGGAATCAGCCGCTGACGTACCAAAACCTACATCCGCCAACCCGGCTATCGGCGCCAACATCGATACGTTCGCGTAACACTAACTGAACCTGTGGGTTTAGTCTTGCGGATAAAGACGCAAGTCAACCGGCGTTTTGCCGGGCTGGCCACCAATTTCGGTAACGAGCTTGGGAACCATAAAGCCTGGCAATCGCTTTATCACTCCGGCCATTATTTTTCTGGCTTGTTCTACATCAATATCAAAATGCGTAGCACCCTGTACCTTATCTAACAGATGCAGGTAATAAGGCATAATGCCCGCAGCAAACACCTTTTCGTTTAACTGCGCCTGGGTATCGGCGGTGTCGTTTACCCCTTTTAGTAATACTGCCTGATTAAGCACGGTAACGCCCGCCTGACGCAAGGGCGCGAGTTTTTCGGTGAGTTCAGCCGACACTTCATTGGCGTGGTTGATATGCAATACCAGTACCCGTTGCACGGGGAGCCCGGCAAACCAGCGATAAAAAGAAGCGTCGAGCCTTGAGGGCATGACCACCGGCAGGCGGGTGTGGATACGAAGTCTTTTTACATGGGGAATGGCAGCAATTTTTTCGGCCAGAGCAGCGAGCTTGCTGTCTTTCGCCATTAACGGATCGCCACCGGAGAGAATCACTTCGTCGATGGCCGGATCCGCGGCAATATAGGCGATGTTATTTTCCAGTTCAGCGTTGCTCAGTGAGTTGTCGGCATAGGGGAAGTGCCGGCGAAAGCAATAGCGACAATTTACCGCGCAGCCGCCTTTTACAATCAACAGCACTCGGCTGTGGTATTTATGTAACAGGCCGGGATTCGCGGTATCATGCTCTGCAAGCGGATCCTGGTTGTAACCAGGCGCGGTGAGAAATTCCTGATTGCTGGGTAACACTTGCAATAATAAGGGATCCTGCCAGTTGCCCTTTTCCATTAATGAGGCAAAAAAGCGCGGCACCCGCATCGGAAACAAGCGACGGGCTTCGGCATGAGAGCCAAAGTCAGTGGGGTCCAGATTCAGGTAACTGAGCAGTGAAAATGGATCAGTAAAGCCACTGGCTAACTCTTTTTGCCAGTTTTGCTCTACAGTTATGCTATTTTTTTGTATTATTTGCGCCACTAAAACTAAAACCTACAGTGTTTATTGAGGAATTATGGCTAATTTCAGCACTAACGAGTTCAAAGCGGGCCTGAAAATTATGCTCGACGGCGAACCTTGCAACATTCTTGAAAACGAATACGTTAAGCCGGGTAAAGGCCAGGCATTTAACCGGGTTAAAATTCGTAAACTGATTTCTGGCAAAGTGCTGGAAAAAACCTTTCGCTCCGGTGAATCAGTAGAAGGCGCAGACGTAATGGATACGGAACTGGCCTATCTGTATACCGACGGCGAATTCTACCACTTTATGAATAATGAAACATTCGAACAAATCGCTGCTGACGAAAAAGCCGTGGGTGAGAATATTAAGTGGTTGGTAGAAAACGATGTTTGTACCATTACTTTATGGAACGGCGCACCTATCACCGTGAGCCCGCCAAACTTTGTTGAACTGGAAATTACCGAAACCGACCCGGGCCTGAAAGGCGATACTGCCGGTACCGGTGGTAAACCTGCAACACTAAGCACCGGCGCCGTGGTTCGCGTACCGCTGTTTGTGCAAACCGGCGAAGTGATTAAAGTTGATACCCGTACTGGCGAATACGTTTCCCGCGTACAAAAATAATCCCTTCACTGCGTACCTTCCATCCGGACAGGTACGCAGACTTACCAGCGTACCCTATGACAACTCCAGACAATTGGCGGCCCACCGCCTCTTTACAAGCCCTGCGCGAGCGAGCACAACTTTACACTGCCATTCGCCAGTTTTTCGCCGAACGTGATGTGCTGGAAGTTGATACGCCGGTATTATCTCACGGTACCGTTACCGATGTTTTTATTGATGGCTTTTCAACGAACTTCGCTTACAGCGACAGTGGCCACAATGAAACGCTGTATTTACAGACATCACCCGAATTCGCCTTAAAACGCTTACTGGCCAGCTATCAGACATCCATTTATCAGCTGTCAAAAGTGTTCCGCCACGAGGGCTTCGGGCGCTTACATAACCCTGAATTCACCATGCTTGAATGGTATAGGGTAGGGCTGGATCACTATGCCTTGATGGATGAAATAAGCGATCTGCTTAAAGCGCTTATCGGCGCGCAGCAAACCGAGCGGATGACCTATCAACAGGCGTTTCAAAAGTATCTGAACCTCGACCCGTTGAGTGATAGTACCCAACGTATTGCGGAAGTCTTTAATGATTGCAATATCGATCTCAGTGATGAATACCCCATCGATCATGACGGTATGCTGCAATTACTGTTCAGTTATGAAATTGAGCCGAGAATTGGCCCGCAATATCCGTGTTTTATTTATGATTACCCGGCGTCGCAATCGTCGCTTGCAAAAATTAACCGCGACGATCCGCGGGTAGCCGACCGTTTTGAACTGTATTTTAAGGGTACCGAGCTGGCGAATGGTTTTCATGAGTTACAGGATGCCGCCGAGCAGCGTAAACGCTTTGAGCACGATAACCGTTTACGCCGCACTTTCCGATTTGAGGAAAAACCGCTCGACGAACGTTTCCTCGGCGCGTTAGAGGCGGGTATACCTGCCTGTGCAGGCGTGGCCATGGGCATTGATCGTATTTTAATGCTTAAACACGGCTACACCCACATCGAACAGGTACTGGCATTCCCGGTAAACCGTGCCTGACAAACTTAAACGGGATTGCTTAAAAAGGATTTAAGGTATAACCCTGTTGTTGCAACAATGCATGAGCGCTCATCGCTGATAGCGCCACTTCCACGCCGGGCAGAAAAGCCTCATTAGCATAGCCATGGGCCGCGGCTGACTGACCGCATACAATTACCCGCACCTGATTCGCCATCAGCGCATTTAACAGGGTAATATTGGCATTTTTGCCGCCCTGCTTTTGTTGGTAGGCCGGGTCCGCCAGTAAATCCAGTGTGGCACTGCCGTGTACCACTAACGCCAACTCAATATTTTCTGCCGGAACACCGCTCGCCACGTGCATATTAATAAATCGGGCAAGACTATCGAACTGTCGGTTTACTTTACCGGGTTCTGCCCCCTTCGCCACATCAAAAGCCACTTTAAACTCAGTGTTAGCGTTAAATTCGACGCCTTCAACCTGCACCTTTTTGCCATAATCCTGAAACACCGGCCCTGCGCTAAATTCAGCGGCAGAACTTACGCCGGTAACCAGGGTACAAGTTAAAATAAGACCCGAAATACACCACGTAACTGACTGACGAATGCCCATGTTTCCTCCCGAAATAAAAACTCATTGATGAGATATTGCTGCTATTTTCACCATAACGGAATAGTCCTGACTGATACAGCATTTAATCGTTTATGTTGTGTGATGATCATCAAAAAACTCAGCTATAAACTCTAAACCTTATTTTTAATAAGTTAATTTATTGATAGTGAGTGCTTACATTTAATGCCGTGCTGCTGCCTGCCTTACGACAATACGAATAATTTCAGCGGTCACTGACGCTTGACGAAAACGTTAAGAAAGGGGTAATGTTATATTATAACATTAACGCTTAACGACATATTCAAGGTCAATCACTCAATGAAAAAATCAACCGCAATTAGTGCTGCAGTGTTTATGGCATTAACTGCCCAGGTTGCTGCGGCGACTACCATTAAGGGCAAAGTGACTAACGAAGCCGGTAAGGCTGTCGTAGGCGCTGAAGTGCGCATAGAGGGCTCCAAACAGGTTACTTTTACCGATGCGCAGGGTAATTATGAATTTACCGGCGTGCAGGTGCCCCATGTGCATTTGCATGTGTATTCGCCGGATTATGTCCATGGTGATAACGACCTTGGTGATATCAGTAGTGATCAGGTGGCAGACTTTGTACTGACGCCCGTATCCATTGAAAACATTGTAGTCACCGCCAGTGTGCTGGGCTCTTCTGTGCTTGAGTCGGTCACGCCGGTATCGGTAATTGATGAATATAAGCTCAGAAAAATTCAGGCCGAAACCCTGGGTGAGACGTTAAAAAACACGCCCGGGGTGCACAGTACTTACTTCGGCCCTGTTGCCAGTAGCCCGGTGATCCGCGGTAACGATGGTCCTCGGGTTAAAATCGTTCAGAATGGTTTGGATGTTTCTGACGTATCGCGTATTGGCCCGGACCATAACGTAGCGGCCAACAGCACCAGTGCAACCCAGGTTGAAGTACTGCGCGGCCCGGCTACCCTGCAATACGGCAGCGGTGCTATCGGCGGGGTAGTCAACGTGGTGGATAACCGTATCCCCAGTGAAGTGCCCGTCGGCATCGAAGGCGATGTGGAGGCCAACTACGCCACGGTTAACGATGGCAAATTTGGCCGTTTTAATCTG
Organism: Alteromonadaceae bacterium UBA2620; assembly: GCA_002339125.1. Taxonomy (GTDB): domain Bacteria; phylum Pseudomonadota; class Gammaproteobacteria; order Enterobacterales; family Alteromonadaceae; genus Alteromonas. The sequence continues at coordinate 16,884 of DDJQ01000030.1, forward strand.
ACCGGCGGACAAAACAATATCGCTTTTCATGTAGATGGTTTCAAACGTAAAACCGACAACGCTGATATTCCGGGTTACGCTTCGGTAATGCCCGATGAAGATGAACAGCCAGGCTCCCTGGAAAGCAGTGCTATGGATACCACCAATATAACGGCGGGTCTTTCTCTGGTTGATGAAGAAGGGTACTTTGGTTTCTCGGTAGAAAAGCTCGATAATTTTTATGGCGTGCCGGGTCACAGTCACGCTCATGAAGAAGAGCATGAAGGTGAAACCGAAGAAGAACATGCCGAGCATGCAGGTGAGGAGGGAACTAACCTGGATGTAGACATGACCCGTTACCAGGCGGCCGGTGAGTGGTACTCACCGTATACGGGCATCAGCTCACTTAAATTTGGCGCTGCCTATACGGATTACGAGCATGTAGAGATTGAAGATGGTCAGGTTGGCACTCGCTTTACCAATCAGGGCAGCGATATTCGACTGGCAGCTACCCACGCAGACATTGATGCCTGGCACGGGGTGTTTGGCTTGCAATACCATAACAGTGACTACACCGCAGAAGGTGATGAGGCCTACACACCACCCACCGAAACCGAAAGCATGGCATTGTTTTTAGTAGAGCAGAAGAAGTTTGGCTCAGTGATCCTTGAGTTGGGCGGGCGTCTGGAGAGAACAACCTACAATGCAGATAGCATCGATTTTGAATTAGAGGTGGCTGAACACGAAGAGCACGAGTTGGCATTCAACTTTGACGAATATGCTTTTACCAGTAGCTCTCTGTCAGCAGGCTTAAACTGGGAGTATATACCAGGCTACTCGGTAGCACTGACCTTATCTCGCAACGAACGTGCACCGAGTATGCAAGAGTTATTCTCGGCCGGCCAGCATCTGGCAACGCAAACCTTCGAGGTAGGCCTGGTTTACGACATGGACGAAGATGGCGAAGTCTCTGAAAACCTGCGCAGTGTAAAAGAAGAGGTGAGTAACAACATCGATCTGACGTTCCGCAAATTTAGCGGCGACAGCGGCTATACCCTTTCGTTCTTCTACAATCAGGCTGATGATTATATCTATCAGAGTGCCACCGATCTGACGGCGCTGGCCCATGGCCACGAGGAAGAAGCTCATGAAGAACACGCGGAAGAAGGCACACCGGTGTACTACTTCAACCAGGATGATGCCACCATCTATGGTGTGGAAGCGGAAGGCTTTGTTGATCTTAACGTCAACTGGCGTGTGAGCGTGTTTGGTGATTACATTCGCGCCAAAATCGACTCTTATAACCTGCCACGCATTCCGCCCCTGCGGTTAGGCTCTACCATCAGTTATGAAGGTGAAGCGTTAAGCTCAGAGCTATCGGTAGTGTGGTATGACGATCAGACGAAAACCACCGAGTATGAAACCCCCACAGATGGTTACACCCTGGTGAATGTTTCGGTAGATTATCGCGTGTCTGATACGCAGGATTGGACGGTATATATAAGAGTCAACAACCTGTTTGACGAAGAAGCCCGGGTGCATACCTCATTTTTGAAAGATCAGGCGCCATTGCCCGGTCGTAATTTTACACTGGGCACACGTTTTAGTTTTTAGGCTGAGCGTACCTGGTACATTTCACTTCATTCCCATTTCAGCGGCCTCCCGGCCGCTTTTTTTTTTGCCTTTTCTGAAATATTGCGACGCCAATGTAAAGAAGTGTTAAGGAATGCAAAGCTGCGCGAGGTTGGCGAACCAACTGCAACATGGAGCGTCTGTTGAGATGAATTTGAATTTCTCAAGGAACCAACACAAACATGTTCACCGATTCTAAACTAATAATGCGCCTGGCAATGGCTGCGCTGCTAACCGTGCTGTTAACGGCCTGCGGAGGCTCAGGCAGCTCTACCAACAGCGACTACGATGAAGCTTACCTGCACTTTTACAACGGCTCTCCCAACGGCGCCACGGTTTACATGCGGGAAGTGGATGGCTCAGACCTCGGCTACGCTCAGTTTGGCGATGCCAGTGCACTTATTTCCGGTGAAAAGGGCGACTTAGAGCTGGAGTTTTATCGCATCGATAGCGACGACCAGGAAGTGGTGATCGATACCATTACCGTTACCCTTAAAACTTCGTACAAAACGCTGGTGGTGTTAAGTGGTGACTTTGAATCGCCGGTATTTGATACCTACGAGTATTACCGTGAATCACTGGAAGACCATTTCCGTCTGTTGGCCACCTCAACCATGTTCGACAGCACCACCACCTTTGATTTGTATATGAGCGATTCGGGCGACCCTTTCGAAGCAGCTAATTATCTGGGGACGATAACCAGCGGTGAACTCACCGAATACACTTACTGGGATGGCGATGACGATAGCGAAGACTTTAATGAAGACGAATACACTATCTACCTTACCGAACCTGGCTCTGATGAAGTGATATTTGAAACGCCAACCCTCAGCCTGGCATATAACACAGAATACGTACTTATTACCCGGGACTTATCCGGCGCCATTCAAAACGGTATGGCACTGGATGTACTTCTGAACTCTACCACGGTGTACGAAGTGACAGACGTCGACGCCACATCGCAGTATCGCATCTACAATAGCTTGAATACCGACTCACCGGTTACCGTTACCTTTACCGGTGACGATGAAGCAGAGGCAATCAGCGTACAACTGGCACCAGGAGAAGTGGGGGAGTTTACCGAAGTAGAGTACGGCGACTACAGAATTACCGCCAGTATCGCCGATAACAGCCTGACAACTATGAACAACAAACTGATTACGCTTAATCAGAGCGAGAGTAAGGCGATTGTGCTCTACCAGAATGGTACATCACTGGCATCGCTGAGTTTTGTTGAGAGTTCGGCATCTCAGGCCTACGACAAAACTATTAATTTCGTGAATCTGGTAGATGATTATGCTGATGTCGACTTTTACATGGTGAGGCATGATGAAACCATCGATACCGCCGAATACAGCACACAGCATATTGGCTTTGCCGAGACCAACTCAGATGTGGTGCCAGCGGACTATTACGAAGTCATTGCCGTACATGAAGACAGTAACGAAGAACAATATTTGTTATTCAGGTATCCGTTGTACGGCTTTAATGAAACTAAAAATTATTTTATTACCGTTGAGCCGGCCGAAACGAGCTCTGGCTATGAAATAAAGATCGTAAATTAAGCCAAAATAGCCTATATTACGCACCCTCGGCCGGATGTTTCATTACGCATCCGGCCAGTAAATTCCGGCATCCACGCCAGTTGGAAAGATATTTTAACAGTTAAACGCATAAAAGCCGCGATTAGCTAAAAATAATTCAAATTCCCGCTACACTCCCTGATTCTTTTCTGTTATTATTTCGCGCCCTTTTTAGCGGGGTATGGTTTAAAAGTGGTCAATACGATCGTTTTTAGCACAATCGGAGACTCGAAAGAGTCATAATTAACAGCGGAGCATTAATCATGATCCAAATGCAAACTAACCTGGATGTTGCCGACAACAGCGGCGCTCGCAGGGTTCAGTGTATTAAGGTTCTTGGTGGCTCGCATCGCCGTTATGCAGGTATCGGTGACATCATCAAAGTTACTGTTAAGGAAGCAATTCCTCGCGGTAAAGTAAAAAAAGGTGACGTTCTGAACGCAGTGGTGGTGCGTACTAGAAAAGGCATTCGTCGTGCAGATGGTTCAACCATCCGTTTCGATAGTAATGCGGCTGTTTTGCTTAATGCAAACAAGCAACCAATTGGTACGCGTATCTTTGGACCGGTAACCCGTGAGCTGAGAAGTGATAACTTCATGAAGATCATCTCACTGGCCCCAGAGGTACTATAAGGAGTCACGATAATGGCTAATAAAATTCGTCGTGATGATGAAGTAGTCGTATTAGCGGGTAAAGATAAAGGCAAGCAAGGCAAAGTCGTGCGTGTTCTTAATTCTGATGACCGTGTAGTCGTTGAAGGTGTAAATCTTGTCAAGAAACACCAAAAGCCTAACCCACAACTGGGTGAAGCTGGCGGTATTGTTGAGAAAGAAGCATCCATTCACGTTTCTAATGTTGCGGTAGTTAACCCGGCAACGGGTAAAGCTGATCGCGTTGGTTTCCGTACAGAAGACGGTAAGAAAGTTCGTTTCTTTAAGTCTAACGGCGAACTCGTTTAATTTATTGGAGAGTACGATGGCGAAAC
>DDJQ01000003.1 GCA_002339125.1 Alteromonadaceae bacterium UBA2620
TCTGTCGGCCTGTCCGTTAACGGTTGCTGTTAAGATTGAACCCTGGGCCATTGAAATGGTCATGATCCCTCCCATTCCGCCATTTGCGTCGAGAATCGGACTATCAATAAAGATAACGGTAGTCTCTAACAGCTCATTTACTTTTTTGTTATTGGCAAAATAGGTCAGGTCGACCTCCATGGCTTCGGGCCGTAAGCGCATATTGGGATATTGTTGCTGAAATTGGTGTATATCCTGAGCCTGCTCTTTCATGATGTCCTGGATGATATCAGGACGCTGGCGTACTGAGTTAATTTTGGCATGCGGCCGAATAGACCGAATATATTGATTAACAAATGTCTCTATATCCACAATCGGTTTGCTGTCACAGCCTGCAATCGTTGATGTATACAACTGAGGCATAGTGTCAAAGTTAGAGTTCCAGGCCCAAACGCCTCCCGGAATAATTTCAAGCCATTGCATACCATTTTTAGCAGAGCCTTTCAGGTGAACCTTTGGCGTACTGATGTCCATGGTACAGGTCGATTTGCCATACCATTGTACGAGACCTTTTACATCCCATGATTCGGGCATGTTAATCGTCATGGCTTCCATGGGGCGATCAAAGCCAAATTCGTCTTTGATTGAATGAGTCACCTGTGGTTCATTTAAGGCGGTCATCGTGGTTATTACAGTCTGTGCGGTGGGAAGTTTGTGGGTGAGTGGAGCGTTATTCTCCACGAAGTCAGTGAAGCCAAATTTGCCGGTTCCCACGGCAACTATACCACTGCTGCCTTTGCCGGCAGAAGGGTGGGTAAGTTCGCCTACCTTGTTGTTATTAACAAAATAAGTCAGTTTATGCCCCTCTTCTTCGATGGTGATGGTATTAAATGCGCTAAGGTTGATATCAAGAGACGTCTGAAAAAGTTGCCTGAAGCCATTTTTATCGCGAAGGGTAACGTTAAAGGTTCTCCCGGCGGTGATAGTCATCAGAAAGTAGGTTGCCTGTGCCCGATCAAATCCATATAACACGCCAGCTTCAGAATTCGGTGCTGAGGCATTCAGTTGTATTTTAACTGATATTACCCGTTGGTCTTGCTGGCCATTATAGTCTGCATAGTAGTAGCGGATAGCGCCTTGCTGACTGGTATTTTCCAGCCAGTATGTGTCCTGTTTAAGCATCGCATTCCAGCCATCTGAATAGCCGGTCGATAACACGTCTGATAACTTACCTAAACCTGCTACTGCGGCATAACTGTGCAGTGTTAAACCCAATATGAACAGCACGAACGTTGATGCCCGATGATTACTCCAGTACATATTTTATTCCTTATGTATATATACTCACATATACCGCTGATAAAACGGCCCATGACTGATATCGAAAACGAAGAGGCTGAAAGGTCAAAAAGAGTCAATTAATTGTAATTGGCTTTGTTATCGCCTTTGGCAAGATGTGTATGCTCGCACCGTAATGTAAACATTTAATGCTCATGTCGTGACCCTTTTTATTTCGTTTCTTCGATATGACAGCCAGGAAACATTAAAAGGTGAAAGACATGGGACGGATATATTCTGCATTTTGTCATACAACATATTTACTACTGTTATTGTTCTCTGTGCAACTGGTGACAGCAACGGCGAGCGCCCAGTCGCCGCCCAAAATGCCCTTACCAACCTGTACCTTTGTTGATGGAACTGAAACTGGTGCCTGCCCGCAAGTCGACTTTCTGGTCAGTGGTTCAGCATCCGGAGACTTCACACCCGGTGGAACAATTCAGCTTTCCACTTACCCGGATCCGCCTATCTGTTTTGCGCATTATGGATATCTGGGATATTGGGAGCCTGTGCCCTGCTTTGCCGGGGTTTCAGCGCCTACGGTAAATAGTTGTGGTTACATTGACCTAACCGATGGCGGTAAATTTAAAGAAACGTCCTGTAAATCGGCACTGTATATGAGTGACCAGGATATTCCGGCTACGTTGTTTACCGTTGCCGGAATAAACGGTAACCCCTGTGGAGGGCGCGGCAATTTTCAAACGTATATTTACGGTGGGCCTTCCAACGTTGACGGAGCCGAGTGGCACGAGTTTGGACCGGCCCGGCAACACTGTCAGATTACCTTTAATGGCCCCAGACCTGATGGTTTATATGGCCCAACCTGGGTGAAAATTACCGTAGGCGCCGATATTGCGGTAGCTGGTGATGGCCGAAGTGCCAGTCAGCATCCCCGGACTGAGCTTTATGTTCCCATTGATGGTGACGTACGGCCTTATGTCAATGCAAACTTTGACACCGACGTGATCGGCTTGCAAGCTTCGTTTATTAACAAAACCCAGAGCAACGAAGCTCCACAAAATCTGACTTACACCTGGGATTTCGGGGATGGCAATTCCTCCAGTGCCTATTCGCCGAAGCATTTGTATTCTGAGCCCGGCGTGTATAACGTGACCTTCACGGCTATTAATTCAAACGGGGATGAGGATCAAACGTCACAATCGGTAGAAACGGTGGATGGCCTTATTATTCAGGTAACGGGCAAACAGTCTGTTGAAAACGGCAGTGAAGAACGTTACCAGGTCAGGGTGGGTAATTTTGAATCCGGGGCTATAGATAATTTTACCATTGCCGCGAATGACAGCGAGTCACTGTTTCAGCAAAAAGGCGTGCCGCAACCAGCCGTAATTAGCACTATCGCGCAATATGCGGTATTTACCAGCCACTTCTCAATGGCAGCCATTGAGTCAGGCGAAACGGTTTTACAGTTTACCGGAACGGGCACACTTGCCAGCGGCGAATCGGCCAGCGCTATGGGCATGCTGGATGTGGCGGTTCAACCCAGTCTTTCTTTAGACCTGGCTGCCCCCTTTGTTGAGGTCTCCGGTGAAGAAGTCACTATTACCCTGACCGTCACCAACGATGAACAGATTGACGTCAATAACATTCGTGTGGACTCATTATTAACCTTGCCTAACGAATTGGTGGAATTTGTTTCTGGCCCAATTGATGAGAATGGCAATAATCCTACTACGGCGGGATTTACGCTGGCGCCCGGGGAAGCAATGAAAGTGAGTTGGCGGTATAACACCAAAGGAAAAGGGGTCGTGGATCTGCAAGCCTCCATAGCCTTTGATTCCATTACTCAAACCGGCCGTGCTTTAAAGTCTGTCGATGGTCGCTTTGCAATAGAGGTTGCGGCACTAGAGTTAAAAGATGTGCGTTTGCAACCAGGCAAGCCAATTCCGGGCGAATTTGCTTTTATTCGTGGAACTATAGCCAATATCGGGAATTTTGATATCCAGAATATTGACTTTGCGTTAACCGACGATGCGCAAAGCGAACCAACGCCAGAATTCAAGCCTATTGACAGTCTGCTGGACAATCTCAGTGAGTTAGTAACTCCTCGCATCGAGTTGCTGGCCGCTGGCCAGGAGAAAGACTTTATTATTCCGGTCGGCATGATACTGGATATTGGCTCGGCTAATCGCTACACCTTGCCCGTGACCTTTACTGGTAAGGTTGTCAATGAGCAGTTGGAGGACGATGTCGAAGTGTCTGTTGAAGAAATCCTGAGGGATGACATTGATCGAACCGACTGGTGGGTAGACATTAAAGATGCTTATTACGCGCTGATGGTACGCGGCATAATGACTGTCGTAAACGAACTTGATGAGTGGGCCGACGATTCATTAATTGGTGGTATCACGGTAGGTACTGCGGACGGCGTAATCACTGCACTGGAAAAAATGGGCCAGGGCACGCTGGATGTGGTGGATTTTCTCGGTGAAACCAGTGGTGATGGTGGCGAGACCTTAAATAAGCAAGCGCGTCAGATAGTCACACTGATGTCTGAATATTACCATGGCACGACGGTGGAACAGATGATGATTGATCTGGCTGATATTGAACAAACCATTGCCATTAATGGTGTGGATGTATTTGCCGACTGGATGTTTAATGTGGAAACCGCGGCCCGGGAAGGGCGGGCGAGGGATGTCGCGGCTTTGCTGGCTGAACCGTCAACGCAGATCGCAACCGGAATAGGCGCCGAGCAAGCCGGTGCCCAGGTATTTGCCAAATTGCTGAAAACCGGGGTGGGCAGAAAAGTCATGTTAAAACTAACCAAAAAAATCAACGTACCAAACGAGAGTAGCGGTGCAGCTATCGTCGCAAAATACATTGATGAGCTTGAGCAGACATTTGACGACCTGCCTGAAGGTGTCCCGTTAACCGGTAAGCATGCATTAGCCGCAGGTGTGGAAGGAGACGATCTGGCCTTTATGTTGGATGAAGCCAAGCGTTCGAACACTACCTTTTTTGTGCGCCCCCGGCCAGCGACTGCCGCCGCGCATGCCCGCGCAGGTTACAATGCAAAGCCACTACCGGTAAAAATGAAGTCGGTGAGCGAATTGGACTGTAAATGGCTGGGTTATAACTGCGCTGACAGGGGCCTTGTGGTGCTTCGCGAACCCGATGAACCCTGGGAAAAATTAAGACAAGCCATCGCAGATGGTGAGTTTGGGTCGCCAGATGAATTTGTACCCGGTGATCCGGAAATTCAGGACATCCTGAAGCGTTATTCTGCCAAAAAAGCTGAATTTGAAAACCTGCAGGATACCTTAGCAGAAATGAATGCTGTGAAAACGCATCGGGTCATTCGCAATCCTGATCCGGCCAATCCTGACCTGGAATTGGTTGAAGAGGTTCAGCAGGCTGGTATTCTGGTTAAGCGTTATGGCCGGGATGTCATCACGACAGTGAGTGTTGAACCGGGTAGCGGCAGATTGATTTTTGATTTTAACGGTAAACCGGTGTACAGCGATATAGATTTGCTCTCGGTGGCGAAACGGGATGGCAGTAATACTGCGCCGACATTACACGAGAATATTCTCAAAAACGCCACCTATGCTGTGGATGGTCAGCATCATGCTACCGCGCAGACCAGCGATTTTCCCAAAGCCGAATACGCGCAGAAAATGGCAATGCAGTATCTGAGTGAACATAAACGAGGAGGGGAAGGGCTGCTTATTATCGGTCCAGAGGGCATCACCAAAGGGTATGTTGAATCGTTTGATGTGATTTCGCTGGCAGAAGCGCGAGCGCTCGATGCCGGTGAAATTAAGCTATCAGGTTATGATCTATACGGATTGGTGGTTAAAAAAGTCACTTATACCGGAGTACAAACACGATGAAATTATTTCAATTATCCGCTTGTTTTCTGTTATTGGCCGGGCTCTCAGGTTGTGGAGGCGGTAACGATACATCGGTATCGCCACAACCACCAGATAATGCTGGAGGGAATGTCATCACCGGCCTAGTCAGTCTTGATGACCTGCAACCCGGCATGTGTGCAGATATTGTCGATGAGATTCATGGTATCGAATACCTTACTGTCAAGGACTGCACCGAGGCCCATCATTATGAGTTTGCGGGAACAGCAGCGCTTGATGATTTAGGTGAAGATTACCCGGGAGGGTTATACATAGAACGGGCAGCCTACCGCAGATGTCGAAGTGCATTTGAAGAGCACACGGGGCAAGCGTATAACGGTAGGGATTTAGGTATTGAAGTGATTACCCCTTCGGTGAGTTCATGGCAAGCGGGAGATTCGACGGCACTGTGTTTTGTCGTGAATGCTGACAGAAGCCCGCTGATGTCAGCGGTGAAATCGTAATTGATTCTTGCGCAGGTAAATATGACCAAGCAAACCAGCGATCTTTATATGTTTAATCACCTGGTTCATCAATGGCAATCTGGCAACGATGAGGCACGGGATAAGATGGTGCAGATCGTTTATCGGGAAGTTGAAAATATTGCCTCATCGATACTGCGCCGAAATGCGCAGTATCGTTCATTAGTGACCTGTGAACTGGCGAACGAAGCCTTTATAAAGCTATTTTTGTCCGATGACATTAAGGTTAATGATCGCGCTCATTTGTTAGCGCTTTGCGCGCGGATTATGCGATTTATTGTTATCGATAAAACCCGGCAACGCATGGCAACAAAGAATCAGGGCTATATGGTTACACTGCACACTGGCGACACCTCCACGATGGACGAAGATGTGTCTGTGCTGGCGCTGGAAGCGGCCTTGCTTCGATTGCAGGAAATTGACCAACAACGTGCAGATATAGTAGAAATGCGCTACTTTGGCGGCATGACTTACGAAGAAATTGCCGAGGTGACCGGACAGTCGGTGTCTACGGTAAAACGCTCGTGGGTAGCGACCCGTGCGTGGCTTAAAGATTGGCTTGAAAATGAACATTGAGTTACCTGTTGAACCTCCAGGTAAATGGGTATCAACAGCCTTCGGGGCTACCTCAAGGGGGCGCTGTCGAAAAACTAATGAAGACAGTTTCCTGTGTCACTCAGAGCAGGGGATCTGGCTGGTTGCCGATGGTGTTGGCGGTAACGCGGGTGGTAAGATTGCCAGTCAGCTAGTGTGTGATGAACTCCCTGCACTGCTGCTGTCAGGTACAACATTGCGGGGCGCTATCGCTCAGATACATGCAAGGGTAAAGCTGGCTGCACAGCTTAACGGCGGGCAACTGGGGATGGCGACAACAGTGGTCATAGCCCGGCAACACGAGGATGTCATGGAACTTTGTTGGGTCGGTGACAGCAGGGCTTACGTCTACAACGAGCACAGTTTAAAACGGCTCACCCGGGATCACTCGCTTGTGCAACGTTTGCAGGATATGGGGCTCGGCTCGCTGTCCGAGACCTGTGCCGCCGTTGTAAAAAATGTACTCACAAAATGCGTAGGAAGTCTCAATATTGATATTCTTAACGCTGAAAGTGTCAGTATCCGACTGGCGGCATCGGAGAAATTATTGCTGTGCAGTGACGGGCTGACCAATGAGCTGAAAGACAGCGAAATTTGGCATATTATTAGTCAAGCTGTAAACACTGAAACGGCTATTGAGCAACTGCTTAGTGCTGCGAATCAGCGTGGTGGCAAAGATAATATTACGGCAATTTTGATTGATGCGCCCAGAGTTTGTTGATAGTTGTTGAGCAGTCCCTGGAAACTCGGCAACAACAGCGTGGTAATTGATGATGTATTAATATGTAACCTTCATGTCGAATGAACACATAGACGATTTTGAGTTGATCGCGCTGGTAGAGCAAGCACTTGACGTTGCTCCGAGCGAGCGCGAGACATTTATTCACCGGCAAACCGCAGGCCGGCCAGCGCTTACTGCTCGCGCCCTTAATATGCTGACGCATATCGACAGCGATGATAATGGGCAGGCGTTCACCGGCAGAGGATTAAACAAGCTGCTGGGTTTCGCGATGCCGGAGCGCATTGGTAATTATCAGATCCTCGGCGAGATTGGTCGTGGTGGGATGGGAATTGTTTATCGAGCGCGCAGAGTAGACGCCGATTTTGAACATGAAGCAGCGATAAAGCTCGTTTCATTAAACAATAAATCATCTTCTTTTATGGAACGTTTGCGTAGCGAACGGCGATTGTTGGCGCGCTTAAAACACCCCAATATCGCACAGTTTTACGATGGGGGTGAGCTCGAGAACGGAGCGCCATTTTTCATAATGGAACTGGTGGATGGTGTACCGCTGTACCGTTATTTGCAAATGGCTTCTCCAGACTTCGCGACACGATTGGCTTTGTTTGAACAAATCTGTGGCGCGATTTCTTACGCACATACAAACACGATTGTGCATCGCGATTTATCACCGGGTAACATTCTGATCAATAAGAGTGGGATAGTTAAAGTCATCGATTTTGGTATTTCCAGCTCGCTTAGTGATAAACGCCAGAATCATGGTGCAGATACGTTACATACTGCAGGCTATTCGGCGCCTGAACGTCGCGAGGGGGCGCCAGCCAACACGCTGGATGATATATATTCGTTAGGGGTCATTCTATCTGACATCGTCAAACTCCGTCCTCATCCGCTTTCCGCTGAGTGTGATGCCATTATCGCTAAAGCCTCTCATCCTGATCCGGAACAGCGTTACACCAGTGTTGATGCCATGCGCAACGATATCAGAAACATGCTGAATCATCGCCCGGTTACTGCTATGGCCGGGGGCGCGACGTACCGCATGCGATGTTTTATCAGAGCGAACCGGGTGGCGGTGACCGCCGGTGCAGTGTTGCTCACTGGTATTCTGACCTCAGCCATTGTTTTTGCATCATTATATTTTCGCGCTATCACAGCAGAAACTTATGCTCAGGCGAGATTTAATGAGGTTCGCAATCTGGCTGGTTTTATGATGTTTGACCATTACGATAACGTGTCGGACCTGCCGGGTTCAATTAAGGCCCGGGCAGAACTGGCAAACAAGGCACAAACCTACCTGAATCAATTAAGCCAGCTTGACAATGCGCCATTTGAACTGAAAGTTGAAACGGCCTCAGGTTTCAGGAGGCTCGCAGATGTGTTGGGTAATCCAATGGTGCCAAACCTGGGTCGACGTGCAGACGCCGAAGCCATACTCAGTGATACGTTAAAAAAATTAATGGTTCTGCAAAAGCAACAGCCGGAGTTTCCCCCCTTAGTCATTTCGTTGGCAGAGACACATAATTCACTCTCAGTATTCAGCTTTATTGTTCTTGACGATACAACAGCAGCCTATGAACATGGCCGACAGGCAGAAGAATATTATCGGCAGTACATGGCATTAACTGGCCCGAGCGATGACATCTGGATAAGGGTGAGCGCCGCAATGCGCGCACAAAGTAATGCCCTGGTGTGGGCGCAACAAGGCGAAAAAGCCGCGGTAATCGCCCGTCAGGCGTTAAAAATTATCGAGCAGCGCCTGGCTGATAATCCCACCAGCCAAGCCTTACAAAAAGAGCAATCCAATGCGCTCACGGCGCTGGGTTATAACATGACCCTGCATGCTGACAATCTGGGGGTAACAGATTACGATGAAGCGGTACAAATCATGGAGGAGGGAATAAAAGTAGCGCGCAGAATCATTGCTTCGGGAACGCAAAACCGGCGCTTTGAAGCCTTACTGGCTTTAAACTTACTGCGTTTGGGTACGGTGTATTATTCGATGGATAAAGAGCAAATTGCTATCGGGTTCTTAGACGAGGCAAGGACCGTTGTGCAGACACTGCTTGAACTCGATCCTCATGATAAAGAACTTGCCAGGCGGATGAATTCAATATTAAAGCAAAGTTCCGTCACCTATGCCTACCTGTCAAACTTTCCACGGGCAGTCGCACTATCCGACCAGTACATTGAAAATCAGTTAAGATTAATTGAGGCCGAACCGGGCAACTCTGGTTATCAGCGAGAGCTGGCCAATGGTTATGGAATGCGTGCGGAGGTTGCCTATTTACAAAAATCGTCAGAGTTTGCCTGTGAATGGTATAAAAAAGCTGATGAACAATATGAGTATGTGATTCAACGATTTGACATTAATCCACAAACGATGGTGACCGAAAGGCGATTTATTTTCGACGGATTAGCGAGGTGTCAGAAGCAAAAATAGGGCACAATAAGTGACATTTTGTGACTATCGATAAATGCCCGTTTTTGGAGAACCCATGGCCCTAAGCAGTTTAGATGCCCTTACCGCACAACTTAACAGCGCCCCTGAGCGCATTGAATTTAAAGATGTTATCGCACTCATCGATGCTACATTTACCTTTACCCCCACTGCCTTTACTAATGGTGAAGTGCGCAACGACGCCAATCAGAATAACGGCTCCTGCAAGTTACTGGCATTAGGTCAGTACCTGAACCTGACCAATGAACAAACCCTGGCCCTGTTTGGCACTTATTACCGCAAGGATGTGCTTGAAAATCCACAGGATGACGACCACGCCAATATTCGCAATTTTATGAAAACGGGCAGTGCAGGGGTTAATTTTGAGACATTTCCGTTGGCAGTAAAGTAAAGAAATTGAACCAGTCATACTGGCTGATTATTTTTCTCAACCAGCGAGTTCAGAATTATTAGGCTAATCATTCTGGCGTTTCTCATTTAACTGACTGGCAGATTAGCTTTACCGCGGCAGCTTTAACCTGGCATAAACGTAGTAGCAGTGCTTCGTGATTTAATAATCATTAAGATGAGTCGATTAAAATTTAATACTACCTTTTTATGATGTTTTATCAATGAGATGTATTTAGAATACGGTAAAGGTTAATGAAATCAGGTGGTGTGGTTGATTCCTGCTGATGCTTTCTGGTGTGGTCGTTTTGTGAAGTTTTTGCCCTTGTTTTTGCAAATAAAAAAACAGGTGATCCTGGCTGTTATCTGTTTGTCTTTTTCCTGTTTAGCAGTCTCTGGTGAGGAGTTTATCTTTGCCGCCGAAGACAGCTGGCCGCCGTTTGCCAAACCCGATGGCACCGGCATTTCCCGCACGATTATTGAACAGGCGCTGGCCTATTCTGATTCGTCAGCCATGTTTGTGACCGTACCCTACGCCAGAGCATTAAAAATGGCAGAAAATGGTCAGGTGGATGGTGCTTATAATGTCACCCGGCAGAAAAATACGCTGGCGATGTTTGTATTTGGTAACGAACCTTTGTTTCAGGCCCGGGCGTCTTTTTATTATCCAAAAGACTCGCGTTTTGATTACGAAAGCGTGGATAAATTGCCCAACGGAATGAATATCGCACTCATTACTGGCTACGAATACGGCGATAAATTTGAGTCGTAGCGCAAACGCTTTAAAGAAGTGAGGGTGGCTAATCAGCGTCAAATCATCAACATGCTGCGGGAAAACAAAGTGCACATGGCCGAGTATAAGAAATATTAACGC
>DDJQ01000108.1 GCA_002339125.1 Alteromonadaceae bacterium UBA2620
CAACCCATAAAGGAAATCAGACCGGCCATAGAGATAAATGATGCGGCTGACATCCAGTCCGCTGCGGTTGCCATACCGTTAAGGACAGGTGGAACACCACCGCCGGCAACATAGAAGTCGTTGGTTGAACCAGCGCGGGCCCAGATCGCGATTGCGATATACAGGGCAAACGAGGCGCCAACGATGATAAAGGTTAATAATTGTACATCCATTGGATTACTCCTCGTCTACGCCGTATTTTTTGTCTAATGCATTCATTTTGGCCATATACACAAAAATGAGTACCACAAACACGTATATTGCACCTTGCTGTGCAAACCAGAATCCCAGCTTAAAGCCAAAGAATTGGATTTCGTTTAGCACGTCTACTAAAAGAATGCCGCAGCCAAAAGACACGACAAACCAGACTACTAACAATTTGGCGAGGATGGAGAGGTTCTCCTTCCAATACGCCGTTTTGTCGTCATCACTTTTAAATGCCATCTTTCCGTCCTCATCAACAGGTTAATTCGATGTTCTATTTTTACATTTTCCTAACGGAGAGCTTCTCAGGCGACTTTAGCGCTTACCCTGGCAATCCCAAACCGCCAAAATCGCCTAAAAACCGCATAATTAGGAGCTTCGGATATACTCTAGACGGGCATGTCAATTCAAGAAATGAGACCATGGTCGTAGGTCAGGTCTTAGGGGGTTGGTTATAATGCAATCAGATTTGTTAAAAACCTGTTAGGACAAGGCATGACGTTCGGTTGGGTTTCGCTCGCACTCGTTTATTTATTTTTATTATTTTACATCGCCAGCTGGGGAGATAAGAATTCTCCCACTGCCAGATGGATAACCTCTCACCCGGTGATCTACTCGCTGGCACTGGCCATTTATTGTACGGCCTGGACCTTTTTTGGAGCGGTGGGTCAGGCTACCCGGGACACCTGGATTTACCTGCCAATCCTGCTCGGGCCGGTACTGGTGTACATTCTGGGTTACCGGTTTATCTACAAACTGACGCTGGTCAGTAAAAAACAACACATTAATACCATTGCCGACTTTATTGCTTCCCGCTACGGCAAACGCCAGGCGGTTGCTCTGCTGGTAACCATTATCGCTCTGATGGCTACCATTCCTTATATCGCCCTGCAGCTAAAAGCCATCGGCGCAACCTTTAAGCTGTTAACTAACCAGCCTAACAGCCAGTTTATTATTGTCCTGGCCACCGCCTTTATTGCCCTGTTTGCCATCTATTTTGGTACCAAACAAACCGACGTTACCGAATACCGTCGCGGCCTTATCCTGGCCATTTCCTTTGAGTCATCCATAAAACTGTTGGCGCTGGTTCTTGTTGCTATCGTCGGCTATCAAGCCTGGTATGAGCAGGAAACCAGGCCGATTCTGGAAGACTTTCTAACAACAGAAGCGTTGTCTCAGTTCTCCTCCTTTACCTTTTTTGCCCAGGTGATCATGGCCGCCGCTGCGGTGATTTGTTTGCCCCGTCAGTTCCATGTAGCCATTGTGGATAACCTGAGCCTGAATCACCTTAAAACAGCGCGCTGGTTGTTCCCGCTGTATCTGGCGATTACCGCCGCAGTGATCCCGATTATAGCCATGGCCGGACAATCGGTTTTTGCCGACAACCCCATTGAGCCGGATACCTACGTGTTATCACTGGCCATTTTCTCGGAGTCATTTTTACTGCAGGTCATTGTGTTTGTTGGTGGATTGTCGGCCGCCACGGCGATGATCATCGTAGCCACACTAACACTCAGTACCATGCTGACTAACGACGTGGTGCTGCCTCGCTTACTGGCGGTAAAACAACATTCCGCCGCATATGGTGATTACGGTAAACGTATCAGGCTGATCCGCCGGGTAATTATTGGCATTATTCTGCTACTGGCCTTTTTATACCACCAGCAAATGACCGGCAGTCGCTCGCTTCATTCCATTGGTTTGATTGCCTTTTCACTGGTTATTCAGCTTATGCCTGCGGTAATTGGTGGCCTGTACTGGAAACGCGGCCACGCCCACGGTGTTTACGCAGGCCTGGTAGTGGGGCTGATTACCTGGGTGTTGTGGCTGGTGCTTCCCATCATCAACAACTCCGCTACAGACTTTGAACAAAGTGAGTTACTTAGCCAGGGCGCAATTATCAGCCTGATTGCCAACGCCATGGCCTATTGCCTGTTTTCCTGGCTTGCGCCGGCCCGATTAATTGACAGGATCCAGGCAGAAGCCTTTGTATCACCGGCTGAAGTGCGTAATACGCCACTTAAGAATCAGAGCGTTAACGTGACCATAGCTGACCTTATCACCCTGCTCTCCACCTTTATGGGCACCGGGCGCTGTAAGCAGCTGGTTAATGAATATCAGCAGCTTCATCACACTACCATTGAGAACTCTCAGGTGCCGGACGATGCCTTTATGGCCTTCTGCGAAAGGGCTCTTGGCGGGGTAATAGGTGCATCCAGTGCTAAAGCCCTGATCGACAGTGTCCTGCGTGGTAAGAAGCTCGACTTTACCGAAGTTATTAACTTCTTCGACGATACCACCCAGGCCATGCAGTTTAACATGACGGCCCTGCTTACCTCGCTGGAGAATATGGATCAGGGTATCAGCGTCATTGATAAACACCTTAATCTGGTGGCCTGGAATAAACAGTACGCCACGCTTTATACCTACCCGGAAGATTTTTTAGTGGTGGGCATGCCGATAGAAAAGCTCATTCGCTACAACGCCGAACGGGGCGAGTTCGGGGTAAATGATATTGAAGGCGAAATCGAGAAACGCCTGGAACATTTGCGTTCCGGTACGCCTCACCGGTTTACCCGCCAGCGCAGCGACGGCCGGGTGATTGAAATGGTAGGTAATCCGCTCCCGGGGGGTGGCTTCGTAACCAGCTTTAATGATATTACCGGGCACGTGGAAATCCAGCAGGCGCTGGAAGAGTCCAATATCGACCTTGAACTGCGAATTAAAAAGCGCACGGAAGAAGTGCACTCGATTAACGCCGAGTTACGCCTTGAGATCGAGCGCCGGCGTGGCGTAGAAAAAGAGCTAATCCGCGCCCGTAAACAGGCCGAAGATGCCAATGCCAGTAAAACCCGCTTTCTGGCGCTGGCCAGTCATGATGTATTGCAGCCGCTGAACGCCGCCAAGCTTTACGTTTCTGCCTTGCAGGAAGCCAGACTACCGGACGCGGTGAATAACATCGTCAACAAACTCAATCACTCGGTAACCTCCAGTGAGGCGCTGATTGCCACTTTGCTGGATATCTCCCGCCTGGACCAGGGCGAGCTCAAGCCCAACCCTGAGCCGGTAAATATAAAGGATTTATGCGACCCCATCGTGGATGAATTATCCATGCGCGCCAGGGATAAAGGTCTCACCCTGCGTACCCGTTTACTGGACTGCTGGGTATATGCCGATAAAACGTTCTTGTATCGGATTGTTCAGAACCTGCTGTCTAATGCTGTGAAATACACCAACTCGGGTAAGGTGCTGTTTTCTACCCGTAAGCGCGCTGGGAAGCTACTTATTGAGATTCGCGATACGGGCATTGGTATTTCCAAAGAGCAACAGGCTTTAATCTTTAGCGATTTCTATCGCACCAATGATAGCTCAGAGCACGGTATCGGACTGGGCTTAGGCGTGGTAAGGCGCTTAAGCCAACAGATGCAATGTAAGGTAACGGTTGAATCAGAAGTAGGCCGGGGCAGTTGCTTCTCGCTAAGCTTCCCCATGACCCAACCTCTGGTCTCAAAAAGTACCTCACTGGCTAACCCGACTGCTTCGTTCCGCGGATTACGGGTACTGTGTGTGGACGATCAGCAGGAAAATCTCGACGCACTACAAACCCTGTTAGAGAAATGGGGTGTCAGTACGGTACTTGCAGATAACTGGGACGACGCTATCACTCAGGCCGATATTTTCTCGCCGCAAATTTTGCTGATGGATTACCAGCTTGGCAACGATCAGAATGGCCTGGATTTAATTGACGCTATTCGCCAGCACCTCGATATTGTGCTGCCAGCCTCACTGGTTACCGCCACTCACGATGAGGACGTGGTGACCCGTTGTAAGGAGCAAGGGGTGAATTATCTGAGCAAACCCATTAAACCCGCCAAGCTGCGCGCGTTGCTGAAAAGTATGACCCGGCATATTAAATCTGCCCATTAATTGTGAGCAGCATCACCCGTGACAATGGCCCTTTTTTAGGCGTATGCTATAACCAATACGGTAGACGGTGAGTCTTGTTATTACTCAAGATTTATCACCGTCACGACAAATTTTATTTACTTTACATTACCCACACACAAGGCAAAGTATGCCGTTTTTTGCCGCAACCAAAATTAGGCTGAACCATGCGAATTGCAATACTATCCCGAAATCCCCGCCTTTACTCTACCCGCCGCCTCAAAGAGGCTGCCGAGCAGCGCGGACACACCGTGGATATCATAGACACCATGCACTGCTATATGGACATTACCAGCAGCGATCCGTCGGTTCGCTATAAAGGTGAGAGACTACCTGACTATGATGCTGTGATACCGCGCATTGGGGCATCGGTAACTTTTTATGGCACCTCGGTGGTACGACAGTTTGAGATGATGGGCACATACAGCATCAACGAATCGGTGGCCATCAGCCGCTCGCGGGACAAACTGCGCTCCTTACAGCTTTTATCCCGTAAAGGGATTGGTATGCCCCGTACCGGCTTCGCCCATCACCCGGATAAAGTAGACGACGTAATTAAAAACGTTGGCGGTGCGCCGGTAGTGATCAAGTTACTGGAAGGTACCCAGGGTATCGGCGTAGTGCTGGCCGAATCACAGAAAACCGCGGAAGCCATGATAGAAGCCTTTATGGGCCTCAACGCCAGTATTCTGGTGCAGGAATATATTAAAGAAGCCGGTGGTGCAGACATCCGCTGCTTTGTCGTAGGTGGCAAAGTAATTGCCGCAATGAAACGCCAGGCAGCGCCGGGCGAGTTTCGCTCCAACCTGCATCGTGGCGGTTCAGCCAGTCTGGTGCGCTTGTCGCCGGATGAGCGTAAGACCGCCATTAATGCAGCGAAAACCATGGGCTTAAACTGTTGTGGTGTCGATATTTTACGTTCTTCACGCGGGCCGGTGGTGATGGAAGTAAACTCCTCTCCTGGTCTGGAGGGGATCGAAAAAGCAACCAGTAAAGATGTGGCCAGCATGATTATTCAGTTCATCGAAACCTCTGCAAAACCACACAAAACTAAAACCAAAGGAAAAGGCTGATGGCCACCAAAGGGCTTGTGATTGGCGGTGAAACCATACTGCCGGGTGAAACGAAGAAAATCGCGCTGGATATGCCGCCTCTTTATACTGCTACCAGTATGAGTATTCCGGTTTATGTGAAGCGTGGTAAACGTCCAGGCCCTACGTTATTCGTAAGTGCGGCGATCCACGGTGATGAGCTCAATGGTATCGAAATTATTGCACGACTTATCAAATCCCGGGCCATCGACAGGTTAAAGGGCACGCTTATCGCCGTACCAACGGTTAATGTTTACGGCGTGCTCAACCAGTCGCGGTATTTACCCGACCGACGCGACCTTAACCGCAGTTTTCCGGGTAGCCGTAAAGGCAGTCTGGCTGGGCGTCTGGCACATTTGTTTTTTAATGAAGTGGTGAGTAAATGTGATGTCGGCATCGATTTACATACCGGTGCGATTCACCGCAGTAACCTGCCACAGATCCGCGCCGACCTCGACGACGAGGAAGTCCTCGCTATGGCGCAGGCCTTTGGCGTACCGGTATTGTTGAATGCCGATATCCGTGACGGTTCGTTACGTGCTACCGCCAGTGAAGCCGGCATTAAAATTCTGTTATACGAGGCCGGTCAGGCATTACGGTACGATGAGTTTTCCATACGCGCCGGGGTAAAAGGCATTATCAACACCATGCGTCATCTGGGTATGCTCAATAAAAGCCGTGCTAAGGGCGTGCCGATTAAACCTTATATTGCCCGCTCCAGCGGCTGGGTGCGCGCGCCGGAAAGTGGCTTTATTAACCATCTGGCCCAGTTGGGAGACCATGTGGAAAAAGGCGATAAGCTGGCTACCATTGCAGACTCTTACGGCCAGTTTCTGGGCACTCTCACCAGTCCGGCAGAGGGTGTGGTGATTGGTAAACAAAATATTCCGTTAACCCAGGAAGGTGAGGCGATTTATCACATTGCCTATTTTAAAACTCCGGATACCGTGGCAGAACAGGTGGAAATGCTGCAGGACAATCTGGTACCTAATGACACTACGGTGGCCTTATAAATGAGCAAATCCAGTAAAACCAAACAAATGATTGGCGCCCTTGAGTATGGCAGCATGCCAGAACTGGGGATCAATAACTTAGTCATGCGGGTGGATACCGGCGCCGCAACGTCTTCACTGCATGTAGACAATATCGAAGAATTTGAGCGCGACAACGAACGCTGGATACGCTTTGATATTCACCCCGATATTCACGACGTTGCCCGCACGGTACGTTGCGAAAGTAAGGTGCTCAGCCAGAAAAAAATTAAGAGCTCCACGGCCGACCGGCAGCGCCGCTATGTTATCAACACGCGCCTGCAGATGGGTGCCCGGTCCTGGAAAATTAAGCTCACGCTAACCGACCGCTCTGAAATGACTTATCTGATGTTACTGGGCAGACAAGCCATGGTAGGCAAGTTCTATGTTGATCCTGAGTACGAGTTTATCCTGCCAGGCCGCCCGTAGCGATTCCAATCTAAGCCATCCGGAAGCGCCTGCTTCCGGATTTTACCTTAACTTCAGTAATTTTCGCCCGCTGGTTGTGCAGGAAGCAAACCCATCACCTATACTTGAACAGTGATGATTACACAAGTGTGCAGCCCATGAACAAACTGGCCCTGATAACCGTAGTTGTACTTGGAATTTATTCTGCAAAGAGTAATGCCAAGGAGGTAATAAGGCTACCCACCTTCACCACTGAGCACCCGATTATTGAATATCTGCATTTGCAACTGGAACAAGCCATCAGGGCCACCGAGCAGGATTACGGTGAAACCGAAGTGGTCAGGCTGAAATTTCCGGTTGAGGAAGAGCGTCAGTTACGCAATCTTAATCAGAGCATCACGGACATCGCCTGGGCTACCTGCTCACAGCAACCTAATGAAGCCTATCAACCGGTATTAGTGCCGCAAATAGCCGGGTTGTTTGGTTTGCGAGTGAAACTGATACGCGCGGATGACACGCGCTTTGACAACATCAACTCTGTCGAAGACTTGAAAAGACTAGTCGCCGTGCAATCCTCCAAATGGCATGATTACAAAATTTTGGTAAATAATGGCTTTACCGTACTTTCCTCCGAACGCTTTTCTGCCTACCGGGCAGTCGAGAAGGGTCTGGCCGATTACTACCCCAGAGGCATTGCTGAGGTGTTGGGTGAAATGAAAATCGCGCAAACAAAGGGATTGGTAATCGCCCCTGGTCACGCTTTGCGCTACCCCCTGTTGTTTTTAGTGTACGTTAAAAAAGGCAATACGGCGCTGGCCCAAAGGCTCACCACCGGTTTTGAGCGTTCTATTCAGGATGGGAGTTTTCTGGCGCTGATGGAAAGCCAGCAGTGGTATCAGCAGGCCGTGTCTATTCTGCGGGGAAGAACGATTTTTGATCTGGAAAATAACGGCTCACTGGGAGGGAGTTTGCAGGCCAAGAAATAATACCAGAAACTGTTACAGGCCCCTATGGCAATAATTAGTTCGTAAAATGAAAAGACTACCAGAGACAAGGTTAATTATCGCCAGCCTACTCGCCAGTTGGTTGATGCTGGCTGCATCTTCTTGCCAGGCCCAGCCAGGCGCATTCGACGACGTTACCGAAGTCAATATTCCTAATTTTCAGCGTGGCACCGATGAGTTTTACTTTTACATAAGAACTCTGCTTAGCCTGGCACTAGCTCAAACCGATAATCAGTTTGGTCCGGTGATTCTGGTGCCCGACTCTGAGGTGGCAAGCCAGCAAGAACAGTTTAATCAGTTAACACAGGGCACCACAGACATAAACTGGTCGATTACCACTATCAAGCGGGAGCAACAGCATATTGCCGTGCGGGTACCGTTAACTGCGGGCCTGTTTGGTTACCGGG
Source organism: Alteromonadaceae bacterium UBA2620 (assembly GCA_002339125.1). Taxonomy (GTDB): domain Bacteria; phylum Pseudomonadota; class Gammaproteobacteria; order Enterobacterales; family Alteromonadaceae; genus Alteromonas. The sequence goes on from DDJQ01000108.1 coordinate 8,130, forward strand.
TGATACTGGTAAGAGCTTCTGATGAACGCTTCGACGAACAGCTGGGCGTTGCCGAGCTTAAAGCACTCACCGCCGTGCAAGGTGCAGGCTGGCCGGATACCACCGTGCTGACTTTTAACGGCTTTAATCTCATAACCGACAGCTATAACGGCGCTTTTGAAAGCCTGAGCAACGGCCAGGCAGACTACTTTCCCCGGGCCGCTAATGAGGTTTTTACCGAGCTGAAATCCCGTTCAACAAAGGATCTTATCATCGCCAGGCACATTACCCTGCATTACGATAATCCGATGTTTTTCTTTGTGACAAAGAGTAAACCTGAGCTCGCCCGACGGTTAGAAAAAGGGTTAGCAATACTCGCCGCAAATGGCGACTTGTCCCGTCTGCTTACCTCCCAGCATTTCTATATCAGAGCACGTAACCTGATCGCAGGCAGAGAGCTTATCAGACTAGAGAACCCACTATTATCCGATGCCACCAAAGCAGCGACAGCCAGCTTCGACAGCCCGCTTGAGCACTTATTTTAAAACGATTATTTGCCCGGTGTGGCCGGCGGTTCCAGTTCCAGCTGTGAAGCAATCAGAACCGCCTGGGTACGATTGTTGATACCCAGCTTCTTAAAGATTGCGGTAACGTGAGCTTTAACTGTGGCTTCGGCAATATCAAGGTTATAGCCGATTTGCTTGTTGAGCAGGCCATCGCGCATGTAACACAGCACTTTGTATTGAGAAGGTGTGAGACTTGACACTTTATCCGCCAGTTCAGAGAACGCTTCGTCGACGTCTTCTATTTTTTCGCTGATTGATTCAGGGAGCCAGATGTCGCCGTCGAGGATCACTTCCACCGCTTTGGCGATATTATCGGAACTGGTGGTTTTAGGAATAAAACCAAGCGCGCCCACGCCCACAATTTTGGAAATAATGGTGGCATCTTCGGTGCCGGAGACTACCGCAACGGGTAGATCGGGATAGAGTTTGCGGATATGCAATAAGCCGAACAAATCGTTACTGCCCGGCATATGCAAATCAAGTAACAACAGGTCGACATCCTCTTTTTCGAGCATGTCGACCGTGGTGGTGAGGTCACCAGCTTCTAAAATCGTTAGATCTGGCAACGACAATGACAACGCCCCCTTTAGCGCATCGCGGTATAAAGGGTGATCATCAGCAATCAGCAGCGTTATCATTGTGACTCCGTTTACTTGTTAAGACGCTCCTCTATGAGTGTATCAACAACCGACGGATCCGCCAACGTTGACGTGTCGCCTAATTGCTCATGCTCATTGGCTGCAATCTTACGCAGGATACGACGCATAATCTTACCTGAACGGGTTTTCGGCAGACCGCGAGACCATTGGATCATATCCGGTGTTGCAATTGGGCTCAGTTCTGTACGTACCCAGGCACGGATTTCTTTGGTCAGCTCATCATCGGGCTCAACACCTTCATTAGGTGTGATGTAGACATAGATACCCTGCCCCTTAATATCATGCGGATAACCGACTACTGCGGCTTCTGCCACTTTAGGGTGAGCAACCAGTGCGCTCTCGATTTCTGCAGTACCTAAACGGTGACCCGATACGTTGAGTACGTCATCTACGCGACCAGTGATCCAATAATAACCGTCTTCATCTCTGCGGGCACCGTCACCGGTAAAGTAAACGCCTTTATAGGCACTAAAGTAGGTATTAATGAAACGCTCGTGGTCGCCATAGACTGTGCGGGCCTGGCTAGGCCAGCTTTCTTTAATCACCAGGTTACCTTCGCTGGCGCCGTCCAGCTCTTTACCTTCTGCGTCGAACAGCGCTGGTTGAATACCGAACATCGGGCGTGAAGCAGAACCCGGCTTAAGTGGTGTTGCACCAGGCAGCGGCGTGATCATCATACCGCCGGTCTCGGTTTGCCACCAGGTATCCATAATAGGACAACGGCTTTCACCGATAACGCGGTAGTACCATTCCCAGGCTTCCGGGTTGATTGGCTCACCTACCGAACCTAACAGACGCAGAGAAGACAGATCGCAGCCTTCCACCGGCGCATCACCGTGGGCCATCAGCGCACGGATAGCAGTAGGCGCAGTATACAGAGAGTTTACTTTGTACTTTTCAACAACCTGAGCAATACGACGTACATCCGGATAAGTGGGTACACCTTCAAAGAATACCTGCGTAGCACCGTTAATCAGCGGGCCGTAGGTCATGTAGCTGTGACCGGTGATCCAACCCACATCGGCGGTACACCAGTAAATATCATCTTCGCGATAATCGAAGGCATATTTAAAGGTCATTGCCGTGTATAGCAGGTAACCGCCGGTAGTGTGAACCACACCTTTAGGGGTACCGGTAGATCCTGAGGTATACAGAATAAACAGCGGATCTTCTGCGTTCATCACTTCTGGCTCGCACTGCGCAGAGCAGTCTTCTACCAGCGAGTCCCACCACACATCAACGCTGTCATCAAAGGCAACATCACCGCCCGTTAACTTATGCACGATAACGTTTGTGATAGAAGGACAGGCATCATTGGCCAGCGCGCGGTCAACGTTTGCTTTAAGCGGTACACTGCGACCGGCACGACGGCCTTCGTCACAGGTAATTACTACCTTGGCACTGCTGTCGTTAATACGGTCGGCAATAGCGTTTGGCGAGAAACCACCAAAAATGACTGAGTGCACAGCACCAATGCGCGCACACGCCAGCATGGCGTACGCTGCCTGCGGCACCATCGGCATGTAAATAGCAACGCGGTCGCCTTTTTCGACGCCCAGCTTTTTCAGGCCGTTGGCCAGCTTACAGACTTCATAATGAAGCTGTTGGAAACTAATTTCATCACTGTCTTCAGGCGAGTCGCCTTCCCAGAAAATGGCAGTTTTCTTTGCGTTTTCAGCCAGGTGACGATCAATACAGTTATAACTGGCATTGATCTCACCATCTTCGAACCATTTAATTGAGACGTCATCGGCGCCGAAGTGAGTATTTTTTACTTTTGTAGGCTTGGTATACCAATCCAGCGTGCTGGCATGTTCGCCCCAGAACCCTTCAGGATCTTCAACCGACTTCTTGTACATCTCGAAGTATTGCTCTTCAGTCAGGTGTGTAGATGCTTTGATGTCCTCTGGAACCGGGTATATCTTGCTGGCAGTCATTTGATGTGCCTCCAATTTTTTAATAAAAAGCAGTGATATTGTTGATAGATCAATGTAGCCGTTCCTGACCAAAGAAAAATGCGACTTTGGTCTTATCGAATGCGAAAATTCTATTTACTTACCATGTGTTACGACTTTCGTCTTATAGACCATCCGCTTATTTGCAATTGGTCTAAACTCATCCAAATTATTATTCGTTAACTGTATTTTTACACTTTTTTTACCAATCATCCAATTCCTGGACAAATGGGACGAGAAACATGAAAACCACTATGAAAACAATTACCCGCGCAGTAACACTGGCAGTAGCTGGCTTTGGTATGGCATCCGCCAACGCCGCTACCATCGGCTCAACAGACGTTAAATACACCGGTTACATCAAAGTAGATGGCATCTACAGTGATTACTCCAACGGTGAAGGTCATCCTCTGAACCGGGATTTTTATGTACCTTCCACTATTGCTGTTGGCGCCTCTGATGATGATATTGGCGGCCGCTTTGACGGCCAAGCAAGGCAGTCTCGCTTTCGTCTGACCACCAATACACCGGTAGATGGCGGTGACAGCATCACAGGTGTGCTGGAACTTGATTTCATGATAACCAAAGGCGACTACGACAACGAGCGGATTTCTAACTCTTATCTGCCTCGTATGCGTCACGCCTTCTTAAAATACAAAAACTGGTTAGTGGGTCAAACCTGGACCACCTTTATGGACGTGGGTGCATTACCTGAGTCTCTGGACTTCATCGGTACCACCGACGGGATTACCTTTGGCCGTCAGGTAATGGTACGTTATTCACAAAACGGCTTTGATTTTGCACTGGAAAACCCGGAAACCACCGTAGTGGGTGTGGGTGCCACTGACGACAACTCCGTACCCGATATTATCGGTTCTTACACCCATAAAGCAGATTGGGGACACGTAAAAGTAGCCGGTATCTTTCGTCAACTATCCTACAACGTGAATGTAACAGACGATTCAGGAAGCATCATTGGCAACATTGATGCCTCTGACACTGGCATGGGTGTATCGATCACATCAAAAGTAAAGTTAAGCGATACCGACGATCTGCGCTTTACTTTCTTCACTGGTAGTGGTCTGGGCCGTTATGCTGCACTGAACGCCGCGCAAGGTGCTGTGTACAACGAAGAAACTGGCAGTCTGGATGCCATCGACTCAACGGGTTACGGTGTGGCTTACCGCCATATGTGGACCGACAAAGCCCGCTCCAGCATCATGTTTTCAGCCTTCGATGCCGACGCTGAGCAAGTGACTGAAGTCACCATGGGTGACTACACAGACAAAACCTACAGTGCCCGCGTAAACTACATTTATTCGATGACTAAAACCGTTACGGTGGGTGCTGAATATGCTTACGCTAAGCGTGAAACCGATGCAGGTCTTGAAGGTGATATGAGCCGCGTGCAATTTTCTGCGAAGTACGCTTTTTAAGACTACACTTTAAAAGGCAGCGTGTGCGCGCTGCCCGTTGTGTTCGGTTGTTCCCAAGTTGGCCACATTGATTGTGGCCTTTTTTATGGCAGCTTAAATCCCGACAACAATAAAAAGCCGAAAGGCATCACAAAAAAGACACTCAGAATATACACCAGGCCCAGTACCTTTTGTTTAGCGACCCTGTCAGCCAGTAAACCAGACAACAGCGGCGGGATTTCCCTTAACCATGGCAATCCAAAAATCAACAGCACTGCCAGCAGGTTATAAACAAAATGCACCAGCGCGATTTGCAGAGCAGGCTCTGCCATAAGGCCGCTCACCCCTAGCGCAGCAATAATTGCGGTAATGCAGGTGCCAATATTAGCGCCCAGGGTAAATGGATAGATATCTCTGGCGGTAAGTACCCCGCTGCCAACCAGCGGCACCATAAGCGACGTAGTGGTTGAAGAAGACTGCACCAGTACGGTTACCGCCGTGCCAGACGCAATACCAGAAACCGGCCCTCGGCCGATACTGCTGTACAGCAAAGCCTTGGCCTTGCCGACCATCAGCGCTTTCATTATTTTGCCGAGATAAGTAATGGAGAGGATAATCAGAATTATGCCTGCTGCTATCATCAGCGCCCCAGCAAAGCCTGAAGATAAGCCCGATAGCATCGACTCCAGTTGCTTGCTTACCGGCGAGGTGACCGCTTTAATAGGATTAAACCCACCAACCTCCAGCACCTCGTCGCTATGCATCCAGCTCACCAGCACGCCACTGATATTCTCCAGCAGGTTAAACATAATCTCCAGCGGCAGGAAGATTATCACCGCCATCAGATTAAAAATGTCATGAATCGTCGCTGCCTGGAAGGCTTTACGGTATTCATCGGCATTTTTGATATGGCCCATACTGACGATGGTATTGGTAATGCTGGTGCCAACATTGGCGCCCATCATCATCGGCACCGCCAGGGTTATGGGAAGGCCACCGGCCACCATCGCCACAATAATCGAGGTGACTGTGCTGGACGACTGAATTAAGGCGGTGGCGAGAATACCAATAATCAAACCGGTAACGGGATTTTCGGCAAACTGAAAGAGTGACTCTGCGTGGCCGGCGGTCATCGCCTGAAAACCATTGCCAATTACCGAGACGGCAACCAGCATGAGGTATATAAGCCCTAGTAAGACCACCCACTGATGGCGGTTTGGTTGAGGTGCAGCGCCCGCCTGGCTGCCTAATGGAAGTGATGTTGTCGACATAAACTGAAGGTGGAAAGTAAACCAACCTTCAGTCTATGGACGTTACATGACAAATCGATGAAGGGGTAAATGCCCTAGAAAGGCATAGGGTAGCGCTTGATCACCTGGTTGATTTGTCTTTTGGTATCTTCTGACAGATTTATTTCAAATGCTTCAATATTCTCTTTCAGCTGCGCCACACTGGTTGCGCCAATAATGGTTGAGGTTACGCCAGGGACCTGCTTACACCAGGCCAGCGCCAGTTGTGCGGGGGTGATTTTAGCTCGCTCAGCAATTTCCATATAGCGCGCTGTTGCCTCGTGCGCAACGGTGGTATTTCTAAATAGCCCCTGACGCTGAACGAATGTCCAGCGGCTCCCCTTTGGACGCTCGTCATTCTGATACTTACCGGTAAGCATCCCTGTTGCCAGCGGCGACCAGGGCAGATAAGCAATGTTTTCAAACACGCAGGTCTCAATCAGATAAGGCCAGTCTTTAAGATGCAACAGGCTAAACTCATTCTGGATGGAAACCGGCTTAGGCACACCCATCTCCTGACACAGATTTAAAAATGTATGGATCCCCCAGGGCGTATCATCAGAAAGCCCCCAGTGGCGGATTTTGCCGGCATCAATAGCTTCACCAATACCTTTGACAATATCACGCATACCATCACGCTCACGTTCCACATCGGTGTCATGTGGGTTGGTTCGCCACGGCCAGTGTTTGGCAAAATGTGGCGAGGTACGGTTTGGCCAGTGCAACTGATACACATCAACGTAGTCGGTTTGCAGCCGCTGCAGAGAGTCATCCAGTGCCATAGCAATGGTTTTACTGCTGATAGGACTGGCGTCACGAATATAAGCCAGACCACTGCCGGCAATCTTGGTCATTAACACCAGCTTTTCACGCTTATCCTGATTAGCTGCCAGCCAGTTGCCAATAAAACGCTCAGTATCAGCATAGGTCGTTTCGTTAGGGGGGACAGGATACATTTCGGCGGTATCGATAAAGTTAATGCCGTAATCAACGGCATAATCCAATTGGTCGTTGGCATCTTGCTGAGTGTTTTGAATACCAAATGTCATGGTACCCAAACAAATTTCCGATACTTGTAAATCACTGCTACCTAGTTGATTAAATTGCATCTCTGCCCTCTTTTAAATGTTATGGTGCAACCTCCGTGGGCTTAGGATCAGTCGCTTCTAATTTAGCCAGCCGCCGCTCAACTTGCCGGCGGCTTTCAACCATTTCATTGGCCAGTACGGCCAGCGAGCGAAACTCCGAAAATCCCAGTTGCTTTGGGTCAATACGCTGATATTGCCGTTTACAGCGGTAAAAAAACAGTACGAAGTTAGCAAAAGACCGGTGAAAGGTGGCAAAACTTTTGATCAGTAACAAGATTAGTGCGATTGATGTCAGTACCGCAATAACAGTACTGAACACTGTTGCCTGTTCTTTATGCGATACCAGCACTGGCTGCAAGGCGTTATCTAACGCTTTAAGATCTGCTTCAACCCGATGAGCCTGCTGGCGAAACTGGCCACGAAGCCCCTGCTGTTCAGTAAGGCCAATTTGCTGCTTAACCTCAACAAGACGATTAATCTGACGGCGAAAATCAACCAACATTCTGTCGACCTCCTCTGGTAAAGGTTGACTGCCAAGAATGACTGACAACGTTTGTCTGAGTACTGCCAGGGTTTTCGGATCGGCGATAAGCTGATAATCGGCGGCCAGATAAGTAGCCTGACCTAGCAAGTTTACCTGCGCTGGCGTAAGCCCTTCAGCCCGGGCATTTAACGCCGTAGAAAGCTGACGGAGTTCGCCGTTGATGCCGGTGTCTGCGGTGAGCCCGTATACCTCCATTAACTGGGTCAGCTTATAAAAGTCACGCGCGTAGAGCTCACTGTTTACTGCGATATCACTGACCAGGTTAGCGGGTAATTCATATTGGCCTATCACTTTTTCGAGGCTGTTAACTGTAGCGATAAAACGTTGGTATTGCTCACGAAATTGCTCGATGTAGCGACGGTCATGGCGTAGTAAATAGTCTTTTTCGTGACGCCTTAACTGCAGTAAATCGGTTTGCATTTGCTGAAGCGCTACATTCTGCTCATTCAGCGCGCTTAACTTCTGACCAAAGTAATGCTGGTTAATTGTCATTAACCCCATGCCCAGCACGCATAAAGTTGTCATCAGGAGTAACCGGGACTTAATTGAATCCCATCTCATCGCTTCACCTCGCTGGCAAATAAAGCCCGACGCTACCCCACATTTATGACGTTTACATGACGTCATAGTTTACTGATAACTACACCATTGCAAGTTCGTTTCGAGGAAGAAAGGCTATGCTGACTCATTGTCTCTTCCTGGCGCAGAAAAAGATTACAAGCCGATAATATAAAGAAATAAGGCAGTAGGCTTGTGTCTGTAGTCAGTTCAAATATCTGGTTTGTCATCCAATTGAGAATGTTGATGTAAACCATATAAATACCGAAAGCCTGAAAAGCATGGCACATAATTATCTTCAGCATAGTCTTACCTGGGTTTTCTGAGCCATTACAGGCAAAGGTTAAGATTTAATGACCTTTAGCCTGCCTTATTTCAGGCATATTATGAGCTGTACCAACTACCAGAAATTATTGATACCGGTTGAAAACTTGACCACAGCTCGTTTGTTGCTCATATTTTATTCAGGTAATAACAAGGAGTATCTATAAAAAAAGGTAACACTTGGTGCAATGGCAGGCGTAGCAGCTTTATTAGCTTCTCCACTCTTTGCACATCAACATGAAACAACGCACGGTGAATACCACGCTTCCTTCACTAAGCTTGGTGAGGGTAAACCCATAATGTATACCGGCAGGCCTATCTATCAGCATGTTAAAGCGGGTGATTTACCTTCCGAAATCGGCCTGTTTGAGGAAATATTACCGCCAAAGTCATTCGGCGCTACGCCCCATACCCACACCAATGAAGATGAAATATTTATCGTATTAGACGGCACGCTACATTTTCTTGATGGAACCGATGAGGTGACTGTCGAGCCTGGCACCGTAGCGTCATTGCCGCGCAACAATCAACATGGTTTCTGTACCCCCTACGATGAGCCTGCTCAGTTACTGGTTTTGGTTGCCCCCGGCCACTTTCAGGAGTTCTTCGGTGCTGTAGAGGCTGCAGTGAAAGAGTCCGGTGCTACGTCGCCCCAGGATATCGGCGCTATTATTGGTCGGGAAGCTGCAAAGAAAGGCGTGATGATTGAAATGTCTGACCTGCCACCTTCAGCACTGGCTTTATTGCCACCTCCAACTCAATAAATACACCCACAACGTCATCCCCGCATACTTTAGGCGGCGATCTCCTTGCATGATATTGTAGAGTTGATACAACTTTTTCGATGGCACCAATACATCCAAAACGTCATCCCCGCATGCTTTGAGCGGGGCCCCCCTGGCATGATAACGTGGGAAAGATACGACCTTTTCGATGGTATGGATACATCCAACACGTCATCCCCGCAAGCTTTTGAGCGGGGACCCCCTGACATGATATCGTGGGTTTAATACGACCTTCCCAGCAATCGAGTAGGAGGGAGTTTTA
>DDJQ01000050.1 GCA_002339125.1 Alteromonadaceae bacterium UBA2620
CGGCGTTAAGCGGTGTGCTTATCTATGGCGGGGACAACAACATTCTTACCCAGATAGGTTTAATTGTGCTGGTGGGGCTGGCGGCGAAGAACGCCATTCTAATTGTCGAGTTTGCCAAAGAGCTGCAGGACCACGGTATGAGTACCATGGAAGCCATTCTGGAAGCCGGTCGCCTGCGTTTGCGCCCCATACTGATGACGTCTATTGCCTTTATTATGGGTGTGGTGCCTATGGTCTTCTCCACCGGTGCCGGCGCTGAAATGCGCCAGGCCATGGGCGTTGCCGTGTTCTCCGGCATGATTGGTGTCACCATTTTCGGTCTCATTTTAACGCCGCTGTTCTACTACATGTTGGCTAAACGTGGCGAGAAAAAGGCGCTACCAGAGCCAACGGAAAGCTCTTCGGAGGAAAACAAACATGCGTAATACAGTGAAGCTATCAACCCTTGCTCTACTCGTGGCGTCGCTAAGCGCCTGCTCTGCCGGGCCGGACTACCAAAGGCCGGAGAAGGTAGAAAGCATTAACCTAAGCCAGCCGTATCAGCAGGCCGAGCAGGCTTTGAACTGGTGGCAGGCGTTTGACGATGCTGAGCTTAATCAGTTGGTAGAGCGTGCTCTGGAGCAGAACCGTACCCTGGCGCAAGCCAGGGCGAATGTCGACCGGGCTTATGCGGTATTTCGTGATGCCGACAACGATTCATGGCCGAAAGGGACGCTGGAAACAGGTTATCAGGCGAGTGAAAACAATACTCTGTCGGCAGACGATGATGACGTTATTACCCGCTGGTACAGCAGCGGTATTACCCGCGGGTACAGCAGCGGTGCCAACTTAAGCTGGGATCTGGACTTGTTCGGCAAATTACGTCGAGCCAGTGAAGCGGCGGAGGCTCAGGCGCAGCAAGCCGATATTCTCTGGCGCGACGCGCAAGTGCGACTGATCAGTCAGGTGGCCACCAGCTACGGCGAATATCGTGGAGCGCAGTTGCGGCTGGAGGTTGCCGAAGAAAATCTGGAAAACCTGCAGCAAAGTCGTGCCATAGTGCTGGCCAGATTAGAGGTCGGCATGGCTTCGGAGCTGGAGTTAGCACAAATTGACGTGCAATTGCACCGGGTGAAAGCGTCAGTGCCCGCATACCGGGAAGCGCTATCGGCGGCGGATGCAACCTTGTCAGCATTGTTGGCGTTAGAACCGGGTCAGCTGGAGTTAAGTGCTGATCCGCAATTGCCCGAGCTAAAGCGTCCGGTGGCTGTGGTCGACGGTGAGAACTATCTGCGCCATCGGGCGGACGTGGCAAGTAGCGAGCGGCTATTAGCAGCTCGTACGGCAAATATTGGTGTGGCGACAGCGGATTTATATCCGAACCTCTCGGTGCGTGGTTTTCTCGGCTTTTTATCCGGCCCCGGGTTAACACTGGGTAGTGAAACACAAAGCTGGTCAGTGGCACCGAGTTTAAGTTGGCAGGCTGCCGATTTAGGTTCGGTAAAAGCACGTATCCGTCAGGCCGAAGCCAGTGCGCAAATGGCACTGGCTCAGTTCGAGCAACAGGTATTTGACGCTATTAACGAAATGCAGTTATCGCTGAACAGTTACAACCTGAGCCGCGAGCAGCAACTTAATACAGAGCAACAGTGGCAGGCCAGTAAAAAGGCCGTAGAAATTGCCCGTCAGCGATATGAAGCGGGTAGCAACGAGTTCCTGGATTTGCTCGATGCCGAACGTGAACTGCTGCGCAGTCGCGACCAGTTGGCTCAACTGCAAGAACAGAGCTTTGTCCGCTTAGTCGATATCTACCGGAACTTTGGTGGCGGCATCCAGTTAAGGTAAATAGAACTTTAACCCAGGATCCGCAATAAGCAGATGGGGTGAGTATTCATAAAAAGGTGATTCCAAAGTAAAAGTTTTTTGATGGACGCTGACCCTGTCATTTAAGTGAAAACAACAAGTATGTTGGTGAACAACTATGTCTACCTATTTGCTGATCAACAGTGACACTTTGTTAGCTAAGCAGTTTGTGAAAACAATTCGACCTTCGGACGACGCCGTTTGGGAATTACATTTCGCAGAGGCAAGTGTGACTGAAGAAAGAAATAATGAAGCTCCACACCTGAGTGTCTGTGATCCTGAAGATGACTGGCGCCTGAATTATGAACTTGAGAGAGCCTTTTTGGAGTTCGGCTATTTTGACGACGTCATCTTATTTCCGGGGGCTCTCAAGTTTGGTGCAATTGAAGCAATTCCATCCCGCACCATTAATGAACAGGTCTCCAGACAAATAACTTCTGTCATTGAGATATACAGAATACTGGCGGACAAGCTGAGGTCGCACAAATCGTGTCATATCACTCAATTTCTTTATGAAGAGTCTTATGAATTCAGTGCCTTGTCGTCTCTGCCTATGGCAGTAAACGGAGCGCTTCGCGGACTGGTGAATGGTTTACGAAAGGAATTTCTGACGCTTAATGTTGATATAGATATTGAGTTTTTAAAACCGGATTATAAAGATTTTATTAATAAGGGTATACGGATTTAATGGTTGATGGGGCACCTTTACCCCACCAACCTGATACCATTATCAGATGGTTGATAGATCGACTCCGTAGTTGAGTTCCTCTGCGAAGTCCGGCAGTCCGTAACCGATGGTTTTCTTGTAGAAAGGAGAGACCTTCGCAGTCGGTGCCTTCTTCTTGTGCTTCGTGGTGTAGAGCATTCGTGCCCGCATCACCTCGAAGGAGTAACCGCGCCCTTCACGGTTCTTGTCCTTGGCCAGTCGGTTGATGGACTCCGTGTAAGCGTTGGTGACGGGCATGTCCGTCTCGAAGTAGGTCATGGTCTCTTCGCGCCAGTTTCCCACTGCCCTGACCAGATCGCTCCAGACTTCCTTTTGGCCCTTCGGGATGGTGGCTATCCACTCGTCCAGGGCGGCTTCTGCCTGGAGCCGTGTGGTGGCGTCCCAGATGCCGTAGAAGCGCTCCTTGTGCTCGTAGGCGGCCAGCAGTTGCGGGAACGCGCCTGTCCAGGTCTCCATGATGAGGCGCTCCCGGTCTGAGACTTCGTGAGCGCGTTTCAGCAGGATTTCCGTATGACACTGCGGCTGCAT
>DDJQ01000029.1 GCA_002339125.1 Alteromonadaceae bacterium UBA2620
CAGCAAAGATCAACAGGCCTTAGCTAAATGGCTAATTTAAACGTCACCGAGAGGGGCGACCCCATAAGGCGGGCCTGACCTGGACTGAAAGGTTGTATCTAAAACGCCATCCTGTTGCGGGGCTCCCGGATAACGCGATGCGTTTCCGGGACTGCCAAAAAGCATAGGCTTTTTGCAGGCCTCCGGGATTTAAAACGCTGTCAGGGAATTTTTAAACTAAATGGTAGAGGCGACCCCGGATATTGCGATGCAATTCCGGGGTTCTAAAACGCTGACAGGTAATTTAAACGACTTGGTAAGGACGATCCCGGATGGCGCTGTGCGCCTCCGGGATTTAAAACGCTAAGGCGTTTTAAAACATTGCGTTAGCGAGGGATTTTTGTACGCCCTGGGCGGTCTCAGATTTCAGTTCAAACTCAAGTGGTGTGGATTGCCCTGACACAAAGATTTTAAGTTCTGCGTCGAGGTCGAAATGACCAGCAGTTTCTACCTTAAACTGAGTGATCGCTTTATAGGGAATGGAGTGGTAATCCACTTTACGACCGGTCATGCCCTGCTTGTCGATAAACATAAACCGGTTACTGGTAAAGACTATTAAATCTCTCACCAGTTTGTAAGCACTTACCACCCTTTCACTGTCACCCAATATGGGTGCCAGCTCTTCCTGAACCTCAGCTACATCTACTTCACTGGCATTGCCCATGAGTGCGTCGAGTAAGCCCATAAATCCTCCGATAAAGTTTAATTACAAGCTAAACTATCGCTAACTTGATGTCAGAATACAAGTTTTACAAAGTCCCATAGCCGGCAAACTAGTAACAGGGTGTAAATTGTTTGCTGTGCGCATATCACGCTACCTTTGTCATGAGCACCCCTCATTTCGCATCTGTCCTTATACATTGCCTCAAATCAGCGGTTTAATCTGCGATTCATCCCAAATACAGGCAGGCTGGACTATCCATTTGACATTACAGTTACCTCCCGGATAGGTTAAGCTACTATAGCCTCACAGGCTTCCTTGCAAACTGAAGCCTTTAAATATTAAGGCTAATATAAGAACCGCGAGCGACTGGTATACAGCCGCCGGTAACAGCGCAGGATGCGTTGATAAAAGGAAACGATTTTGACAGATACTAACAACACGGTGACCTTTAACGATATCCACCAGGCCTCTCTGCGCCTGATTGGCAAAGTCAGTCGCACACCGTTACTGGAGTCTACCCGCCTGAATCAATGGCTGGGACAGCGCATCTTATTTAAAACCGAATGCCTGCAAACTACCGGTGCATTCAAGCTGCGCGGCGCCACTAACTTTATCGCCAGTTTGCAGGAGCAGGGCAATATTCCCCGCCATATCGTAGCAAATAGCTCCGGCAACCATGCACAGGCTGTAGCCTATGCCGCCTCGCAAGCGGGTATACCAGTAACAATTTTCTCTACGGAAAACATCTCCGAGGTAAAAGCAGCGGCGACCGAGGATTATGGCGCAGAGCTGCGCCTTTACGCCACTCGTCCGGAAGCCGATGAAGCTGTAAAACAAGCGGCAAATCAAGAAGGTGTGGTGTGGATCCCGCCATTTAATCATCCGTTAATTGTGGCCGGTCAGGGCACCGCTACTCTGGAAGCTATCCAGGATGCCGATCACGTAGATGCCGTATTCGCCCCCTGTGGTGGTGGCGGCCTGCTAAGCGGTAGTTTGCTGGCTACCCGCCACCTGGCTCCCCACGCCAAAGTGATTGGTGCCGAGCCGCTTGTTGCGAATGATGCAGCACGCTCGTTACAGTCTGGTGTAATTGAATCCCTTAGCGGGCCGGTTTCAACCTTAGCTGATGGCGCTGCCACGCCCTCGGTAGGTGATGTGACCTTCCCGATATTGCAACAACTCGACGACTTTTACGAAGTCAACGAGCAGCAAATAGCCTACTGGACTCAGTGGTTGCAGCATCTGCTAAAATTACACGTAGAGCCCACCAGCGCCATGAGTATGGCGGCCGTTGCCGCGTGGGCAGTGAATTCGCCTAAAGGGCAAACCGCTGTGGTTATCCTTTCTGGTGGCAATATCAGTAAAGCCACTATGACCAAGGTTTGGGATACCGACTATTTATTACAGCCCCCTATTATTGAATAACAGCAAACTGAATAACACTATGCATAAAAAATCATTGCTCACCCTCTCTGCCACCTTGCTCCTTTCTGTCGGCATCAGCCTGTCGCTGAGTGCCGCCACTCTGGTCACTAATGTAAAAGGTTACACCCTTAACGAACAAGGTAAGCTTATCCAGTTTAAGCGCCTACTGGTTGATGATAACGGTAAGGTAGTCAGCCTGGATCCTAATAAAGTGCCGGCAGGCACAACTAAACTGGACGGCCACGACAAAGTCCTATTGCCGGGCCTGATCGATGCTCACGGACACTTACTGGGTCTGGGTGGTAACCTGCTGGAAGTCGACCTGCGCGAAAGTGGCACTATGCAGGAAGCGGCGCAGTGGGTAGCGCAATATGCCATGGGCCATGCAGACCAGGAATGGATTAAAGGCCGGGGCTGGAACCAGGAGCTGTGGAGCGACCGCTCTTTTCCCAATGCAGAAGTACTCGATGATGTTATCAGCAATAAGCCGGTTTGGTTAACCCGGGTAGACGGCCATGCGGCCTGGGTAAACACTAAAGCGCTGGAACTGGCAGGCATCACCAACGATACACCTGATCCCGCTGGCGGCCAGATTATTCGTGATGAAAACGGCCAGGCCACCGGGGTACTGATTGATAACGCCATGGACCTGGTTGCTGAGGTTATGCCTAAGCAAAGCAGCAAGCTATACCAGGCGCAGCTCAAAGCAGCAGGTGAGCACTTACTATCTGTGGGTATTACCGCCATGCACGACGCCGGCATTGGCCACCACGTATATGATTTTTACCTGGCACGGGCAGCCGAGCAAAGCCTGCCGGTGCGCATTTACGCTATGTTAAGCGCGACCGACCCTACGCTGCCTGATATGCTGGACACCGGCATTATTCGCAGCAGCGACGACTTCCTGTTTATCCGTAGTGTTAAAGCATACGGTGACGGCGCGCTGGGCAGCCGTGGCGCAGCACTGATTAAACCTTACAGCGACGCGCCCCACCAGCACGGCTTACTGCTCACGCAACCGGAAGACTTTCCTAAGATCTTTCAACAAGTGTTGGGCGCAGGCTTTCAGCTGAACTTTCACGCCATTGGCGACCGCGCTAATCAAATGGTATTGGATGAATTTGAGCGTACCTTCAGCTCCACAGGAGGCCAGGAACTGCGAAACCGCGTAGAGCACGCCCAGGTCATTGCAGTAGAAGATTTATCGCGTTTTGCCGAGTTAAAGGTATTACCGTCCATGCAGCCTACCCACGCCACCAGTGATAAAAACATGGCCGAAGACCGCTTAGGCAAAGAGCGTATGGAAGGCGCTTACGCCTGGAAAACGTTAATCGAAAGCGGCATTCCATTACCTCTGGGCTCAGACTTTCCGGTAGAACTGGCCAATCCGTTTTATGGCCTGCACGCAGCGGTTACCCGTCAGGACAGAAACAATCAACCTGTGGCAGGCTGGTACCCGGAACAGGCGTTAACCATAGAACAAGCATTTAAAGGCTTCACGCTGGACGCCGCCTACGCTGCCCACATGGAAGACGCCCTGGGTACCTTAACACCAGGCAAATGGGCCGATTTCATTCTGGTCGATCAGGATATTTTTGAAGTACCGGCCCAGGACATTTGGAAAACCAAGGTTATTCAAACCTGGGTGGCCGGTGAGAAAGTGTTCGACGCGAATACCTCTGTCGAATAACCTTTAAATACCTGCGGCTTCAGGCCGCAGGCTCTCACTTCGAAGCTCCATGCTTCATGCTTCATGCAATTTTTAAATTCCCCTTATTACAAAGTCCTTTGTTGGTCAAAAGCGGACGCTTCGGCAAAACCCACCAAGCTCACCGCAGAGCTAGTAATTTATCTAAAGCTGACATCAACACCCCAAGAAGGGGCAATTACACGCAGGCTATAACACGGAACGAAGTGATGGGAGCCTGCGTGTAATTTCCCGCTTGCTTGGCATGTTAGATGCGCTGCAAATTAATGCACGCTGGCTTTTGAAAGCAAGTTGAGCACAACAACCCCAGTTACAATTAACCCCATTCCAACAGCACCCCAAAGATCAAGTTTTTGCCCATGCATGAACCAAGCAACTAAAGTCACTAAAACTATTCCAAGACCTGACCACATTGCATATGCCATTCCAACAGGAATTGATTTGAGAGTGAGTGAAAGCAAATAAAACGCAGCACCATAACCAGCAACAACAAGTAACGAAGGAGCTAATTTAGTAAAACCCTCACTAGACTTCAGACTAGATGTTGCAATTACCTCACAAATGATAGCCGCGGATAAAAATATCCAGTTCTTCATAGCTTTCTCCAGTTTTTATATCTCGCGCAAGACTATACTAATATTCAAGAAATAAGCAGTCTTGTTCTTTCAAAAAAGCTGTGAGCACATGAAGCATCTAACTTTTAAATATGGGGCACAAACAGGCAGGGTATAATGGCGAAGCCCGCCTGCCTGTTTGTGTCCCAGTGCGCCCTGGCACACGACATAATTGCTTGTTAGCCATCACGTTAATCAAAGTCAATTTAACCACCATGTTTACCGCAATGAATACAGATACGGTTGAGTCTCGTGATGCTCGTATGCGAGAAATTATCGAGCTGGTGCGAGAAGACTTCCCTAATGTGCAATACAAGGTAATAGTGCTTCAAGTAGGCCCTTCTGCAAAAGCGGCAATTGAAGGGAGAATTTACGGGCCAGAGCCTGAAGTTTTGCGTGAGATAAGCAGCGACATTGAAGCCATATTTCAAAAAGAGAAAACCATGGACAGCGTTCGCTTGTCGTGGAGCAACAAAGTCCCATTTGTTGAACCTGTGTTTCTGGAAGAACAAGCCAGGCGTATCGGCGTAACGCGAGATGCCGTTCACACCGCATTTTTACTGAACAATGAAGGAGAAACTGTGGGCCTTTACCGCGAAGGTAGCGATTTAATACCGATTGTCATGCGCAACGATCTAAACCAGCGCTATGACATAGATAACCTCGCCTCACTCAACGTATGGAGCCAAGAACAAGGTAAATATATAAGCATGGCTGATGTTATCAGCAATGTGGATGTATCGCTTGATAACCCAATCCTCAAACGCCGCAACCGGGTACGGATGCTGGCGGTTTACGCATAGCCCATGCCTTTATCCGGTGAGACGGCTGCGAGCGTGCAAGCTAAAGTTCGCCCTCTTGTAGAAGAGCTTAAACTGCCTGATGGCTACCGCATTGAATGGGGCGGCGAATACGAGACCTCAACAGACGCTTAAAGCGCCCTATTTGCAAGTATGCCTATTGGTATATTAGGTATGTTCATTATCACCGTTTTGCTGTTTGGCAAGCTTCGTCAGGCGTTAGCGATATGGGGCGTAATTCCGCTCACCACTATCGGCAATATTGGCGGCTTGGTGTTAGTTGGTGCACCCTTTACATTCATGGCGCTACTCGGCAGCTTAAGCCTTATTGGTATGGAGCTTAAAAACGGGATCGTATTAGTGGAAGAAATAAACGTACAGGCAGAGGGTAACAGTGGCGCATTCGATGCCGTAGTAGCCGCGTCAGTATCTCGTGTACGTCCCGTTTCAATGGCAGCCACCACTACCATACTGGGTATGATCCCGCTGTTTTCTGACGCGTTCTTCGCGTCAATGGCAGTTGTTATTGTATTTGGTCTGACCGTTGCCACCGTACTTACACTGCTTATATTGCCTATCATCGACAATTTGAACGGGTAGTTAATACACCCGACCCCCGTCACCTCAGTCACTACACGTTCGGCGATGTAAGCAAGCGGTAGATAGGAAAAGAGTCTACCGCTGTGATTTACGTTAAGCCACCTTGCGATATCAGCACATGCAGATGCATACGCAGATTGGGTGAGCTCGACGCCTTTAGGTGTGCCAGTTGAGCCTGATGTGCACATGAGACTGATAACACTATCATCCGCCCCCTTGAAATGCCTTCACGTGGTTTACCTAAGGTAACTTGATTACCTTCACTGTCTGTTACTCAATTGATGGGAATGCATCACCTGCATTTAGTTTAACTGAGACCACTTTTCTCCAAGTCGATTAATGGCTCAGGCACTTTATTGCTGATGTGACTAAACATCGCGCCTAAGCATGATATTAGGGAGTATTAGTACTGATACAAGGTGAAGTATCTTTGTAACTACCCTCACGTCTCCCTTAAAGTTCAAACAACATATCGGTACGTATAATGTACTTTACACCTTTGGTTATTTGCGCGGAGCTATGTAAACAGTGTAATGGGTGTCGCCCGTGAGGAAATAAAAGCACGCCACCAGCAGGCGTGCGTACACTTACTTGCGCTTGCTTATCACCACGTCTAGCAGGCTCTCCAGGTCTATCTGCATTAACAAGGAACTGTGTTTCACCTCCCTCAAACTCATCGTTAAGCAAAATAAGAAATGTCATTTTGCTGTATCTGTCTGAGTAGGCATTGGTGATCAAATCATTGCCAACTACCTTTGAACCTGGCCAATCTCCATCAATATGAAATTTAAAGTAATCACCTTCTTGATAACGATAAAAGCGAAACCGAGTATTGATACCTAACGGCTTTTTACCATCAAATATTGACAAGTTTTGCTCAACCAATGTTGCTACACGTTGCCAAATACGTCGCTCTGTCTCATCGTCGACCACAATAGTCACGTTATCGTTATGTCGAATCTCGCGAGGAAGCGAAACCGCGGCATCCTTCAGGTAGCCCAACGCTTCAGACGTTTCTATTAAACGACGACACTCTTCTTGGCTTAAAACATTAAGTAATTGGTATGCACCCGGCACTTCAGCGATATCATTGCGTGTTACCAATAGACCTTGATTTGCCTCTGCACTAGCCGCGTTTAAATCCGTGTCAATATTTGCCCTCGCTCCGGCATCTAATGAATCAAGTAAAAAGGCATTGTCGCGTTTCGCGGCCCATGTAGGAATAGCAGGATTCTGAGCTCCGGGCTCACGTGTAATAACGAAAAAATTATCTTTCATCTCTAGTCTCCTATGCACTTATTACTTGTACTTGGGTAAATTGTCTATGCCCATCAAGTGAACCGTGATACCCAAAGCCACTTTCTTTCGCTCCTACCCACGGTGCGTCGCCCGCTCCCACACCTCCGTTAATGCCCACCATACCGGCTTCCATGTTTTCGGCCACATAACTGGCGTTTTGACGACCAAATACAACTGCGCCTAACCCCAAGTTGGAACTGTTGGCTAGTTTAATCGCCTCGTCTGCGTCTTTAAATGGAGCAATGGCGACCACAGGTCCAAAGGTTTCTTCTTTCGACATCAACATGCTTTCTGTTAATCCAGCAACAACAGTTGGCTGAATAAACGGAGGATGATAATCATCACTTCCCAGCAAAAATTCAGCACCCTGTTGCTTGGCATCAACAAGGTGTCTTATCACGTGTTGGTGCTGTTTTTTATTGACCAAGGGCCCGATATTGACACCCGCTAAGTCCCAAGGTCCTACTGTATACTGAGCGGCAATATTGGCCACCCGCTGACAAAATTCATCATAAATGGCATTATCTACATAAATACGCTCGGTAGACGTGCACATTTGCCCTGAGTTTTCGAACGAACTGGCTACCGCGAAACGCGCCGCGGCATTAATGTCGGCATCGTTAAGCACTATCATGGCGTCATTACCTCCTAACTCCATAACCAAGCGATGAAGTTGGGGTGCAGCGCTTTGCATAATGTGTTTACCCGCTTCAACGGAACCTGTGAAAGCCACCATATTTATGTTGCTTTGCACGAGGGCCTTACCTACTTCACCGTCGCCGTGGACAATATTTAGTACCCCTTCGGGTAAAACGCGATTCAGCGTGCTCACAAAAAGATCCGCAACCAACGGCGTATTTTCAGACGGTTTCAGAACTACCGTATTACCCGCAACCAATGCTGGCACAAGCAAGTTATTCGCCATGGCTAGGGGATAGTTCCATGGCGAAATAATGCCTACTACGCCAAGCGGACGATAATGAATTTGTGTTCCGCTTGGTTTTCGAGTCGGGCTTACCGCTTGAACCACTTCTTGACTAAGGTAAGCAGCACTTTGCGTTACCCCCATCACTTCATAAGTTGCTCTGCGTTTATCTTTCCCCATTTCCTGTGAAATCAATAAAGATAGCTTTTCAGCTTTACTTTCAAGGGCACTGAAGGCATCTTTGATAATGCTCGCTCTTTGCTGAGCGGTGTACTTACGCCAAGCCTGTTGTGCTTTACGCGCTTTTTCCACTGTGTCCTCGACTACGCGTTTACTTGCTATTTCTACGCGCCCAATTTCTTGTCCATCAAGGGGGTTAGTCGATATTAGTGAATAACTCATTATTGTTTCCTGAAAATATAATCGCTCTAAGCTCAATACTTGTGCGAGGTGGCAGTGACTCGGCGCGCTGATTATTTACAACTTCGACGGCAGAATGAGGAACGCCAAACATGCCTTCAGGATGCGTCGAGTCAAAGACCTTGAGTAACAGGCCTTCACCAGGAGCCATATCAGATTGGTAATACCAGCGGTGTTTTGGGCTATAACTAATTGCCGCCAATTCACCTACTCGGTCGGGATAAATAAGTTTTAAACGGTGAAAGTCACTTTGCTGCACTGTGGCCAAATCAACCATTGCTAGAGGCGATGATTTAACAACACTGTTAACAGGCAGCCATAAATTGACCAGCTTATAATTGCGTGATCGGAGCTGTGTCTTGTCTTTTGTTTCTGCAAGCATACGATGCTCAGCTGACGTGTTTGTATAGTCGTTGTGTACCGTTTTTACCGGGGCTCTGTTATGGGTGGTTTTCTCAGTGCGCGTGGTAGAGCGATAAGTGTGATCAAAAATTTGAACATGCTTGGTATCGAACTTGCGCTGCAAAAATGTAATTACAGAGGGATATAGCTGCGCCATCACTGCTTCGTCATTCTCAAAGTGATTGAAAGCCGGCGCAAATCTCACAACTTCAAAACCATTTGTATCAATTGAAAACTCACGCTTACTGTTACGCATATCACTGATATCGATATTTCGTTTATCAATTGATGTGGTCAATTCCGCTGAGCCAGGTCCTTGATAGGTTTGATCATATTCCAATGGACCTTGGGGTAAGACGTAATTTACAGAAAACATGTTTCATTCCTCAATATCGCTTTGATGAATGAATGATAAGGCCCAAGGTGATACAATAAAATCAAGTAATCTATGTAATTGATACAAGTGAAACCAATAAAACCTATAGAAATCAAACAACTGAAGATATTGTTAGCCTTAATTAAAGAAAAAAATTTGTCGAAAGTGGCAGAACAATTAGGCATGTCTCAGCAAGCGGTGAGTGAACACTTAAAAAAGCTGCGTGCTGCATTCAACGATAGGTTATTTATTAGAAGTGGCAGTGGTGTGCAGCCCACTGCGTTTACTGTTGCACTTCAGCCAAAATTAATTGCGGCCATTGAAGCGGTAGACGGCTTGCTTAAACCCGACACGTTTTTACCCGCATCGACAAAAGCCACATTTACACTAAGCTGTACCGACTTTGAACAAGTTTCGCTGCTTCCCAAGGTACTTAGTGTCATTAGAAAAGAAGCCCCCTTTTTAAAAATTGCATGCTGTGAAAAAACTAGAGCTAGATTCGCTCGCTGCAGATTTAAAAAACGGTGATGTAGATGTTGCTCTCACCAACCCCGCATTTGCGCCGAGCCACTATCCATGTGAAACACTTTATAATGAACAGTACACCTGTGTAGCTTCGTCAAAAAACAATAGCGTTTCATCGTCAATGAGCATTGAGAGTATTGCCAACATTCCACAGGTGGTTGTATCGCCCTCAAGAGGTGATTTTAGTGGAGCGATACAGCATTGGTTTGAGTCACAAGGTCACCCTCGCAATGTTATGATGACCTTTCCGACTTTTTCTGCGGCAATAGCCGCTATTCACAGTACAGACCTATGCGGGTTTATTCCACGCGCCCTGCTTCCCGACTCACGCCTTCAAATAATAGAGGTCGCTCCCCTCCCTCCTCAGTTTGAGGTAATTAGTATTTGGCACCAGCGCTTGTCTAGCGACCCTTTAACTCAATGGATACGCGGTATCATTCGCGATGCTGCTCGACAGTAAGTTCAATACCATTGGCTATGCGTTAACAGGTTGCTTTAATTCACCTAGTTCTGCAAAAGCATTCGCTCGACTCATCCCAGATTAGCGTTCCATATTGCAAAGTAATTGTGCTTCATAGTTAAACCTGTCAGCTTCAATCAGGAAGTGTCGAAAGATAGTTAATGTTTGCAAAAGCCATTATGACGTCTTTTGCGAAGTCGACTCTAGGATGACGTAGCGCTCCCTTTTTCCACACTAAATAAACATCGTTTTCTGGGCCTGGCTTGCCCAGCGCGACCAACTCGCCTTTTGCAATACCTTCTTTACATAAGTAGTCAGGCAAAACTGAATAACCAATTCCCGCTTTGATGATGCTACTTATTGCTCTTATATCGGGGCAAACAGCCGCGACAGGCGACTTACACGCAGCGCTAAATACCTCCGAAAAGTATCGCCGAATAAGCGGTAACTGTTCATCATAGGTCACTACTTTATGTTGGTTGAGTAGCTCTGCCGATATTTCTCTTTCTCGCAGCAACTTTCCCTGCACACGGTTCATCACTAAGATTAAGCGCTCTTTATCCAACTTCTGATATTCATACATCGCGTCAGTGGGCTCAGAGGCAGTAATGGCAAGCTCCGCTACATCGTTCTCCAACAAATGATAAATATTACTTTTGTTGCCGGTATGGATCACTAAATTCACTTTATCGGCCTGAAGCAAGTTAGCGAGTGCCGGACCTGCCACCTGACTAAGGTACTCTGCAGGGCCTGCAAGGTGTAACGTACCGTAATCGGTAGAAGCGCGACTGCGAATAGAAGCCACTTTCTGCTCTAACGTATCAATGTGACTAGCGACCTGCAGCGCCAAGTCATCAGCGATAGCCGTTGGCTCAACGCCTCTCGCTTTTCTTATGAACAACTCTTTACCGACAATATTCTCCATAGCTTGTATGTGAGAAGTGACCGCTGGCTGAGACATATGAAGGCGAGCTGCAGCACGCGTAATGTTGCCGCTTCGATAAACTTCTACAAAGGTTTTTAACTGTGTTAAGTAAGACATAATCCCTACCCATCAGATTTTTGATGACTCGTCACAATTTATCTGACTTCTCGATGTAAGCCAACCTCCCTAAGATACACGCACTCACTATTGCGACAGGAGCTGCACATGACATCAGCATCATCAATTTTATCGCTCGCCATTTTTGCGGGCTTATCACAGTCGGCCTATGCGGCAGACGTTAAAGCTGCGAATGCCAGTAAAGGCGAAATACTTGTACTACTTTCAAGTGAAAATGTAATGCAACTTACAGATGGCAAAACAGAGCCTACAGGCTATTACCTTAACGAGTTTGGTGTGCCGGCAAAAGCATTGGTAGATGCAGGCTACAAACTGGTATTGGCCACGCCAAAAGGCAATGCGCCATCTGTAGATAAAAAGTCAGTAATACCGCAATACTTTGATGGCGGCGAATCGCAAATGCGCGACACTCAAACGTTTGTAGCGTCAATAGAAGGCATTGATGACACGCTGTCATTGAGCGAAGTGATTGGACAAGGCCTAGAAGAGTTTGAAGGCGTTTTCGTTCCAGGCGGTCATGCACCGCTTATCGACCTGGCAAACAATCCTCAAGTGGGTGAAATTTTGTCTCACTTTCACAGTGAAGGAAAACCTACTGCCGCTATCTGCCATGGTCCAATCGCCTTACTTTCTGGGCAAATTAACCCGCAGGCATTTGAACTGGCATTGAAATCCGGTGAGCAAGCCTCACCTGAGAGTTGGATTTATGATGGCTACAAAATGACAATCTTCTCCACTCCGGAAGAGGCCTATTTTGAAAGCACATTAAACGACGCAACGTTATTGTACTACCCAGCAGACGCCATGGCGCAAGCGGGTGGCAAGATGGAATTTAAAGAAATGTGGACGCCCAATGTAGTAGTAGACCGTGAGCTTATTACAGGCCAAAACCCGTTTTCTGATGAACTGTTAGCTGAAAAACTCTTACAACAGTTAAACTCACAATCTAATTAAGGGCAGGCAACACTATGCTTAATTTTACATTTAAAAATCAAACCGAAATTTTGTTCGGCAAGGGGCAACTAAGTGAAGTGCCTTCACGTTTGCCGAAACAAGCAAAAGTCCTCTTCCTCTACGGTGGCGGCTCAATTAAGAAAAATGGTATTTACGATAAAGTAATGACTGCACTAGCAGGTGCTGAGGTTATTGAATTTCAGGGTGTTGAACCAAACCCAGAATTTGAAACACTGATAAAAGCTGTGAATGTCGCCCGTGAAAATGACGTGAACTTCATTCTTGCGGTTGGCGGTGGGAGTGTTATTGATGGCGCGAAATTTGTAGCTGCTGCCGTTAACTTTGCAGGCGATCCGTGGGACATACTTGTTAAAGGTGCAGCATTTGAAAATCCATTACCTATTGGCGCAGTACTTACTTTACCTGCGACAGGTTCTGAGAGTAACGGTAACTCGGTAGTAAACAGAAAAGAAACGTCGCAAAAGCGCTCGTTTTCTTCTGAAACAGTTCAGCCTGTTTTTGCCGTACTTGATCCTGAGTTCACCTATTCACTACCACCACGTCAAGTATCGAACGGTGTGGTTGATGCTTTTGTTCACGTGATTGAGCAATACCTTACCTACCCTGTAAATGCACCGCTTCAAGACCGCTTTGCAGAAGGTATTTTACAAACCTTAGTTCAAGAAGGTCCTAAAGCATTAGCGACGCCTGAAGATTACGATGTGCGTGCAAACGTAATGTGGTCAGCAACAATGGCGCTTAACGGATTAATCGGCAAAGGTGTACCGCAAGACTGGGGCACACATATGATAGGTCACGAACTTACTGCATTACACGGTTTAGATCACGCCGTGACCCTAGCAATTGTTCTACCGTCGTTAATGTTCGTGCAGCGTGACAAAAAGCAGGAAAAAATTCTGCAGCTAGGTGAGCGCGTGTTTGGAATTCAGAAAGATGACAAAGAAAAGGCCATCGACCTAACCATAAAAGCGGTTCAGGACTTTTTTGAAGCTATGCAGGTTAAAACCCGCCTGTCAGACTACAACATTGAAAAGTCTGCCATTGATGGGCTAATCGAGAACCTTGAACGCAACGGCTTAACAGCGCTTGGCGAGCATGGTGACATCAACCTTGCTAAAGCCCGTGAAATTCTAACTCTTGCGGCATAACCCGCAGGTTTTAAATCACTCGGCATTCGCTGAGTGCTTTTGTATTTATTTAAAGAAGAGAGAAATATGACTGCATTATTTGAACAATTTTCGTTAAAAGACGTGACGCTTCGCAACCGTATTGCTGTGCCTCCTATGTGCCAATACTCTGCGGAAGATGGGTTTACAAACCAGTGGCATGAAGCAAACTACCAGTCATTTGCCCGAGGCGGTGCTGGATTGGTTATCGTTGAGGCAACCGCCGTCTCGCCAGAAGGACGCATCACGCCAAATTGCTTAGGTATTTGGAAAGATGAACACGTTAGTGGCTTAAAAAATGTTGCTGATCGTATAAAAAGCCAAGGCGCTGTCGCTGGAATTCAAATCGCACATGCCGGGCGCAAAGCCAGTGCCAACCGCCCTTGGGAAGGCGATGATCACATTCAGCCAAGTGAAGAAAAAGGGTGGCAGCCTATTGGACCTTCAGCAGAAGCCTTTGGCGCAAACTTACCTGTTACGCCTACAGAAATGACCAAAGCCGATATTGAGCGCGTTAAGAATGACTTTGTAAAAGGTGCCCAGCGCGCGCTTGAAGCTGGATTCGAGTGGCTTGAACTGCATTTTGCCCACGGTTATTTGGCTACAAGCTTTTTCTCGAAGCACGCCAATAAGCGTACTGACGAATACGGCGGTGATGCGCAAGGCCGTGGTCGATTCTTACTTGAAACACTGAGCGCAGTGCGTGCGGTTTGGCCTGAAAACCTACCGCTTACCGTGCGCTTTGGCGTTATCGAATACGATGGTGATGACGAACAGACATTGAGCGAGTCTATCGAACTTGTAAAACAGTTCAAAGAAATTGGTACTGATTTCGTTAACGTTAGCATTGGCTTTAACACGCCTGATGCGAATATTCCTTGGGGCCCGGCTTTCCTTGCTCCGATTGCTAAAAAGGTACGTGATGAAGCCGGGATCCCGGTGGCTACAGCTTGGGGAGTAGACACACCAGAGCTCGCCAACGAAACCATTGAAAACCAACAGCTTGACGTTGTTATGGTAGGTAGAATGCATCTTACTAATCCACACTGGTCTTACTTTGCAGCGAAAAAGCTAGGCGTTGAAAAACCATCTTGGGTAATGCCTGCACCGTATGCACACTGGTTGGAGCGTTACGCACCATCAGACGAAAGGTAGTTATTGACTTTACAGGCAGCAGTGCTTTCGGGCATTGCTGTCTTTTTACTCGTCTTTTGCCAATAACGTATAACGTTGCGTCTCTGCACTTGCTTTTTTCCAGGTTAGGTTTAAGGTTGCTATAAACCTCCTTCAAGATTTGAAAGAATGCAGGTTAAAGATTTTTTTCCTCATCAGCAAAGCTTGCTGATCTAACGTCACTCCGAAGGCACCGTGTCATTCAAATAAGCGCGGTAACAGGCTTCGGGCTTTTTGTTTCGTCTCTGGTCGCGAGAGGCATAACTTTTGATATCGTTTTACTGGGCCTGTTCTCATTAGTTGTCACTGGCTCGCTCGCATAC
Source organism: Alteromonadaceae bacterium UBA2620 (assembly GCA_002339125.1). Classification (GTDB taxonomy): domain Bacteria; phylum Pseudomonadota; class Gammaproteobacteria; order Enterobacterales; family Alteromonadaceae; genus Alteromonas. The sequence goes on from DDJQ01000029.1 coordinate 14,958, forward strand.
AAGTATTACGTTACCACCAGCAGCTACTTACTTTTAGGCGCTATGTCGTCAATGCTGTTTGCCCTATCCGCAACAGGTGCAGGCGTATTTGATATCGCCATGATTGGCTATCCTGGCGTCATCATATTTGCGGCTTTATTAGGTGGAATTGCCCTATTTGGCACCGTTTTATCTTTAGTGCTTCTTCAGTGCATTACGCTTACGTGATTGATTATGCACGATGTGGTAACACCAAACCCGCCTATTTTGAGCTGGTCTCATGTGCTTTTCATCATGGTTATTTACGTTATTACGGGCTTCAGCGTTTTTGTTTTGATACAGGATATTCGTCGACTTATGCAGTCACTGCAGCAAGAGGTGTCTAAAGTTGAGCAAAATAGAGCACATATCCAGCACTTAGCACATCACGATCCGCTCACAAACTTGCCAAATAGGATTTTGGGCGAACGACTTTTCAACGAAAAGCTACGCGAGAGTGAAGAAAAAGGGCTTCAGCTCGCGCTGCTGTTTATAGACTTAGACAATTTTAAACCCGTGAATGACGCTCTTGGCCATGCTGCGGGCGATCGGTTTCTTCAAAAAATATCTCAAACAATCACCGACCACCTATCCACAAAGCAAAGTTTAATTCGCTTCGGTGGCGATGAGTTTATTGTGTTGGCGCCAGAAATATCAGACAAATCTGAAATTGATGACTTATGTAAGAACTTAATTACGTGGTGTTCGAACGAGTTCGAAGTGCTGCAAACCAAAGTGGTAGTATCGGGTTCAATTGGTGTGGCACAAGCGCATTATGACGGAATTAAATTTAAGCAGCTGTGCCGAAAAGCGGATATTGCCATGTACGAAGCGAAGCGCAACGGCAGAAATAGATACGAATACTATGACGTGCGCTTTGACGAAGAAAACGATGAAAGATTCACACTTACTCAGCGTTTGCGCCCGGCCGTACATGCCAATGAATTCGAGGTCTACTACCAACCATTGATAGACCTTGCCTCTAACAAGGTTCAAGCCGTAGAGGCGCTTTTGAGATGGCCTCAGAAAGACGGCTCAATGATATTCCCCGACAAGTTCATACCTTTAGCGGAAAGCAGTGGCTTGATCATCCCTCTTGGAGCATAAGAAAAATTAACGCTATGTACTACCCGCTATGACAGCTGAATTCAAGGCTTGTTTCGTGTACTGCAAATTGAAGTTTTGCAAAAAAGACGTGAACTAAATATCCATCAGATCCCCAAGAGTGCTGGCTATTGGTACTGAAATGTTTTTCGTGATGTGTCAAAGGTAGTGCCCCAACAAGTTAATGTTCAAGCTCAACGGGTGATGGGGTTCTTAAGCGCCAAAGTTGAAATCTCTTTGAATAACGTATTCGTCAATTGTTGTTATTTGTGTTGACTCAATAAGTGGTGGCGCTCTGCACGAATTGGCGGTAATCGGTGAATCTTGTTCATCCAAATGTGTTGACATCTTTCGGATGGTTGCAGGCGCTGTAATGCAGGCGATTATCTTGACATTCGTCTTCGTTCAAGCCTCGCAAATGGTAATATCAATATTGAACACTCTCTTCAAACTTTGCGCCCATGACATGCTTCGGGCCAGTTGCTACTTTGTCATAAAAAGCTTGAGAGCACCGTGAGGTACCTTGGGATTGAAGTTGATAATGCTCTGGATATTGCTGAATCGCTTGATATTTAGTTAGCAGGCAAGACTTTTTCTTCATGCGGCAGTCACGATGATTGCCACACAAAACGAGATTTTCTGCCAGCGCGAGATTTTTTCTTAAAGTTAAAAGTAATCAACTGTCAAATTGACACTACTCTGCCTTAACTTTTTTCGTTAAATCTGATGATTTCTGCTTTTGGTCAAAGGATTAAATCTTAAAGGGAAGTAAGTTGAAAAATCACACAAGAAGTAAAGTCGCACGAAGTGGCGGCAGCGGCGGTGGATTGCGCCTGGCCTGGGCATGTTGAGCTGCCATGGCACGTGCTTGCCTGATTTCCCGTAATGTGATTTGGGCCTGTTGCAAAAGTTGCATAATTATTCCATGCCGGTCACGGTAATCACGATAGCATTGCACTCCCTTCACAGTTCATTGTGCCTTACCCTGAGACCATTCTTCAATGTACTCAATTATAAATCTGACACTAAACAACAAGTTCTGGTCGACTGGGTTGTTTTTGGTTCTATGGTAATCGGCTAATAATCATAGAGATAATTCAGACTGCCTAACCCATGGTTACAATGGCTTTGCGAAATTTAGCCAGAGCAATGGAATAAAACACGGCACCTATGCTGGCCAGAATTACCAGCTCGGGCCAGACGCTGTTAAAGCCTGCACCACGATAAAGTATATTTTGCGCCAGAGAAACGAAATGGGTAGACGGCGAAAACATCATCACACGTTGTAAAAAGAGCGGCATGCTTTCTTGTGGCGTAGTGCCGCCTGAAAGCAGGTACATCATGATAACAATCGGGATAAGCAGTAATGCAAACTGGGCCATTGAGTTGGTGATAATACCCAGCATAATGCCCAGGGATGTGACCGAAAATAAGTACAGTATACAGGCAATTACATAGAGTAAGATTGAACCTTGTACCGGCACATCCAGCCACCAGGTAACCACCAGTTGCAGGGATAGCACTGACGCTATAAGGATCACCAAACTGTTCGCCCAGATTTTTGCCAGCATGATTTCCGCTGGAGTAACGGGCATAACCAATAAGTGTTCCACTGTGCCATGTTCCCGTTCACGGATAAGCGCTGCCCCGGTCAGAATCACCCCCAGAATGGTAATACTGTTTATCACCTGCATTAGCGAGTTAAACCAAACCGATGAGGAATTGGGATTAAATAATTTGCGAATACGGGTTTTTACCGGCAGCATATTGTCCAATTGCGTGCCCGGTGAAAGGGCACTGAGTGCCTCCCGTTGAATAATCTCTTGTATATAATTTGCGCCGTTGCCCGCCTGAGCAATAGCCGTGGCATCGATCAAAACCTGCACTTGTGGTTGCCGCCCGGCTAATACATCTTTCTCAAAATTGGGTGGAAAAGACACAATAAATAAAAACTTACCGTTATCCAGTTGTTGCTCTATATCGGCTGCACTAATGGCTTCAGGTGTTTTAAATTGCGGTGGCAGAAATGCAGCGGTGATATTGCGCGATAAGGCCGAGTGGTCTTCATCAACCACGGCAATGGCGGCATTATCCACGTCATAATTTACGCCTTTGGCAACGGCATACACGGATACCGAGAAAATATAAATAATCAGCAGCACCAGCACCGGATCAGAGCGCAGGCTGAACAGTTCCTTTAAACCCAGTTCCGACACATTGTTAATATTCATCAGACCTCCTGCTTCTTTAATCCAAGCCAGGCAAAGCTGGTAAACAACAGTACAAATACACCCAGCATCAAATGGTTTTGCCAAAGTTCATTAAAATGAAGTCCCTTGGTAAAAGAGCCGATACTGATTTGCTGAAACCAGGACGAAGGAAACATTAAGCCCAGCAGGTATCCCGGCCCTGCCAGAGACGACACCGGCGTGAGTAGTCCGGAAAAATTCACCGCAGGCAGGATACTTAAAATCACTGAGGCAAAAATCGCAGCAACCTGGGTTTTCGTGAAAGTGGATATCACCATGCCAAATCCCGTAGTGGCAGTAACGTACAGCAAAGCACCCAGCGCCAGGCCCAGAATATTGCCCCGTACCGGTACGCCAAATAAGGTTACCGCCAGGATCAGCAGGGTAATAAAACTCACAAAGGAAATGGCAACGTAGGGCGCTTGTTTACCCAACAGAAATTCAAGTCGCGATACCGGCGTAGCATAGAAATTGGCAATCGACCCGGTTTCTTTTTCACGAACGATACTCACGGCAGTCATCATCGCCGGGATCAGCGCTAACATCAGCATGATCACACCCGGTACAATGGCGTACACACTTTTAAAGGCCTGGTTATATTCAAACCGGTTTTGCACATCCACCGGATAGGTAAGACTGGCAGGTTGCGAATTTTCAGCTGAAATTTGCTGGAGTTCCTGTAGCAGTAAACCACGCACATAACCTGATGAGGTTTCGGCCTTAAAAGGCATCGCACCGTCAATAGTGATACCAAGTTCAGGTTCCCAACCGCGAATAAAATGCTGACCAAACTGAGGTGGGATCTCAATCAGCAGAGTGAGTTGCCCAGTGCGCATTTGTTCAATCGCTGCTTCGTGAGAAGCCGGTGTTGCCATTTGCTCAAAATAGCGGGAGCCCGACAATCCCTCGGTGAGTAAACGGCTTTCCCGTGATTGATCATGGTCGATAATCGCATAGCGAATATCTTCCACATCAAAGGTAATGCCATAACCAAAGGTCACCATCAGCAGCAGTGGTCCCAGCAAAGCAAATACCAGGCGTACCGGATCACGCTGAATTTCCAGCGCTTCGCGCCAGGCATAGGCCCACCATCTACGCAGGTTAAACCCCCGCTTTTGTATACCACTGTCGCTCTGCTGAGCCGGATTATCCAACTGTTCGGAACTATATTCATCAGGCTTAGCATCTTCGATACCGGCGGCTTCTTTCAGATAGTCAACAAAGGCTTCTTCCAGGGTATCATTGCCGCGCTGCCGGGCGAGTTCGGCGGGTTTACCTACCGCTAGCACTTTACCTGCATGCATTAGTGATACCCGGTCACAACGCTCAGCTTCATTCATAAAGTGAGTTGAAATAAAGATAGTGACGCCTTTATTTCGGGATAGGTCTATCAAATGCGCCCAGAACTGGTCGCGCGCGACCGGATCCACCCCGGAGGTTGGCTCATCGAGGATCAGAATGTCAGGGTTATGCAATACCGCTACCGCCAATTGCAAACGCTGACGTATCCCTAACGGCAGGCTGGCCGGTTGCTGTTCAGCAACATGCCGCAAACCAAACTCATCCATGACTTCGTCGATTCGGTTGGTTGACGCTTGTTCGTCCAGTGCATATAACCTGGCGTGAAGCTCCAGATTCCGTCGTACAGAAATCTCAGCATACAACGAGAAGCTTTGCGACATATACCCAACACGTTTGCGGGTTGCTAAATCATTCGGTTCGGGTAACTGACCAAATAAGCGGGCTTCTCCGGACGAGAACGGCAGTAAGCCGGTTAGCATTTTCATCGTGGTGGTTTTGCCACAACCGTTTGAACCAAGAAAGCCGAAAATTTCACCGCGCTGGATCTCAAAGGAAACATCATCTACTGCGGTGAAGTCACCAAAGGTACGGGTTAAATGCGATGCCTGAATGGCGGGCTCCCCCTGACAGTCAGTCATTGGAGGCACTTTAACTTCATGATGCTCGGCCCGTTTTTCTTCTGGGAGCAATGAGATAAACGCGCTTTCCAGAGTGTCACAGCCGGTGCGTTCCAGCAGGGCTTGTGGTGAGCCGGTAGCGATCACTTTGCCATCATCCATAGCAGCCAGCCAGTCAAACTGCTGGGCTTCTTCCATGTACGCAGTAGCGACTAAGACGCTCATTTGTGGTCGTTGCTTGCGGATGCTGCTAATCAGTTGCCAGAACTGCTGACGTGACAAAGGATCGACCCCGGTTGTGGGTTCATCCAGAATGAGTAAGTCGGGATCGTGGATCAGCGCGCAGCACAGGCCGAGTTTTTGTTTCATTCCGCCGGAGAGTTTTCCGGCCGGTCTGCTCAGAAAAGGGTCTAAACCGGTTGCTTTGGTGAGTTGCAGTATTCGTTGCGAACGTTCTTCTGCGTTCTGGCCGAACAGGTTGCCAAAAAAATTGAGGTTCTCTTCCACACTTAAAGTGGGATACAGATTTTTCCCCAGCCCCTGGGGCATATAAGCAATGCGTGGCTGACTTTGGCGACGATGCGCATTATCGCGCATATCGCCACCAAGCACTTCTACCAAGGTAGTTTCTGTTTCGGATGGAATACTGGCTGTAGTTTGAATTTTTCGGGTGCCGGAAATAATTGACAGTAAGGTTGATTTTCCCACCCCGTCAGGGCCGATAAAACCGGCCATTACACCACCAGGCACGTTTAAGCTAATATCATCCGTTGCTACGGTTTCGCCAAACCGGTGCGTCAGATGCGAAATACGAGCGACCTCAGTCATACCTTACTCCGCGTTGAATGGTTTACTCGCTGATAGTAGCGGGGGCCGGTAATGGTTTGCTTAGCGCTTCGGTCCAGGGGATAGCCGGGAACGTTCTCACATAGCCAACACCCCGAACACCGGTTTTTACCATGTCTTCGTAGCGTTTAAGCAGGGCTGGCTCGATACTGAGTTTTACCCTGAACATCAGGTTATTACGCTGTTCAGCGGTCTCGACCGACTTGGGCGTAAACTGGGCGTCGGCGGCCACAAAGGAGACTCGCGCCGGAACAACATAATCAGCCAAGGGATCAAGAATGAGTTTCGCTTCATCATTCAACGTCAGCTTGCCTGCCACTTCGGCTGGCAGAAAGACGGTCATATACACGTCGCTGATATCTAAGATCGTTACCACTCGTCCTCCGGCTGACAGCACTTCACCTGCCTGGGCCAGCAGATATTGTACCCGACCATCACGGGGCGCTCTAATTTCGGTATCTTCCAGTAACGTCATTAATTCGGCTAATGAAGCCTCGGTAGCATCAATGCTGGCTTTGGCGCGCTCAGCGGTAGCTTTACTTAAACGCAGGGCGGCTTTAGCCGAATCATACTGCGTTTGTGCTTGGTCCAGTGATTCTTGTGAAGCCACTTTTTTAGCGATCATAGATTTTGTGCGTTCCAGCTCACGAGTTGCCAGCGTCAGTAATGCCTGGCGCTGCTCAATGCCTGCATCGGCTTCTTCAAAAGCCAGCTCCGCCGCTTTGATTTGTGCCTGAGCTTCACGCTCGCGAGCCAGTAACTGTTGGCTGTCCATTCTTACCAGGACATCACCCTCGTGGACTAGCTGCCCTTCTTCTACCAAGACTTCAGCAACTCGTCCGGCGGTTTTAGTTGCCACCTGAACCTGCTCTGCTTCCAGGCGGCCATTGGTACTGTACAGCCCGTCAGGAAGTGCGGGGGCCTTAAGAAAATACCAAAGTGCGATGCCTGCTGCAGCAATGACTACAAGAAAAGTGGTGAGCAGAATCTTCCTGTTCATATGAAGCTCCAAAAAGTGAGAATGCAGTCCTGATGGTATGGAGTCTAGCCTGTTTCATGTTGCAAATCATGTAGATGAGCTAAACGGTAGAGAAAACATTACCATCTACTTTTCGATTATAACGCTCCTAAGGCAGGCGCCACAAGCAACTCATCTGTCCAGTGTGTTGACGTTTTGCAGACCCCGCCCGTTTAACTGCTTTTTTATTGCTAAGTTTATTAAGAGGGCTCTTTATAATCCAGAACTGGCAGCGTACTGCGACTTAATACATGCTGCGTTTCACAGCCTAAAGTTAGCACATTCACGCTATCCCGGCCATGTGAGGCCATGTAAATCATGGTTGCAGCTGGACTTTTTGGCTTGCTCGATGACAGCGGTGGAAATACTACTGTTTCTGACCACAATGCCAGTACATCCTACGGCTGCAGCTTTGGCCTTTTGAGTGGCAGCGTTGATAACTTCTTTTACCGCCGCTACGATACGTTGAGCTAGTTCCCGATAGGCATAGGAGTCGGTGATCTCGCCCAAGCCAGCATAGGGAATGGGATAGCTGGCCTGTACATGTAAAAATGTGATGGTGGCTTTGATATCGCTGGCAAATTTCACCGTACTCAATAAGTTGATACAGCAAAGTATTCTCGGGACGATTTCGTCGATACGAAAAGTGTTGCTTAGCTAACAATGACTTCCTTGCCAAATGTTTTTTTCAAGCAAGTTATTTTGACCGAAAAATTCTTATCAAGAATACTGCTCAAAAGGTTTGAAATGATGCATCGATGCCACTTGGTGAATGACCGAAATGGCCTTGTTGCAGTTGTCTAACTAAGGTTTGGAAAACGTCCGCTACTAGCTCATTTGAGTCTTAAACAGTCATTGCCGAGACTGAAAATGGTCAGGAGCGGATATCTTGGTATGAGGCCTCTCGGGCTGCTCTGTACGTTACCTGCTTCAAATTGATGTTAATTACTGTTATGGTAATGTTGCTATTGTCACTAAAGAGAAAAATAAAAATCAAATATTTTATAGATTGGAATTTTTCTTTAGTTTTATGAAAATCAATGATTTAGGGATGCATCATGGTTGATAGTTTTGAAACTAAAGTTTGTCCATATTGTGCTGAAAGTATTAAAGCTGCTGCTGTGGTTTGTCGTTTTTGTTCTCGTGAATTGGAGGGAGATAAACCCAAAAGCAATGAACCTAAAAGTCATGAAGTAGTTACTGAAAAGGTTAAATGTAAAACCTGCAACAAGAGAATTTTACCGTCAACAGCAAGTAAACATCATGGCAACTGTGCTAGATGTGACCAATATCTAAAAAAAATTGAAACTTTTAAGTTTTATTTTGCACTATCAACTATTGTTGCTCTAGCAATTCTTTTATATTTATTGTTTTTTACTTCAGATGAGCCACAACAAACACGAAGTATAAATTCGCTACCAAAAGTTAAAAATAGTACAAGTGAAGAAATTAAAAGCAATACTGAAGTTGGTAATTATAGCGGCACAGCTGGTTATTACCTTCTTGAAGATGATGCTAGACCTATTGCTACTGCAGCGTTAATCAAAGATAAGCCAGATTCATTAATCAATTCATTGAAGCACGGCTGCAGAGTGATCACGGCGAGGTACAACAATTCCAGTTCGCTTACAGCGAGATCAAAAGAGCTGTACAGAAAAACAAAAGCAGTATGTGATACATATTGATTGTAACATCGTAAGGTCGATGTTTGTCTTGAGCGGACGAATCCAATCTGACCATGTGATTTCCGCTATTCGCTCATTGGAGTCTAAAACAGCCGCTGCCGAGACTGAAAATGGTCATTGGACTAAACCGCTCCG
>DDJQ01000064.1 GCA_002339125.1 Alteromonadaceae bacterium UBA2620
GTTTTGCTTATCTAAAATACAAACCTGAATAACATTCTTTGCTAAATCCAGGGCAATTACGTTATCTTGATACATGTATGGACTCCGGTTTTTTTGTGCAAGAAATAACCTACCTCCCTCGGAGGGAGGAGTCCATACATCGGAAAGTGCGAAGCACTTATCCGGGATCTCCTGAACAGGCTTACTCATCCAAACAAACATTTGCCGGCAGCTAGGTTGTTACGAAGATACCGGCGCGGTGGCCGGTATGACGATAAGAAATGTCTCCCGGGAGCACCACAGCAAGCCTGAGTAATTTAAACCGACCCTGGCGGTTAACCTGACACTGATGGGGAATTTGATTTAAAAAAAACAGCGTGTTATGCTTAAATTTCATCAAATTTACATAAAGGAATATGTTAACATGGTAAAAAAACTCATAACTTTACTGGCTTTCATCCATGCTGTGTTGTATTCCGCAAACACTGCTGCCGAGCAAACTCAGTCATTATCTCAACCACTGGTAAACCAACTCATTGTTTGTAACTCCGTTATTAACGGTGGAGAGAGTGCCTGTTCGATGTATGACGACTCATACATACAAGCGCTTGGTAATATGTTAATCGGCGATACCCAAAATTGGGAATGTGAGCAAAACCCAAATGATCCGAGTTGCGGTTCGAATACGTCACCCTCTTTGCAATCCGCAACAATACTTATAATCGATGTTGAAAGTGGCACATCTGATTACTACCTGGCAAGTAAAGATATGCTCGGCACGGTGACCGTTACCTCGCAGCCAACACCGGCTTCACTGAATAATATCGTTAGTGATTTTATCACCGTTGATGGGCTGCATAGAACGCTTCGGGAAAAGCTGAGTTTTGAGGAAATATCGGAAGCTAATATTGTGAATAGTAACAATATTAATATTGAAAATCTTACACCCGGTCAGAGCAGAATTAATTCAGGATCAGGCTATAGCAGCGTAGATTGCCCTTCTGCCATTGCCTACAAGGTTGCTTCAAGCTGCGAGGCATTGATTAATGGGATTATCGATAGCGTGTATGAATACGACAGCAATGTTGATTATCTAAACCAAATATCGGTTGATTTGTCATTCTCGTTGGCGAATGTTGTTGTTTCTGTCAATTACGAAGATTTAATGACTGTACCATTAGTCATTGAATTTGAAGATGGTTCACTTTTAGTCATAACAATTGTGTTTACAGGTCCTACTCCAGCAAAGTCGGTAGACATGCAGAGAAGTACAACGTCTCAGGGGCGGACATTTGAGGGATATTTTGCAGCCAACGGTGCTTCCGGCATCGCTGATGATGGTTCGACCCGATCGTCTGGCGCTGAAGCCAGAGCCTTGTTTGGACGTTGGTCGCAGTGTCGAACGGTATCACAGCTCATAGGCAGGGATAATGAATATCTGGTGACAACCGGCACCAGAGAAGACGGTACCACTTATGTGATTGCTATTGAAATGATTGGTAGTCGTCCAATCTATGTGAATTCGATTACTTGTGACACTATGCCGGTAATAAACCCACCATCAATGTAGTAATTTGAAAAGTAGAACATTCGGAGCACTGGTAAAAATAGTGCTCCGATGAAGGTTACGGTGCTGCCGTGCGACTGGGCGCTGGCGGCCAGTACTTCCAATTTACAACATATGGGGGAAGTGCTATTAGGCGCATATTTCATAAATAATCAGGTTCAACCAAATGAGTCTTTTTTTTAGCCCCCCCGGACCTCAACGGAAATCTTTGTTACCCTGACCAGCCTTGTTAACCACTTCACAACTTCATGGCAAAACCAAATAAAAAAGGGCCGGTTAAAACCGTCCAGATTTCCTGTTTACAATGCAAGACGCCGCTTTTTAAGTATCGAAAGGGCGGTAAGGGCGCACTGGTAAAGTGCTTCAAGGAACGAATTGTTGAAGATCACACCACAACTCCGTGTCACTGCCCTGGCTGTGGTCAGGAATTTGCCCGGGATACCCTTATTCGGGGCGTGCCCGCCTACAAAATGATAGGCGGCAAAGTGCACATGAAATGAGACGCTTAAAGTCTGCAGCGGGTTACTGACTTAGCACAGCTTTAACTTTATTGATGGGTAACGAATGAGTTTTACCACGATGTCCGTCTACATCTTCGGCCATCAGCAAACTGTTATAAATAGCCTCTTCGGTGGCTTCTATCACTGCCTGAAACAACGGCGATACTTCGTTGTTCGACAAAGACGGAGCAAGATGAGTACTGTCTTTTTCGCTGCGGCGCAGAGCCTCGGCGGTACTGAACGCGATAACGTAATCGCCGGAACCGTTAGTCAGACTGGCGCCGGTTCTCGCCACGCCTCCCATAGCCCGCTTAGCAAGACGATAGAGGTTACGGTCTGACAGCGGCGCATCGGTAGCCACCACAATCATAATCGAGCCGTCTGCTGAGCTATCATTATTGAGCGCATCTGACAGGTAATACTGGCCCAGCTTTTCACCTATCGGCTGACCATCGATTTGCAAAATGCCGCCAAAGTTACTCTGTACCAGTACACCAAGGGTATAGCCACCCAGGCTTGCGGGCAGTTCACGACTACTGGTACCAATGCCGCCTTTAAAACCGAACGCACGGGTACCAGCGCCTGCGCCGACATTGCCTTCTGCAACAATGCCACTATCAGCATTTTCAATGGCCTGAATAACACGTTGTCGGGTAACGTATCTGGCGCGGATATCATTAAGGTAGCCGTCGTTGGTTTCACCCACCACAGCATTCACTGAGCGCACCTGCTCGTTGCCAGGCTGTTGCAGCGTCCATTCCACCACGCCTGCAATGCCCTCGGCTACATTTAAGGTATTGGTGAGCACAATGGGTGTTTCGATTTCACCGAGTTCCTGTATCTGGCTGATGCCGGCCATTTTGCCGTAACCGTTTCCCACAAAAACCGCCGCAGGCACTTTGTTGTGGCGTAAATTGCCACTGGCCGGAATGATCGCGGTCACGCCTGTGTGTTGCGCTTTGCCCTGATGCAAGGTTACGTGTCCTACTTTGACACCGACTACGTCTGTAATGGCGTTGAGTTTACCTGCGGGTAAAACACCGGGCTTGATGTTTAAGTCTCTGGCCCGCAGTTGCTCAGCATGCAAGACACCGGTGGATAAGAGAGCGATACAGGCGAGGAAATGAATGGCCCATGGATACTTCATTGTGTGGTCTCTGATGGATAAGTGAATAAGAAAATACCACCATATCATAAACCTGGGAGAGCTGATTGCGGGAAGTAGGAGAGGGTTTCTTTGTATCTGAGCGGAGAATCGATGAGGACGCTAAGACAGAGCCTTCGTTTGGCTCTGCCTCCGCGTGAATGGTTTATGGCATAAGCACCAGTTTCTGCACCCGTCTGCCGGTGGAGACTTCCGAGGTATAGAGGTTGCCTTTGCTATCTGCCACCACGCTGTGCAACCAGGTAAACTGACCGGGGTAACGGCCGGGGCGGCCAAAGCTGCCAAGTACTTCATAGGTGTCGTGCCAGAGTACCCAGATACGGCCGTTCATCATATCGGCCACATACATGTACTTGTTATCTGGAGAAAACGCTACATCGGTAGCAGTGCCAAGGCCCATGGTGTCACCTGCGATCACTACATCCCGCACGAAAACAGCCTTGCCGCTGGCATCGTTTTTAAACACCTGCAGGCGGTTATTGCGCCTGTCGCATACGTAAATCATGCCATTATCTGACTTTGTCACGCAGTGTACTATATCGCCAAAGTTAGGTGCATCGGTGTTGATGTTATCAGCCCCCGCGGTGGCCTGTGATACATCAAAGTCCCCTGCGCGGGTGCCGCCACCGGGGATGGAGGCATAGGCGCCCCAATATTGTGAAAACGCATTGTCGTTGGTGTTAAAACCAATGATACGCTTATTAATATAGCCATCGGCGATGATGACTTCATTGGTATGGGTATCGTGATAGATATCCGCAGGATTACCCAGCGACTCTTTGCTTTGGTTACCCTCTGTACTGTTGCGCGTACCAAATTGGCGAATGAATTTACCCTCCGCCGTAAAATTCAGTACCACGTGATCGCCCTTGCCGTTGCCGCCCAGCCAAACTGTATTGTTGTCGTCGACAAATAAGCCGTGCACGGTTTGTGGCCACTGGTTAACACCGTCAATCTCCGGCGCAATGGACTCACCACTCCAGCTGTTTTTCACTTGTCCGGTGGGGGAGATTTGCACCACATGGGGAGCAGCTTCACAGCAAACGCCGGTAGGCGGCGTTTGTTCCAGTGCCAAATCCAGCGGGCTCAGCGAGTTGGGGCGGTGTAACAGCCACAGGTTGTCGGCCTTATCCACTGCCAGCCCCGGCACCTGACCGATTATCCAGGTATCGGGTAAATCAGGCCAACTTGCATCCACTTTAAATTCTGGCATCGGGCGCGACGCGCCTGGTTCGGGATAACTCTCCAGCGCTACCAGTGTCTCACTGGCATTCGCACAGATTGATACAAGCCCGGAAATTAGCAGTAATAACGACGTTTTCTTCATGACACTCCTGTTTGGCGAGCGGCCTTTGTTTTGAACTTTAGTATATAGGCTTCGCCATGATAAAGGATCATTTTCCCTTAACAAACGATGCAAGCAGGCGCTAAATATCGCATAATAACCTCCTTGCAAATTATTCAGGTATATCGTCAGGTGAAAGTTGTTCCGGCCAGTTCCGATAAAAGCGTAGAAAAACTCAAGGTGCCGCCGCACAGCATTGAAGCTGAGCAGGCTGTGCTGGGCAGTATGCTTATCGATCCGGAATCCTGGGATAAGGTGTCTGAACTGGTAACTGATGCCGAGTTTTATAACCGCTCCCATCAAATCGTGTTTAAGGCGATCCTTGATTTGCTGGCGCAGAGTCAGCCGGTTGACCTGATTACTGTATCTGAATTACTTGAAAATAACGATCAGCTTGAAGACGCAGGTGGCTTTGCCTATTTAGGTGAACTGGCCCGCAATACGCCAAGCTCAGCCAACGTTACCGCCTATGCAAAGATTATCCGTGAACGGGCTATCACCCGGGAGTTGATTGGCGTAGCCAACGAAATCGCCGAAGTGGGCTACAATCCGGAAGGCCGCGACAGCGCCGATATTCTGGATATGGCCGAGAGCAAGGTGTTTGAGATTGCTGAACGGCGCACCGGGGCCTCTGAAGGACCTCAGAGCATTGAGTCGGTGCTGGGTAAAACTATCGACCGTCTTGAGGCACTAATTAAAGACAACCGGGAAGTAACTGGTGTGACCACCGGGTTTTCCGATCTGGATAAAAAAACCAGTGGTATGCAGCCTTCCGATCTGATCATCGTTGCCGCTCGTCCTTCAATGGGTAAAACCACCTTTGCTATGAACCTGGCAGAAAATGCCATGCTGGCGGAGGACAAGCCGGTGTTGGTATTCAGTTTAGAGATGCCATCGGAACAGATCATGATGCGTATGCTGGCATCACTCAGCCGGGTGGATCAAACCAAAATCCGTACCGCACAGCTCGACGACGAGGACTGGGCGCGTATTTCAAACACCATGGCGATGCTCAAAGAAAAAGACAATATCTATGTGGATGACTCGTCTGGTCTGACGCCAATGGACGTGCGTAGCCGCGCCAGAAAGCTGGCCCGGGAACGGGGCGGGCTGAGCATGATCATGGTGGATTACCTGCAACTTATGCGGGTGCCTTCCTTAAGCGATAACCGGACGCTGGAAATTGCAGAGATTTCACGCTCACTTAAAGCGCTGGCTAAAGAGCTTAATATTCCGGTAATAGCACTTTCTCAGCTTAACCGAAGCCTGGAACAACGGGCCGATAAACGGCCGGTTAACTCGGACCTGCGGGAATCGGGCTCGATTGAGCAGGATGCCGACTTGATCATGTTCATTTATCGTGACGAGGTGTATCACGAAAACAGTGAAGATAAAGGCGTGGCCGAAATCATCATCGGTAAGCAGCGTAATGGTCCTATCGGTACTTGTCGCCTGACCTTCCAGGGCCAGTTCTCGCGCTTCGATAATTACGCCGGTCCTGCTGTACCTGACGAGTATTAAACTTCAGGACATTAAAGCCTGTCGCAGAACGCCTTAGCTATTTACAGTGCTATCAGCAGTGGCTATGCGCAAGCTTTTATCTGTTATTTGCTCGCTTACTGAGCCACGCTTCCACTGACCACGTATATTGCACCCGTCGCCATTAGCCGCTACGCTGATGACCGCTTAATCCCCGCGAAAAGCCAGGGGGTACCGTGAGAATCAAATACAGAGCAGAAGAGAAGCCATTTATGATAAGAATAATTAGCCTGCTGACGGCACTGGTGGTTCTACAGGCCTGTCAGACAAGCCCGCAACGTTCAGCGGATAAGCCTAAGAATGTGCCGTACGGTGAAGTGATTAGTCAGCGCTATCAGATAGCGGCGTCTAACATCACCTACGCAGAAACTAATCTGCAACGTATTTACTACTGGCCGGCTCAGGTCAAAACCCAAAGTGTACTTGTTTTTATCCATGGTGGTTGCTGGCTGAATGCTTATGATTACACCCATGCCCGGGGCCTGTTCACGGCGCTGGCAAAACAGGGCGTGGCTACCTTTGCCATTGAGTATCGCCGGACAGGCGATGCTGGTGGTGGCTGGCCAGGCACGCTAACCGATATTCAACAGGCCTTGCCGGCAGTTAAACAATGGCTGGATGAAAAAGCTCTGGGAGACGTACCTGTTTACCTGGCTGGTCACTCTGCAGGCGGGCATCTGGCTTTGCTGGCTGCCCAGTCTGTAACGTTCCCGGTAGAAAAAGTCATTGGCCTGGCTGCCATTACCGATCCCGCTACTTATGCGAAAGGGGCCAACAGTTGTCAGACGGCGACGCCGCAATTTTTTAACGGTATGCCAGATGAACTTGCCGAGGCATATGCGGCTGCCACGCCGGATGTTGCGAGTATCGAGGCGCCGGTTATTCTGCTTCAGGGCAATGCCGATGCCATCGTACCGGTTACTCAGAGTCAACTTGCGGGCAGTAATGTTATAATCAGCGAAGGGGCCGGTCATTTCGACTGGTTGCATAGCCAGACTCCGGCATATCAGCTGTTGCTGGATCAATTACTGGAAGGAGCTGAATGATGCTGTCCATCGCACAGAATCTCGATGAGCAAGACATTCTCGCTCCACTACGCGAGCAGTTCTATATTCCAGCGAACACCATTTATCTGGATGGTAATTCACTCGGGCCTTTACCTGTTGCTGCCAAAGAGCGTGCTATCAACGTTGTAAATCAGCAGTGGGGTGATGACCTTATCACCAGCTGGAACAAACACGCCTGGATTGATTTGCCCCGTCAGTGTGGCGAGCTGATTGCGCCGGTTATTGGCGCCGCTCCCGGACAGGTTATTTGCTGCGACTCGATATCGGTAAACTTATTCAAGGTGCTCAGCGGTGCCCTACGAATGCAGGCAGGGCGCAACAAAGTAATAACCACAGCAGATAATTTCCCTACCGACATTTATGTTATTGAGGGGCTTAAACAACAGTTGGGTGAGGCGAATTGCGAGCTGGTGCTATGCGAGGAAAGTGATATCGAAGCGCAACTGGATGAAAGTATCGCTATTCTGTTACTGACCCAGGTGAATTTCAGGAGCGGGCGATTGCTGGATATGCAGAGGATCACTGAGTTAGCCCATGCAAGTGGCATTCTGGTGATCTGGGATCTGGCCCATTCTGCCGGCGCACTGCCAGTGAAGCTCGATGACTGCAAAGTGGATTTTGCCGTAGGATGCACCTACAAATACCTAAATGGCGGCCCTGGCGCCCCGGCATTTATTTATGTGGCTGAGCGTCATCAGAGTGCTTTTCAGCAACCTCTTAGCGGCTGGATGGGGCACGCCACACCTTTTAGCTTTGACTCAGCTTATACACCCGTAGCGGGAGTGAAGCAAAACCTCTCCGGCACGCCGGCAGTAATAGCTATGAGTGTGCTGGAAGCGGCACTTAAGCTTTGGTCAAACGTAGACATGCTGCAAGTGAGACAGAAATCCATGGCCATGGGCGAGTTTTTTCTGGAATGCCTTAAAGCCTGCGGTCTGGATGAAGAGTTTACCTGTGTGTCGCCAGACGCAGCTACAGAAAGGGGCAGTCAGCTGGCTTTTCAGCATGAACACGCCTATGCGATTTGCCAGGCCTGGATTGCTGCCGGCGTGATTGCCGACTTCAGAGCACCAGACTTGCTCAGAATTGGCTTTACGCCGCTGTATATTAGTTTTGAGGAGCTGTGGCTTGCAGCAGAGAAACTGCAGAAAATTGTCAGCGGACAAACCTATTTAGCATCTAAGTACCAGCAAAAACTGGCGGTGACCTAGAATCAATAAAGTCACCTTATAGCGGTAGCATTGAGTATACCCATTTTGCCCAATTTGGGAATTGATTAAAGCCAGTTTGGCCTTGTCCGATAACACGCCCCTTAAACAAAAACGCCTGCAATCGCAGGCGTTTTTCATTTATCGTATAGGTTAAAGATTATTGAGCAGGGACTTCGATAGTCTCACTCACTTTAACTTCAATACGACGGTTAATGTGGTGTGCTTCTTTGGTGTTAGCTGTATCTAACAGACGTTCTTCACCATAACCAACAGTGTCTAAACGGCTCGCATCGATATCGTACTGGTTAACCAATACTGATTTTAGTGCTTTAGCGCGGCGCAGCGACAGGTCTTTGTTGTACGGTGCGGCACCTGGCGCTGAAGAGTGACCTTCAATGGTGGCTGAAGTGCTGCCATAACGGTTCAGGAACTCCGCCAGATCAACAATTTGCGGGTCGCTGGTGTCTTCAATATTGGCACTATTGTTAGCAAACAGGATGCGTACCTCAATGGATACTTCTTTATCGGTAAACACGGTACAACCGTTAGGGTGAACCTTATCGCCTTTTGGCGTGTCCGGGCATGCGTCCTGACTGTCGATAACACCGTCGTTATCTGAGTCTGGCTCGATTGCACAGCCTACGCCGTCAACGGCCATACCGGCACGGGTATTCGGGCACTGGTCCTTGCTGTTAATAACGCCGTCGCCATCTTTATCGGCGTTACAGCCCATACTGTCAACTACAGTACCTGAAGGCGTACCCGGACACTTGTCCAAAGAATCTACTACGCCATCGTAATCTGAATCAGCCGGTGCCGCAGTGGTCATAGGCGCAGGCGTTGGCTCTGAATAGCTTGAACTGCTGCCGAAAGTGTAAGAAA
>DDJQ01000065.1 GCA_002339125.1 Alteromonadaceae bacterium UBA2620
TACCGCGGAGCGGTTTAGTCCAACAGTAATGAAGTGACTTTTGGCTCGCCAATCCTGGATGGTGTCTGACTCAGGCAAAGCGTATAAGAGGTATTTATGTCTTGTTTAACCCGACAACTACAACAGCAATTGGCTAAGTACATCAAAAAAGAAGTCGAGGTGGTATCGCCCTGCGATCCATCGGTGATCCGAGAAGAATTGATCAATCGCGGTGTTTGTCCAAGCGGTATTACAGAAGGGCAGGTTCGACAGGTGCTGGAAGTCGCCGGATACCTGCCATAGTAAGTTGCAAAAAAACAGGTGGCTGAAAGCCACCTGTTTATTACATCTTAATGACGGATTACTTCAGATCGAAGCGGTCGTTTTGCATCACTTTTACCCACGCATCAACGAAGTCAGCAACAAATTTCTGCTCAGCATCGGCAGCTGCGTAAACTTCAGCGATAGCGCGTAGTTCAGAGTTAGAGCCAAAAATCAGATCCACCGGTGTGGCAGTCCATTTGGCTTTACCCGATGAACGGTCAACGCCTTCATACACACCTTCCTCATCGGTTTTATTCCACTTGGTACCCATGTCCAGCAGGTTGGTGAAGAAAGCATTGTTCAGTTTACCCGGAGTGTTGGTGAGAACACCATGCTCCATACCTTTGTAGTTGGCGTCGAGCGCTCGCATACCACCAAGCAGAGCGGTCATCTCCGGTACCGACAGATTCAGGTAGTCAGCCCGTTCAACCAGCATTTCGGTTGGTGACATGTAGTTCATTTCCGGGTCGTAAAAGTTACGGAACGCATCAGCAGTAGGCTCCAGTACAGCAAAAGACTGTACGTCGGTCATTTCTTGCGACGCATCCATACGGCCTGGCTCGAAAGGTACGGTGATGGTGTGGCCTGCATCTTTTGCGGCTTTTTCAATGGCAGCAGCGCCTGCCAGAACAATAATGTCTGCGGTGGAGATACGCTTGTTGCCTGAAGCCTTACGATTAAAGTCACGCTTTACCTGTTCAAGTTCTAACAGCACTTTATCGAGTTCTGCCGGGTTATTTACTGCCCAGCCATTCTGTGGCGCTAAGCGAACGCGGGCGCCGTTTGCACCACCACGCATGTCAGTGCCGCGGAAGCTGGCAGCTGAAGCCCAGGCTACTCTTACTAACTCAGATACGCTTAAACCAGTGTCCAGGATATCCGCTTTCAGTTTGCGTACATCAGCATCGGTAACCAGATCATGGTTAACCTCTGGAATTGGGTCCTGCCATACCAGTACCTCATCTGGCACCTCATCACCTAAATAACGAGCGCGAGGACCCAGGTCACGGTGATTCAGCTTAAACCAAGCCTTGGCGAAGGCCAGTTCGTATTCCGCGGGATCGGCGCGGAAACGCTCAGCAATTTTGCGGAACTCCGGATCTTTTTTGATCGCGATGTCAGTGGTAAACATGATAGGTGCATGGCGCTTACCCTTTACATGAGCGTCAGGAACCATGTTGGCTGCGGCCGGATCATCAGGGATCCACTGGGTAGCACCCGCCGGGCTTTTGGTTTTCACCCAGTTGAAGCTAAACAGGTTATCCAGGTAGTTTGTTGTCCACTGGGTTGGAGTGACTGTCCAGGCGCCTTCCAGGCCACTGCTCGTGGTATCTTCAGAATGGCCCTTGCCACATTTGTTTTTCCAGCCAAAGCCTTGTTCTTCGATGTCGGCCGCCGCAGGTTCTGCGCCTACACAGTCAGCTGGCTTCTTCGCTCCGTGGGCTTTACCGAAGGTGTGACCACCGGCAATCAGCGCAACAATTTCTTCGTCATTCATCGCCATACGACCAAATGACATGCGAATGTCTTTGGCGGCTGCCAGCGGATCGGGGTTACCATGTGGGCCTTCCGGGTTAACGTAAATCAGACCCATCTCAACGGCTGCTAAAGGACCTTTCAGTTTGCCAAACTTATCGCGACGTTCGTCGGTCAGCATTTTCTCTTCCGGACCCCAGTAAACGTAGTCTGGCTCCCAGTCATCCTCACGACCACCGGCATAACCGAAGGTTTTAAAGCCCATGTCTTCCAGCGCAACGTTACCGGTTAATGCCATCAGGTCGGCCCAGGATATCTTACGACCATACTTTTGCTTTACAGGCCAGATCAAACGGCGGGCTTTGTCGAGATTTACGTTATCCGGCCAGCTGTTCAGCGGATCAAAGCGCTGTTGTCCGCCACCTGCGCCACCACGGCCATCGTGGATACGATAGGTACCGGCAGCGTGCCAGGCCATACGAATGAAGAAGGGACCGTAGTGCCCGTAATCTGCCGGCCACCAATCCTGAGAGTCGGTGAGCACTTTACGTAAATCGGCTTTTACCGCTTCCAGGTCCAGTGAGTTAAACTCTTTAGCGTAGTCAAAGTCTTCACCGTACGGGTTTGATTCTACCCCGTGGGCGCGCAGCTGACTCAGGTCGAGCTGATCCGGCCACCAAAAACTGTTGGCTTTTGGCTCTGCAGCATCAGCATAGGCGGGGGATGTTAGCACTACTGGTGACATCGCAATGGCCACGGCTGCCGCCAAAGATAAAGTCTTTTTCAATTTCATTTGTCCTTCCTCGTTTCGAATGTGAACAATGTACAAATACAGTGTTTGTTAACATTTATAAGTGTTAACGAGGAAAGGTAAATTGCATAATTAAAAAATCAGATGCACTTGATTGAAAAAATAAAAAATGAATAACTATATGTTTTTAAATGGTTATTTTGTCCAGTTTAAATGGCGCCAAAAACTAGAAAAGTTAGTCTAAACTATCTTTTTAATTAGAGTGGATACAAAAAATTAACATTTTTAACAAGCGCAGGGTATTGATGGCGAGAGTTAAAACTCTTTTTGCTGTCACTTTCCAGGCATGAGCGTGTTCAGATGTCTGGCTTTTAATAACGAATCAAGGAAAGCCGGTGAAACCTGGTTAAAGTTCGTGGTATTCTTCAGGTTTGCCGGCGCGTCGCCTTTATCACATCGTTATGGCCCATGGGAACAACACAACGACATCTGGTTAATCTGGATATGCTGCTAACTGATATAGAAATGCTCGATGCAAGTGAGTATGGCAGTCTGGTACATGTGAAATTATTAAAAGATATCCAGCGCGTACTGGAAGCACTTGAGGTGGCGGTGCAGTCAGAAACCGTGTCTTCATTTCAAAAAGCGGTGGTTAACGCTGGTCTGGCCGGTCAGCTGGAAGATAAGCGAATGCCCGGGATCTTTAAACGGCTGATTGGGTATGTTCTGGAATACTGGGATGCCCACAGCAAAGCCGCGAAAATTCTTGATTCACAGTTTGACGGCAATGCCGATAAACGCCTTGAACTGTTGCAGGTAAAAGGCATTAAGGCAAAATCACAGTTTAAAACGGTTGCCCGGGCTATGGGGCGTACCGACTATCTTCACTTTGTCGAGGCTCTGGGGCTGCTCCACGAAGACTGGCAGTGGCAGGCCTGAACCTTTCATCCAAAATCCTGCCCTTTCACGTATAAGGCACATCTTAATGCTGTTTCGGGAAATAAGCCGTGCCAGAAGGCCCAGAGATCCGCCAAAGCGCCGATGCCTTAGCTAATGTTTTACAAAACCAGAAGATCAATAAAGTTACCGTCGGGTTGCAGTCATTAAAGCCTTTTCAGTCTCAATTGAGTGGCCAGCGAGTAACACAAGTGAGCTGTCGGGGAAAAGCTATGTTGCTGCACTTTGACAACGACCTGAGTATTTATTCTCACAATCAGTTGTATGGGCGCTGGGTAATTGTGCCTTTTGATGAGTTGCCTGAAACTAATCGCTCGCTTCGTCTTGGCTTACATACCGACGAGCATAGCGCACTGCTTTACAGTGCATCCGATATCAGTGTGTGGCCACGCGAGAAACTCAGTGAACATCCGTTTTTACGCAAACTTGGCCCTGATATTCTCAATCAGACGGTCACGCCGGAAGTGATACTACAAAGATTAACCAGTTCGCAGTTTCGCAATCGAAGCCTGGCGGCACTTTATCTCGACCAGGGTTTTCTGGCCGGGATGGGTAATTACCTGCGCAGCGAAATTTTGTTCTTTGCAGGTATTTATCCTGATAAGAAGCCCGCTCACCTGAGTGATGAGCAAATCAATCACCTGGCGGAACAAACGTTACAGGTTACTTACCGTTCGTATGAAACGGGAGGCTATACTACGTCCATCTCTGCATCTGTCCGTGCGCTGCATTCTGCGGCTGAATATGAAGCGGAAAGGTTTATGGTTTTCGACCGCGAAGGACAGCCGTGCAGGCGCTGTAATGAAACAATCCTGCGCGCTGAACGAAGCAGCCGCAGGATTTATTTTTGCCCGCAATGTCAGCGCAGCAACGATGTCAGTGCGGCGAATGATTCGCCGGCTTGATCAGAAACGGTACTCAATACCAATACTGGCCTGCCTCAGGTCAGTTTCAAAGTTAGTATCGTCAATATCATCGAAGGCAGCCTCTGCGTCGAGTTCGGTGTCGTACACCACATATTCGGCGTTAACCAGCAGGTTGGGCGAAAATGCGTAACTTAAACCCGCGCCAACAAACAGGCTTTCATCGTCTTCCGAGGTTGTTACACCAGCCAGACGGTAATCGGTGTCCGACCATAGCTGACCTAATTTGGCATAGGCTGATAATCCACCTGCCACAGGTACCATACCTTTGAGGGCCAGGGTGTAGCCGTCGGTCTCGGCGCCGGCCAGAGATGAGCCATAGTCACCGAAGTCTATGTAAGAACCTTCAACTGCTACCCAGGTATTAAACTTGTAACCCACGATGCCCTGCCATACATCTTTATCATCGTCGAAATCATCTTCGCCTTCGACTCGCAGATAACCATAGTTACCGCCCACATAAATGCCGGACTCGTTAATTTCGTCGGGCGTTTGCTGGGCGCTCAGGCCGAAAGATGTCAGGGCGGTCAGAGTTGATAAAGCAATAATCGTTTTTTTCATCAAAGAGTCCTCTTTGTGTTAATCGAATTTACTAAAAAGCGGCGTGTATCTGGCAACCGTTAATCAGCACTTACTTATGCTTTATCAAACTGCATGCCAGCTAGAAAAAGCCTGCTAATTGCTGTTTTTTTGAGAGTTTTTTTCACGATTGATGAAGTTTTGCGCGCAGATTTAACAAAAATGGCTGTCTGTTGCCAAATGGTAACGTGAAGACTTTTCATAGTATGAAAACAAAGTTGCAGGGCAGGTCGCCCAAGTGCAAAAGGACGACCTGCAATAGATTAAAAAACGTAGCGGGCGAATAACTTGCACCACTCAGAGTCAGAGAATTTAGTGTACTGTGCGCCCAGCACAAACTGTTTAGTTTCACCGAAAGCGTACTGAGCGCCCAGTCTGTACGCTTTCTGGTTTGAGCCTTTGTGCCATTTTTGTACTTCCAGTCCGCCAAATAATTCAACGGCATCGGTTAGCTGATGACGTACACTTCCGGCAAGGCTGAAAAAATGCGTACCGTCTTTGGCTGAATCCTCACTGTCTGAGAGCTTGAAGTCGATCTCGCCATAATACAGTCTGGCATCAAAAACGGTGTCCTGGCGAAAGTTGTAGTAATAGCCGGCGCCGGCCTGCCAGTTGGTTTCATCCAGCGTGTACTGACTTATCTTGTCGTCGGCACTGCGGTATTTACCGGTAATAAATAGGTTGTGGCTAAGTTCATAACTGGCTTCAAATTCAGGGCCTTTTAAGTCAAATGGTGCGATGTCGGCATAATCGCCAGCGGCATAGCCAAGTTGTACGAAGTCGTAATCCAGGTTATCAGCCTGTACTGCTGTGCTGCACAATGACGAAAAGGCCATCAGAGTGGCGGCAAGAGTGTTTTTTTTCATGGGTTTCCTTAAGTGTTGCAATAAAGTGTGTTGCAAAGATACTTAAGGCAGGGTCAAATTCTGGTGAAGCAATATCGCTAAATTACGCTAGTAATACGGCATTCACCAGGCAGGCAAGTGCCCACATGGTGACAATGTAATGCCAGTTATTAGCGATGATTCGCCGCGAGGAAGCGCCGTAACGGCCGGTAAGAATAAGGCCTATTCCCGACAAAGGCCCTGAGCCGGTGGATATGGCCCAGGTGGAAAGAAACATAAAGCCCAGAGTGGTGGTGTTAGGGTTTAACGGCAGGAGTACCGGGCTGACTACCGCAATACTGATCACCGGGTGCACGCCAAGCAGTCCGGCAATGATCATCAGAGCCAGAATGACAGCAAACATACTGGCATCAAAGCTGAACTGGTGCAGATCGATAAGATTAGGATACAGCGCTATCATAGCTTTAATGCCGGCCGAAAACACTCCGGCAGCAAGAAAAAGCGCAAATTGCGGGCCCGCACTGTGCAACCGGTTATCCACAAAGTCTTTTAACGTTAGCCGTCGTGGGCGTTCCTGCATAAACAGCAAAGCGCCGAGCACCGACAATAAACTGATGAGGATCATAATCCGGATCTGCGGGAAAAAATGGTGCAGTATCAGAACGGCTATTGCCATTAACACTGGAATTATCAGGCTTTCAGCTTTAAGGGGATAACCTTCAAACGGCGATGTGGACCTGCGATGGACATCCACCAGCGTATAGCCAATCCCCACTAGTGCCATGATTGCCCCCGGCGCCACCGTGGCTTTCCAGGCCATGCCGGGTGCATACATCAATGCTACACCGGTGGCAATGAAAAACGGTGACCACCAGGCCGCAGCAGTAAAACAGCGCGCCAGAATAATTTGCTGGGCATCGGTTAATTTGCCTCCGCGTTTTAGCCTGTCACCAAATACAAAAATCACCGACATGTTGATGACAGCACCGAGTAACGTAGTGCCAAATGCAGTGACGGCTGCCGCTTTGTTGCCAGTGGGTAAACGTTCGTCATTGTCTGGCGCATTAGTTAGAGACAAGAACGTAATAGCCACAAACATGGTTAACAGCGGTACGTTGGCTGCAAACACGCTTCGCCAGCTAATTTCCGCGCCCAGCCAATAGCCGGTAGCCAGGCCCGTTACGCCCAGTAAAAACAATACAACAGACTGCTTTCTGGCCGACGCTTTGACAGCGGGTAACATCGTAAACAGGGTAAGCCATCCCGAGACGGTGGCGACATCAGCAGGCAGCAGACCTGCTGCTGAAAGCAGATAGCTCAGCAGGGTAAAACAAGCCAGCCAGCCGGCGTAACGGGTAGGATGATACTGCTTCATAGCAATGATGAATGGCTTCAGGGTCAGTCGGTGGATTAGAACAACAGTCAGTGTATCAAAAATAGCCGCTCGTCTGGTGGCTTTAAACGTAAATTAGCCTTCGTCGACCTGATTTTCTGTTTGTTTTGCCAGGCGCACAAAATCGGCAATGTAATCGATATTGACGTCATTATTGCGCATGCCCAGATAAATGTGCTTCATGATCCCTTTCGTGCCCAGTCGTAAACTTACCAGTTTTAGCGACCTTGCATAGGTATCAACCAGCCAGCCCGGTAATGCTGCGACACCGCGCCCGGCACTGACCATTTGCAACATGATCTCGGTAGCCTCTATGTGCCTGTGGCGTTTTACGGTGCATCCGGCCGGGGCCAGAAACTGACTGAAGATATCCAGTCTTTGCGGTTCTACCGGGTAGGTGATCAGGGTTTGATTTTGCAAATCCGCTGGTTCTATCTGCTGCAAAGTGGCCAGTGGGTGTGATTGACTTACCACCAGGCGCTGCTCGAAATCAAACACCGGTATAAAGGTTACACCGCTCTTGAACAGCGGATCCGGGGTAACGAGCACGTCAATGTCATAGTCAAATAAAGCGCCCATACCGCCAAACTGAAACTCCTGTTTTACATCCACCTCTACGCCTGGCCAGGTTTCCAGAAACGGACTCACTACTTTTAACAGCCATTGATAACAGGGATGACATTCCATGCCTATTCGCAACGAACCGCGCTGGCCTTTAGCGATTTGGGTAAGTAACAATTCGGTATGTTCAAACTGGGGTAACAGGCGTTTGGCGAGGATGAGGATTTGCCGGCCTGCCTGAGTGAGCCGTAGTTTACGGCCGTCTTTTTCCCATACCGCCGTACCCAACTGCTGCTCCAGCTTTTTGATGCTGTGGCTCAGTGCCGACTGACTCAGATGCAGCTTGTCGGCAGCGAGCGTAAGGGTGCCGCACTCATCAACCGCTGTTAGCAGTTGCAGATGAAAACGTTCTATCATTTTATCTATGCATTAATTTCATGGTTTGGCTGAATACTATCACTATTTTTAATCAAATGGTGCCGTACTGTTAAACCACAATGGTACGCATAACATAAGCCGTCATGACCTTGAAAAGTAGAAAGTTGAAGTTAAAAAGCGCTATTAAGTGGTGAATATGCAGTTAAAGTTCAGTTTTATGCCTTCTGTGACTTTGCCTGAACGGTGATGTAATCGCCCAGTCAGGCTTTGACGGGATAGGTTTTAAGAGTTGGCTCCTATCTGCACAGTCTGCCACCCCAGGGGGGGCACACTACAGACTTCCGCTTCCCCATCCCTAATAACCATATAAGCATTGAAAACAGCGATTACTCCTGTATATCGGTAAGGCCCCCTTGCCAAATGGTTGGCAGGCTAGGCTATCGTGAGCCAACTAACTGTTTTTACCTCTCCTGAGGACACTTCTATGCTGGAAACATGGCGCTGCTGATCCGGGCGGCAGCAAGGCTGTCAGCCTGAGGCTCTATCAACTGGCGCGCTTCGAGTATTTCAAAAGGGCCCGGAACATCATCAAGGCTACGAGGGACGAGTGTTTCCGTCTGGGCCAAAACATAAATGCCCGAGCCGGTTTTAATGTCTACCAAACCGGCTATCTCCAGTGCAATCATGGCTTCGCGAATGGTAGGTCGGCTAACCTCAAAGCGACCGGCCAGATCCCGCTCCGAAGGCAAACGTTCGCCCGGACGAATTTGCCCATTCTGAATTTGTTGCTCTATCTGGGTGGCGACTTCCAAATACAGACGGCGAACTTTTACGGCATCCACTTGCATAATAATGTCGGGTTCTGACTGGCGTTAATCTGATTGTTGAGAATATCGCCAACCGGCAAGTAGTCAAGCACCTGGCGCCGCTCTGTCTGGGGGGGTAATAGGGAGACACTACCGGTCGTGAATAGTTAAGTATAAAAAGTTAAACCTATAGTGCTGGCGTGATACCTATCGGGCGGGGTAGCAGGCTGCCAAGTTGTTATACTTTTGGCTATATTGCAACTCTGGTGTCTGATGGAGATTTAATACTTCATGTCGTCCGGCCTTCCCATCGGCATAATGATGGCTTTTGTCATCAACGTGCTGGTAAGCGTTTATTTTTTCGCTGTGTACAGGGCGCAACAGCGCAACCAGTCGTATCTGTACTGGTCTGTTTCATGTGCCCTTTTTGCGGCAGGTATCGGTGTGTCTGTTATTGCTCATGCTGCAGATGGGTTGCAGGCCGTTAACACACTGGCTTGTCTGTTATTGTTCACGGCTTCTTTCGGGCTCTATTGCGGGCTGAATAAGTTTGAGTTGTCACCGGGCTCGATAAAGTTTTACCGCCGGGTGAGAAGTATTTTTGTGGTTGGCTGCGCTCTGATTACTGTTGCTGGTTTCTATTCCGCGATGGTTAACGTAGTGGCTTCCGTGGGCATGGCATTGATGTTCGTGATGACCGAGGGGCTGTTTTATCAGCGCAAGTCTCCCTATAAAAGCGTCTATCTGGTTCTGCGGGTACTGCTGTTGCTGCATGCTTTTGTACTGTTTTTACAAGGCATTGTTATTCTGGTCCAAACGCTGGCCGCCCAGGACTCTGATACCCGTTATTTGTTCAATATTGTTCTGCTTTCTCACCTGGTACTAACTGTGGCTACCGCGTTGGTGTTGCCGTTACTACATGTAATGAACCAGCGTCGGCAATGGCAGAAACTCGCCAACTTAGATGAATTAACCGGTTTACCTACCCGCCGCGCCTTTGTACAGAAAGCCGCGAAATCCTTATCTGCCGATGATCAGGCCTGCCATTCCCTGCTGATGGTCGATATTGATCACTTTAAACAAGTGAACGACCAGTTTGGTCATACTTTTGGCGATGAAGTATTAAGCCGGGTTGGAAAAATGTTAGCCGAAGGCTTGCGACAAACCGATATTGTGGGTCGTATGGGCGGTGAGGAATTTGCAATCCTATTGCCTGGTGTCAGTACCGAGCGGGCCCAAAGCGTTGCCGACAGACTAAGGCACAAAGTGTCTGAGCTGCAATTTAAACGGGGTGATAAACAGGTTAGTATTACCGTCAGTATTGGTATTGCAGTCTCTCATGAAGTGCTCTACGACTGGGAGCATCTTTACTCACAGGCCGATCAGGCGTTGTATTCTGCCAAGCGGGAAGGGCGTAATCTGGTGTACGTGTTCAGCTGAGTAGCGAGCGTTGCCAGCCAATCTGCATACTGCAGCCTCTGACGACGGATTAACCATGGATCATCACGCCTTTAATGCCTTTTGCCGGACCTTTAAAGCCACCACGCATGTGGTGCAATGGGGGAATTCCGAAGTCTGGAAAATTGGCGGTAAAGTGTTTGCCATAGGCAGTCGCTCGAAAGCCGGCACGCCAGCCTATACCTTTAAAACCTCACCACTTAACTTCGAATTTTTATGTCAGGTCGAGGGGTATATTCCTGCGCCTTACCTGGCTAGTCGCGGCATGAAGTGGATCCAACAAACCGATACTTCCGGCCCCCTTGATGACGATTTAAAATACTATCTCAGCGAGTCCTACCGCATTGTGGCGCTAGGCCTTAGCAAACGTAAGCGGCAGGAACTTGGCATCGCTGATATTGGCTAAATGCGCCGGTTGAAACACAGGTTTAATTTTGCTTCTCTTCCTCAAGGATCCTGGCCCCGGGACCCTCTTCGCCGAGCCTATCCTCAGGGTTTCGCAGTGGACAGTCACGTAAAGATAGGCAGCCACAGCCAATGCAGCTGTCGAGCTTATCCCTGAGCTGGGTCAGGCTTAGAATTCGCTTGTTCAGCATTGCCCGCCATTCACTGCTCATCTGCTGCCAGTCAGAGGGAGACACTTCGCGGGTAGGGAATTTTTCCAGATGCGACTTAATGATCCGTAACGAAATACCAGCCTGTTTGGCGATACGAATGATCGCCACCCGGCGCAGAATACTGCGGTGGTAGCGGCGTTGATTGCCCTGGGTGCGCAGGCTCTGAATTAACCCTTTTTCTTCATAGTAATGAAGCGTAGAAACGGCCACACCGCTGCGCCTGGCCACATCGCCAACACTTAATGTGTTATGCATCATCATTCACCAAAAATAATTATTGACCTCAATTATACATGAGGTTTTAGTATTTGTGTCGACTAGTCAAATTTGCGCTATCCACTATTTGAGTCAGGAGACAAAGATGAGTTTTACTTTACCCGATTTACCTTATGCAAAAGATGCCCTGGCACCTCTGATATCACAGGAAACCTTCGAATATCATTATGCAAAGCATCATGCCACTTACGTGGCGAAACTTAATGATTTAGTTGCCGATACGCCCTATGCCGATATGTCGTTGGAAGCAATAATCTCAGACGCCAGTGGCCCACTGTTCAATAATGCTGCTCAGGTGTGGAATCATTCTTTCTTCTGGCAATGTTTATCGCCACAAGGCGGTGGCGAGCCGGCGCAGGAATTGGCTGATGTTATTGAGGAAAACTGGGCATCGGTGGACGCCTTTAAAGCCGAGTTTACCCAGCAGGCGATTAACAATTTTGGTTCCGGCTGGACCTGGCTTGCGCTTAACGCCGCAGGCGAGCTGGTAATTGTGAATACCGCTAATGCCGATACGCCGATTGCCCATGAAGGCCTGAAGCCTTTACTTACCGTGGATGTATGGGAACATGCTTATTATATCGACCACCGCAATGCTAGGCCGGCATATCTGGATGCTTTCTGGCAGCTGGTTAACTGGGAGTTTGTGGAATATAACCTTACGGGTCATTAATTCATTTAAACATTATGGCAGGCTGGATGTCTGCCTCTGTTGCGCTGACTACTTTGCTCAATATTCACCTGCAACGAAATCCTATGCGCTATCTTAATACATTATATAAATAGTAATTATTCTCATTTGTGTTGACATTGGTGTTTCTTGTTCTATTATAGCGGCGCATTCTTAACACAGAGCCACCTAAACACACATATCTTGACATTCGATAGGAAGCGCATGAAATCCCAATATATTTATTCTGGTCTGGCTGTTGCCATTCAGTTTGGTCTGGCTTCGATGGCCTTGGCGAACGCTGTGCCTGACAGTGACGACATTGAACATTTAGTTGTGACGGCAACGGGCTTCGAACAAAAAATTACCGAAGCCCCGGCCAGTATTTCTGTGATCACCGCAGAAGATCTTAAAACCCGCTCGTTTACTTCCTTACTCGATGCGGTGCAGTTTCAGGAAGGTATTGATATCGGCACGACCCGTGATAAAACCGGTAAAGGCAGCGTTAGTATGCGTGGTCTTACCGGCGAGTACACCTTGTTATTAATCGACGGACGTCGCCAGAACAACCATGGTGATATTTACCCCAA
This sequence comes from Alteromonadaceae bacterium UBA2620, assembly GCA_002339125.1. GTDB lineage: Bacteria > Pseudomonadota > Gammaproteobacteria > Enterobacterales > Alteromonadaceae > Alteromonas. The sequence goes on from DDJQ01000065.1 coordinate 12,584, forward strand.
CAACTTTGGTGGTAATGCGTTTAATCACATGCCACCACTTGACACTATCGAACGAATCGAAGTTATTCGTGGCCCTGCGTCAACGCTTTATGGCGCTGATGCGCTGGGTGGTGTTATTAACGTTATCACCAAAAAGCACCGCAGTGAGTGGGGCGGCAACATTACTTTTGGCCGCAGTCTGCAAACCAACGATGACTTTGGCGACGACATCACTACGGATTTCTCAGTGACCGGTCCGTTGATTGAAAACCTGTTAAGCCTGGGCATTCGCGGTAGTGTTTATGAGCAGCAGGCGTCTACACCACAGCTGGCACCGGCAATCGACCCGAATGGCGTTGTGCATATGCGCTCGCTGGGTTTTGGTGGCGGTGGCCGTACAGTTGATAACAACAGCAAACATTACGGTTTCAGCCTTAACTACACACCTGCTGACGGTCACGAAATTGGTTTCGACTTTGATGACTCTCATCAGCAGTACGACAACACGCCTGAATTTAACCTGGATACCGGCGAAATTATCTACCCGCTGGGTACCCGCGACAGCATCGAAAGTTTATGGCAGGACCGCCGGGGACAGGTTAATCCGCGTGCTGGCTATGCCGCTGAACAGGAATTCGACCGTCAGTGGTGGTCATTAACTTACGACGGTAAGCTGAACTTTGGTACTGTTGCTGCGTCACTGGCCTACGTAGATACTCAAAATAATGGCCGTACCTTACCGCTGAGCGTGGCAGAACGTCAGTTACTACAAGCGATGTACGATGGTACCGGTGAGTACGAAGGCATGACTGAAGAAGAGCGCCGCGATCTGGCCGAACAAACTTTTCTGCCGCGTCCGGCACGTCCGCTCGACAGCAGTCAGTATACCTTTGACTTACGCTTTGATATTCCGGTTGAAGACTTAGCCGGCGATCACAACTTTGTACTGGGTGCACAGGTTATCGACGGCGAACTTAAAGACGGCGTATTTGGGCTTGAGTCCGGCGAACCCGGCGCTGTACAGGAACAAAAAATGTATTCCCTGTTTGCTGAGGATAACTGGGGCGTGATTGATAACATGACGCTGACCGCTGGTTTTCGTTACGACGAGCACGATGTGTTTGGCAGTCAGACTTCACCGCGGATTTATGCGGTGTATAACATCACGGACTACTGGACGGTGAAAGGTGGTGTGAGCACGGGTTACAAAACGCCGCAAACTACCGATTTGTATGACGGTATTATTGGCTTCGGTGGTCAGGGCACCAGCCCTTTTGCCGGTAACCCGGATCTGCAACCGGAAACCAGTGTTAACTCTGAAATCGCTGTTTACTGGAGCCGCGACGAGCACAACTTCAATATCACGTACTTTAAAACTGATTTTGAAGACAAGATCGCCAGAGGAAATACCGTACAAAGCTGTAACACGACTGGCGGTGTTCGCCCTTGTGTAAATCTGGGTGAATATGACGAGCTTGGTTACGACACCTACAGCCAGCGTATTAACATCGACGAAGTAGAGCTGCAGGGTATCGAAATGGCCGGCCGTTACGGCATTACCGAAGACTGGTCTGTGTATTTAAATTACACCTGGACTGACAGTGAACAGAAAAGCGGGCCAGAGGCTGGTTTACCTCTTACCAATACTGCAGAGCATATGGCTAACGGTAATATCACCTGGCAGGTGAATGCCGATTTAAATGTGTACCTGCAGGGTGAGTACCGGTCAGATCGTTATCGTGGTTATGATTCAACTCTGGATCGTGA